>DASUSH010000060.1:0-27801 GCA_036375215.1 Solirubrobacterales bacterium
GAACAAGTCCGACGACCAGCCGATCGGCGTGATCCCGATCGACTCGATCTTCTCGCCGATCCGGCGCGCGTCGTACAACGTCGACCTGGCCCGCGTCGGCCAGCGCACCGACTTCGACAAGCTCGCGCTCGAGATCGAGACCGACGGCTCGATCGAGCCCGGCGTCGCCCTGCGCGAGGCCGCGGAGATCCTGATCAAGTCGCTCGCGATCTTCACGGACGCCGACCGCGTCGACGAGCTCACCGCTCGCGACGGCGCCGGTATCCCGGAGGACAACGGCGACGGCGCCCCGGGCCTCGAGGGCGACGACCGCCTGATCGAGGAGCTCGAGATCGGCGTCCGGGCTTACAACTGCCTGAAGCGCGCCGGCATCCAGACCGTCGGCGACCTGGTGCAGAAGTCGGAGTCGGAGCTGAACGCGATCCCGAACTTCGGCAAGCGCTCGACCGACGAGGTCGTCGAGAGCCTGAACGCCCTCGGTCTCACCCTCCGTCAGGATTAGCGGACCGACCCGCCCAGGGCCATGCGCCACCGCAAGAACCGCCACAAGCTCAGCCGCGACGCCTCGCACCGCAAGGCGCTGCTGCGCAACCTCTGCATCGAGGTGATCGAGCACGAGCGGATCAAGACGAGCCAGGCGAAGGCGAAGGCGGTGAAGCCGCAGGTCGAGAAGCTGATCACGCTCGGCAAGCGCGGCGACCTGCACGCGCGCCGGCAGGCGCTCTCGGCCCTCGGCCAGGACAAGTTCGTCGTCCACAAGCTCTTCGAGGAAGTGGCGCCGCGCTACTCCGAGCGCCCGGGCGGCTACACGCGGATCGTCAAGCTCGGCCCGCGCCGCTCGGACTCGACCGAGATGGTCTTCCTCGAGCTGGTCTGACGCGCTACCGGCTGGAGATCGCCTACGACGGAACCGGGTTCCGCGGCTGGGCCGCGCAGCCCGGCCTGCGCACGGTCCAGGGCGAGCTCGAGGCGGCGCTGGCGCGGATCCTCGGCGCCGAGGTCGCGCTCACCGTCGCGGGTCGCACCGACTCGGGGGTTCACGCCACCGCGCAGGTGGCGAGCTTCGAGGCGGATGCGGCGAAGGAGGGCCTCCTCCGCGGCGTGAACGCGGTGCTGCCGAGCGACGTCGTCGTGCGGTCCTGCGCGGAGGCGGCGCCCGGGTTCGACGCGCGCCGCGACGCCCGCGCCCGCGCGTACCGCTACCGGATCCTCGCCGCGCCGGTGCGCGACCCATTCGAGGAGGGCAGGGCGCTCTGGTGGCGCCACCGGATCGACCGCGACGCGCTCGACGCCTGCGCCGCCGCGCTCCCCGGCACGCACGACTTCACCGCGTTCACCCCGACCGAGACCGACCACGTCCGCTTCGAGCGCGACGTCCTCGCGGCGGCCTGGACCGGCGACGTCCCGGGCATCCTCGAGTTCGGGATCGAGGCGGACGCCTTCATGCGCCACATGGTGCGGGTCCTGGTCGGCACGATGCTCGAGGTCGCCGGGGGCCGCCGCCCCCTCGACGACTTCCGCGCGCTGCTCGACGGCGCCCCCCGCGAGCGCGCGGGCGAGACCGCGCCCCCGCACGGGCTCTACCTCGTCGGCGTCCGCTACTAGCTGCCTCCCCGACCTGTCCCTTCGGGGTCAGACCCCTCAGGTGGCAGGTCGACCTGTCCCTTTGGGGTCAGACCCCTTGGGTGGCAGGTCGATCTGGCGTGGTCGGCCGGCGCGCCTACCCCGCGCGGGGCAGCACGTTGACCGGGCCGTCGATCCAGACCTTGACCCGGTCGCCGGGATGCCACGCCGGGAAGCCCAGGCGGCGGCTGTGGACCGAGACGCCGGAGTCGAGCTCGACCCGAACCAACTGGTCGTGGCCGTAGAAGGTGCGTTCGACGACTACGCCCTCGGACTTCGAGAGGCCGATCGGGCTGGGGCCGGCGCCAATGGCGATCGACTCGGGCCGGATCACCACCTCGGCGGGGCCGCGGAAGCCCGGGTCGACGCCAAGGCGGCCGAGCTCACACTCGACGAAGCCGTCGTTGGCGGTCGCCGGCAGGACGTCCGTGTCGCCGAGGAAGTCCGCGACCCAGCGGTCGGCGGGCTGGCCGTAGACCTCCTCGGGCGTCCCGATCTGGGCGAGCGCGCCGTCGCGCATCACGGCAACCCGGTCGGCGAGGCTCAGCGCCTCCTCCTGATCGTGGGTCACGAACAGGGCGGGCACGCCCGAGCGGGCGAGGATCTCGCGGACCTCGCCGCGGAGCCGCTCGCGCAGCGACGCGTCGAGGTTCGAGAACGGCTCGTCGAGCAGCACGAGGTCGGGGGTCGGCGCCAGCGCCCGCGCCAGCGCAACACGCTGCTGCTGGCCGCCGGACAGGTCGTGGACGGGCCGGGCGCCTTCGCCGCCGAGACCGACCAGCTCGAGCACCTCCGCAACCCGTGTCGGGTCGGGATTGCGGCCGAGCCCGTAGCCGGCGTTGGCGGCCACGTCGAGGTGGGGGAAGAGCGCGTAGTCCTGGAAGACCATCCCGATCCGCCGCTTCTCGGGGGCGAGGTGCGCGCCGTCGCCGTCGACCCTGCGGCCGGCGACGGAGATCGTGCCCGCGTCTGGCCGCTCCAGCCCGGCGATCAGCCGGAGGGTCGTCGTCTTGCCGCAGCCGCTCGGGCCGAGCAGGGCGCAGACCTCGCCGTTCATGACCTCGAGGTCGATCCCGCGCACGGCTTCGACCTCCCCGAAGGACTTGCGAATCGATCTGAGCTCGAGGGCGGTCTCGCTCATGCCGGGCTGCTCCTGCCCGTCAGAAGGTAGAGGGGTGGCGCCGCCACACAGAGCAGGACGAGCGCCGGCACCGCCCCCGCCTCGAAGAACCCGGTCGTGGTCTGCCTCCAGATGTCGGTGGCGAGGGTCTCGAACCCGATCGGGGCGAGGATCAGCGTCGCCGGCAGCTCCTTGACCGCGTTCAGGAAGACCAGCGCGGCGCCCGCGGCGATGCCCCCGAGCGCGAGCGGCGCCGTGATCGTCCGGAAGACGCCGAGCGGGCCGCGGCCCAGCCCGCGCGCCGCCTCCTCGACCCGCGGCGAGATCTGCAGCAGCGCCGCCCCGATCGCGCCGATCGCGAGCGGCAGGAAGTGTGCGGTGAGGGCCACGACGAGCATCGCGAACGACTGGTAGAGCGGGGGGGCGACCCGGATCCCGAAGAAGACGAGGGCGAGGGCGACGACGATCCCGGGGAGCGCGTAGCCGGTGTAGCTGACCCGCTCGAGCCCGCGCGAGATCCGGCCCGGATAGCGGACGACGAGCACCGCGACCACGATCGCCAGGAGCGCCGCGATGAGCGCGGTCAGTCCCCCGGCGGCCAGCGAGTGGCCGGCGTTCACGGCGAGGCCGCCGATGCCGGCGTCGTCGCCGATGCCCTGGATCGCCCAGTAGACGAGGACCCCGACCGGCAGGACCAGGGCGACGAGCACGATCGCCGCGCAGAACCCGAGCGCCGGCCAGCGCCAGCGGCCGAGCGGGACGGGCCGCGCCGGCCGCGCCGTCCCCGGCGAGGCCCGGTGGAGGCGGAGCCGCGACCGCGCGCGCGAGTACAGGACGAGGACCGCGACCGTCACGGCCACGAGCAGGACCGCCAGGGCCGCCGCCCCGGTGCGGTCGAAGCCGGCCGTGAAGGTGATGTAGATCTCGCGCGTGAACGAGTTGAACCGCATGATCGAGACCGCGCCGAAGTCGGAGAGGACGTAGAGCGCGACGAGCAGCCCGCCGGCCGCCATCGCCGGGCGCAGCTGGGGGAGGACGACGCTGCGGAAGGCCTGCAACGGCGTGCGGCCCATCGCCCGCGCGGCCTCTTCGAGCTGCGGGTCGAGCCGGCGCAGGGAGGCGCGCACGGTCAGCAGGATCACCGGATAGCTGAACAGGGTGAGCACGAGCCAGGCGCCGCCGAACCCGTAGATCGACGGCAGCCGGTCGACACCGAGCGGTTCGAGCAGGTCCTGGAGCGCGCCGCTCGGGCCGAGCGCGGAGACGAACAGGTACGCCCCGATGTAGCTCGGGATCACCAGCGGCAGCGTCGCCAGCGTCGCCCACACGCGCGCCCCGGGCAGGTCGGTGCGGGTGGTGAGCCAGGCGATCGGGACGGCGATCGCGATCCCGGTCGCGGTCACCGCGGCGGCGAGCCCGACGCTGCGGACGATCAGCTCGGCGCTGCGCGAGTTCCAGACCGAGTCGACGGCGGCCGCCAGGTCGTCGCCGACGACGACGGCGAGGTAGACGGCGGGCAGGGCGGCCAGGACCGCGACGGCGGCGGCGGCGACGAGCAGCGCAGCCGGGGGGCGACGGCCGGGTGCAGCCGCGCTCATCAGAGCGCGCCCGCCTCCTGGAGCATCGCCACGGTGCCCTGGAGGTCGGCGAAGTCGGCGAGGTCGAAGTCGGGGCTGGGCAGCTCGTCGAGCGGCGGCACCTCCTCGGGCCCCTCGACGCCCTCGATCACCGGGTACTCCTTCGAGCTCTCGACGAAGTACTCCTGTCCGGTGCGCGAGAGCGCGAAGCGGATGAAGTCGAACGACTCCTCCTTGCGCTCGCTCGACTCCAGCACGCCGACCCCCGCGACGTTGACGAGCGCGCCGAGGTCGTTCGGCGGGAAGTAGATGTCGACGGGGTAGTCCTCGCCTTCCTCGGCCTTCGCCTGGGCGACGTAGTAGTGGTTGATGAGGCCGACGTCGATCTCGCCGGCCGCGATCGCATCGCGGATCGGCGTGTTCGAGTCGTAGGAGTGGGCGTCGTTCGCAACCATCCCCTCGACCCATTCGCGGGCGACCTCGTCGCCCTCGGCGGCGCGGAGCGCCGAGACGTACGCCTCGAGCGAGGCGTTCGGGGGCGCCCAGCCGACCCGGCCCTCCCACTCGGGGTCGGTGAAGTCGAGCACCGAGTCGGGCAGGTCCTCGGGACCGAGCTCGCGGCTGTCGTAGGCGACCACGCGCGAGCGCGCCGAGGTCCCGACCCAGTCGCCGTCCTCGGCGCGGAAGCGCGCCGGGACCCGCTCGAGGATGTCGTCGGGGAGCTTGGTCAGAAGGCCCGCCTCGTCCACCGCCTCGAGCGCGCTCGCGTCCTGGCTGAGGAAGACGTCGGCGGGCGAGCTCTCGCCCTCCTCGATAAGCGTCGCGGCGAGCTGCGGGCTGTCGCCGAAGCGGGTCTGGATGTCCTTCTCCGTCTGCTCCTCCTCCATGTCGATCAGCGGCCCGATCAGCGGCGCGATCCGGCCCGAGTAGATCGTGATCCCCTCCGGGCCCGGGTCGTCGCCGGACTCGGCCTCCTCGGAACCGCCGCCGCAGGCGGCGAGAAATGCGGTCGCGAGGGCGACCGCGAGGGCTGTCAGGGAGCGCGCGAACAAGGGGCGACTGGTTCCGGCGGTGTTAGGCACACCTAATTATTGCCAATCTACGCCCTCTGCTCCCCGTCTCCCTCCTGATCGTCGCCGTCGCCGGCCTCTCCCTGCTCCTGCCCTGGGACCCGGTCTACGACCCCTGGGGCTGGCTGGTCTGGGGCCGCGAGGCCGCGGGCCTGGCCCTCGACACGACGAGCGGCCCGTCGTGGAAGCCGCTGCCGGTCCTCTTCACGGCGCCGTTCTCGGTCCTCGGCGACGCGGCGCCGGAGCTCTGGCTCGTGGTGGCCCGGGTCGGCTGGCTCGCGGCCCCCGTCCTCGGGGCCCTTCTCGCGGGCCGGATCGCCGAGCGGGCGGGCGCGGGGCGCGGCGAGCGCGCGATCGCGGCGGCCCTGGCGGCGGCGGCCATCGTCCTGCTCGCCGACGGGCTGACGCCGTGGCTGCGCCAGTTCGCCGGCGGCCTCGCGGAGCCGGTGATGGTCGCGCTGGTCCTCGCCGCCGTCGAGCGCGGCCTCGCCGGGCGCGAGGGCGCCGCCCTCGCCCTCGGCGCGGCGGCCGCGCTGGTCCGCCCCGAGGTCTGGCCCGCTCTCCTCGTCTACGGCGGCTGGCTCTGGTCGGCCCGCCCCGAGCGGCGCCCGGCCGTCGCGACCGCGATCGCCGGGATCGCCGCCCTCTGGTTCGTCCCGGACCTGCTCGGCTCGGGCTCGCTCTTCACCGGCGCCGACCGCGCCCGCGAGGGCTCGGGCTCGCCCCCGGTCGAGGCGCTCGAGGTCATCGGGCGAGCCGCGGTCCTGCCCCTCGCCGCGCTCTGGTTGGGGTTCGCGGGCTGCGCGGTGGCGGCGCGCCGGCGCGGCGACCGCGCGCTCCTCATCGTCGCCGCCGGAGCGCTCGCGTGGGTCGCCCTCGTCGCGGTGATGGCGGCCGGCGGATACGCCGGCCTCCCCAGGTTCCTCGCGCCCGCCGCCGCAGTCGCCTGCGCGTTGGGGGCGGCCGGCCTCGCCCGCCTGGGGACCCGGGCCCGGGATCCGGGTGCGCCCCGCGCGCTGGTGGCGATTACCGCCGTCCTCGTCCTCGCCCTCGCGGTCCAGGCCGGCTTCCGCGTCGCCGCGCTGCCCGGCGACGCCCGCAGCGCGACCGCGATCAGCGCCGCCCGCGAGCAGCTCGAGCTGGCCGTCGACGAGGTGGGGGCGGGCACGATCTCGGACTGCGGCGAGCCCGTCGTGGGGGCGATCGAGGGGCAGACGGCGCTCGCCTGGCTGCTCGACGTCCCGATCGGCGAGGTCGACGTCTCGAAGACGCCGCCGTCCCGCGGCGTCTTCTTCGAGCGCACCGACGGCGGCTGGACCGCACGCTCGGTGGCTTGCGACGCAGAGAGTTAGGGTCACCTAATATGCGCGCCCGATGAAGCTCGCGATCGCCGGCTGCGGCCGAATCAGCCAGGTCGGCTACGCGCCCGCCCTCCGTCAGGTCGCCGGCGCGGAGCTGTGTGCGGTCGCCGATCCGGACCCCGGCCGGCGGGACCGGCTCGCCGCCTCCGCCCCCGGCGAGGCCCGGGCGTACGAGTCGGTCGCGGCGATGCTCGACGGCTCGAGCCCCGACGCCATCGTGATCGCGAGCCCGCCCGCTCGCCACGCGGAGCAGGCCGAGCTCGCGAGCGCGGCCGGGATCCCCGCGCTGGTCGAGAAGCCGCCGGGGCGCGACGCCGGCGAGGCCGAGCGCCTCGCGGAGCTCGATCCGCCGGTCTGGGTCGGGTTCAACCGCCGCTTCAGCCACCTGACCGCGGTCGCGCCCCGCGTGCCGGCGAGCGGCGAGCTCGAGCTGTCCCTGCGCCTCTGCTACCGGCGCGGGTCCTGGCGGGCGCACGAGGTCAGCGAGGACGCGCTGGGCGACCTCGGGCCGCACCTCGCCGACCTCGCGGCCTGCCTGCTCGGCGGCGAGCTGCGCTCGGCGCGCGCGAGGTCGATCGAACCCGATCGCGCGCGGATCGAGCTCACCGGCGACCGCGGCTCGGCGCGGGTCGTCTGCCGGACCGACTCGGCCTGGGCCGAGCGCGTCGAGGTTCGTCGCAGCTCGGGCGAGCTCAGCGCCCGCAGCGTCCACGGCGGCGTCGCTCGGAGCACGTTCGCCCGGCTGCGCGGCGGCGAGCACCCGCTCGTCACCTCGCTCGCGCGACAACTCCGGGCGCTGGCCGGTGTTGTCAGGGGCGAGGGTGGTGGCATGCTGGCGACAGCTCGCGAGGGAGTGACGGCGATGAGGGCCCTGGACGCCGCACGCGCCTCCGCGATGGACGGCGGCGAGGTCGTGCGGCTGTGATCGCGGTCCTGACGTTCGACTCGGCGAGCGTCGCGCTGCTCGACACGATGATCGAGTCGGGGCGCCTCCCCAACCTCTCCTCGCTCGCGGAGCGGGGCCGCCGCGTCGAGCTCGAGACCCCCGCGCGCGATTTCGCCGCCGGGGCCTTCTACACGCTCTACAGCGGCATCGACATCGGCGACCACGGGCTCTTCTACCCGTTCCAGTGGGACGCGCGGCGTCAGAGCGTGCGCCAGGCGGGTGAGCTCGAGGCTCCGCCGGCCATCTGGGAACGGCTTGCGATCGCCGGCCGGCGCACCCTCGCGATCGATCCCTACGAATGCCGGCCGCCGCGGCGCCACCAGGGCACGTTCGTCTCCGGCTGGGGCTTCGAGGAGCGGACCGTGCTCCCCGCCTGGTCGCGCCCGGAGGTCGCCCGGCGGGCCCTCGCGCGCGACTTCGGCAAGCCGCCACGTGCCACCGAGGTCTTCGGCCGCCCGCGCTCCTCGCAGCTCATCGCGCTGCGCTCGCGCCTCCTCGATGCGCCGGGCCGGGTCGCCGACGCCGCGGTCCACCTGCTCTCCCAGGAGCAGTTCGACCTCGCCTGGCTCACCTTCAGCGCCGCCCACCTGGCGGGACACCAGTTCTGGGACCTCTCGCAGCTCGCCGAGCCCTGGACCAACGGCGACCGGCGCATCGTCCTCGAGCGCACGCTCACCGACGTCTACGGGCGTGTCGACGAGGCGATCGGCAGGGTCCTGCGCGCGCTGCCCCGCGACGCCGACGTGATCGTCTGCTCGGCCGTCGGCATGGACGTCAACACCAGCCGCGCGGATCTCCTGCCGGGAATGCTCGCCGCGGTGCTCTCCGGCGGGCCCCTCGACGAGCCGAGCGCGGTCTGGCGCCTGCGCGCCGCGCTGCCGCCCGGCCTGCGGGGGGCCGTCGCGCAGGCGCTGCCGCGCAGGCTCGCGCTCGAGCTGACCGCGCGGCTCGAGCTGAGCGGGGTCGACCGCCGCGGCGCGCGCGCCTTCGCCCACCCGGCCGACAACCAGGGCTACATCCGCTTCAACCTTCGCGGCCGCGAGCGCGACGGGGTCGTCGACCCGGCCGACGCCGGCGCCCTCGCCGAGGAGATCGTCGCCGGCCTCGAGAGCTTCACCGACCCCGACGGCCGGGCCGCGGTCGCGGCGATCGAGCGGACCGCCGACCGCTACGCCGGCGAGCACGCCTACCGCCTGCCCGACCTCGTGGTGCACTGGAGCGAGCGGCCCGCGACCACCCTCGAGCTGGTGCGCTCGGACCGCTTCGGCGCGGTGCGCCGGCAGGGCGCGGGCAGCGGGCGCTCCGGGAACCACACCCCGGACGGCGCCTGGGCGATCGTGGCACCCGGCAGGTCGGCGCTTCGCGAGCCGACCCGGCCGCCACGGCTCGCGGACGTCGCGACCAGCGTCGCGGCGATCTGCGGCGCGCCGCGCGACGGGCTCGGCGGTGAGCCGCTGCTCGGCCCCGCGGACCGCGCCGACTCGGCTCAGCCCTTGATCTTGAACCTGGCCTCGCGCACCGAGTAGCCCTCGCGCGCGTAGCCGTCCCGCTCGGCGAGCGCGCTCGCGACCGGCCCCGCCACGCCGAGGATCAGCGCGGCACCCACCCTAGAATCGCCCCGTACCCCGTGAAGGTCCTCCTCACCAACGACGATGGCATCGGCGCCGAGGGGCTGCACGCGATTCGCCGCGAGCTTCGCCGCCTCGACGGGGTCGAGGTGTGCGTGATCGCGCCCGACTCGAACCGCTCCGCGACGGCGCGCTCGATCACGACGCGCTCGCCGCTGTGGGTGGAGGAGATCCGGTTCGACGACGGCGACACCGGCTTCGCCACCGACGGCACCCCGGTCGACTGCGTGCGCTTCGCCGACCTGGGGCTGCTCGGCGAGAAGCCCGACCTGATCGTCTCGGGGATCAACCACGGCGCCAACCTCGGTGACGACGTCACCTACTCGGGCACGGTGGCCGCGGCGTTCGAGGGGATCGTGCTCGGCATCCCCGCGGTCGCGATGTCGCAGCAGTCCGAACGGCGCGAGATGGACTTTCGCTTCGGCCGCTCGTTCGACTTCTCGCACGCCGCCCGCTTCGGCGCCAAGCTGGTCCGCCGGCTCGCCGAGGACCCGCCGCCCGAGGGCACGCTCGTCAACGTCAACTTCCCGGCGGGCGAGCCCGAGGGGATCGAGGTGGCCCGGCTGGGCAAGCGGCTCTACAACGACGAGCTGAAGCTCGTCGAGGAGGACGACGGGGGTCGCAAGCGCTACCAGATCTACGGCTTCGAGCCCTCCTTCGAGGACGAGGAGGGGACCGATCTCGTCGCGATCGCCCGCGGCCGGGTTGCGCTGACCGCGATCCACTTCGACCTCACCGACCACGAGGGGCTCGACCGGCTGCGGGGCTGGGACCTGGAGGCGACGCTCGCCGAGCCCTCCCCGAGTTGAGCGCCGCGAGCCCGGCCGAGCGGGCGGATGAGCTTCGCGCCGAACTCGCGCACCACAACACCCGCTACTACGTCCACGACGACCCGGAGATCTCCGACGCGGACTACGACGCGCTGCTCGACGAGCTGCGCGAGATCGAGGCGGCGAACCCGGACCTGCGCACGCCCGACTCGCCGACGCAGAAGGTCGGCGCCCGGCCGCTCGAGAAGTTCGCGCCGGCGAAGCACGCCGAGCCGATGCTGTCCCTGGGCAACGCGCGCGGCAAGGAGGAGTTCCGTGCCTGGGAGACCCGCCTCCACAACCAGCTGAAGCGGCTCGACATCGAGCCCGGCGAGCTCCGCTTCGTCTCCGAGCCGAAGATCGACGGCCTGGCGATCTCGCTCACCTACGAGAACGGCGAGTTCGTCCGCGGCGCCACCCGCGGCGACGGCGTCACCGGCGAGGACGTAACCCGGACCCTGCGCACGGTCGAGCAGATCCCGGACCGGATCGACGACGCCCCCGAGATGGTCGAGGTCCGCGGCGAGGTCTACCTCTCGCGCAGCGCGTTCGCCGAGATCAACGAGGCGCGCTCGGCGGCGGGCGAGCCCGCCTTCGCGAACCCGCGCAACTGCGCCGCCGGCTCGCTCCGCCAGCTCGACCCCGAGATCACCGCCTCGCGTCCCCTGGCGATCTGGGCCTACGGGGTCGGCGCACACCGCGGGATCGAGCTCGCGACCCACTCCGACGAGCTCGACTGGATGCGGGGCCGCGGCTTCCCGGTGAACGGCGACATCGGGACGCACTCGGACGCCGACGACGTCGTCGCGCGCTGCGAGTGGTGGGAGGAGCGGCGCGAGTCGCTCGAGTTCGAGATCGACGGCGTCGTGATCAAGGTCGACCAGCGCCGGCTCTGGCGGGAGCTCGGCGTCGCCGGGCGCGAGCCGCGCTGGGCGGTCGCCTGGAAGTTCCCGCCGATGACCGCGACGACGACGCTCAAGCGGATCGTGTGGAACGTCGGCCGCCGCGGCAACCTGATCCCGTTCGCGATGCTCGAGCCGGTCCACGTCTCCGGCGTCACCGTGACCACGGCGACGCTCCACAACGAGGAGGACCTCGCCCGCAAGGACGTGCGCGAGGGCGACGAGGTCGTCGTGATGCGCGCGGGCGACGTGATCCCCCAGGTCGTCTCCCCGCTCGTCCAGCACCGCAAGGGCCGGCGCCTGCGCAAGGCGAGGCCGCCGAAGGAGTGCCCGGCCTGCGGTACGCCGACCGTGAAGGAGCCCGACGAGGTCTGGACCCGCTGCCCCAACCGGCGCGGCTGCCCGGGGCAGACCTTCCAGCTCGTCAAGCACTTCGTCTCCAGGGGCGCGATGGACATCGAGGGCTTCGGCGAGAAGCAGGCGTACCGGTTCCTCGTCGACGAGGAGCTGATCCGCGACCCCGCCGACATCTACGACCTGACCGAGGAGCGCCTCGTCGAGCTCGAGGGGTTCGGCGAGGTCTCGGCCCGCAACCTGATCCGCGAGATCGACCGTTCCCGCGAGCGGCCGTTCGGGACCGTGCTGTTCGCGCTGGGCCTGCCGGGAATCGGGTACGTGAACGCGCACGCGCTCGCCGACCACTTCGGCTCGATCGATGCGCTGCTCGCCGCCGAGCCGTCCCAGATCGAGGAGGTCGAGGGGATGGGCCCGGTACTCGCCGCCCAGCTCGACGAGGAGCTCGCCGACGAGGCGACGCTCGACCTGATCGAGCGGCTGCGCGAGCGCGGCCTCAACTTCGAGCTCTCCGAGGAGGAGCGCCGCGCCGAGGGCGGCGCGCTCGAGGGCAAGACCTTCGTCCTCACCGGCACCCTGCCCGAGCTCACCCGCGACGAGGCCACGCGGATGATCAAGCGCGCCGGCGGCAAGGTGACCGGCTCGGTCTCGAAGAAGACCGACTACGTCGTCGCCGGCGACAGCCCGGGCTCGAAGCTCGCCAAGGCGCAGGAGCTCGGCACCGAGATCCTCGACGAGGCCGGGCTCCGCGCGGTGGTCGGCGGCGATTCCGGCGGCGACGGCGCGGCAGACCGCCCGCCGCCCCCGGGCCGGCGCCGTTAGGCGCGGCCGATGAGTCGCGTCGCCGCGCTCCGTCTGTAGGGGTGATGGGCAAAGCCGGCGGATACGGCGTGCGGGCTTGGACCTCGCCCGAGTGGCGCGAGGCCGCGGTGGCGTGGATCGACGCGCGTCTCGCCGACGCGGGTCTCGAGCGGACCGGTGCGGTCGAGCAGCCGCACGTGCGGCCGTGGGCGACGGTGCTGCGCGTCCCGACCGCCGACGGACCGCTGTGGATGAAGGCGGCGGGCCCGGGAACGGCGTTCGAGGTGCCGCTCTACGAGATCCTGGCGCGGGTCGCCCCCGACCGCGTCCTCGTCCCGCTCGCCACCGACGCCGAGCGGGCCTGGGCGCTCCTGCTCGACGGCGGGCCGTCCCTGGGCGAGCGATTGGAGGACGCGGAGCGGGTCGACGCGCTCGCGGCCGCCCTCGTCGAGTACGGCCGGTTGCAGCGCAGCCTCGAGCCGCACGTCGACGAGCTCCTCGCCGCCGGCGTCGCCGACATGCGCCCCGCCGCGATGCCCGGGCGCTTCGGCGAGGCGGTGGCGGTCGCGGGCGAGGTGGACGGGGTCGCCGCGGCGGAGCCCGAGTTCGGCCGCTGGTGCGCGCGGCTCGCCGAGTCTCCCCTGCCGGCGAGCCTGGACCACAACGACCTCCACCCCTGGAACGTGCTCGGGAGCGGGAAGGGGGTTCGCTTCTACGACTGGGGGGACGCCGTCGTCGCCCACCCGTTCGCCGCGATGCTGGTCCCGCTCGGCTTCGTCGAGCGGGGCTCGGCCGCGGGCCTCGCTGACCCGCGCTTCACCCGGGCCCGCGACGCCTACCTGGAGGTGTTCACCGACGTGGCGCCCCGCGCCGAGCTCGTCGAGGAGCTCGAGCTGGCCTGCCGAGTCGCCAAGGTCGCGCGCGTCCTCACCTGGGAGCGCGCCCTGCGCGCCGCCCGCGAGCAGGACGAGGAGATCGACCCGTACTTCGTCAATGCCCCGGCCGAAACGCTGGCTTCGGTGCTGGACGAGTCGTACGTGGGCGGAGCCTGAGGGGCTAGGCCAGGGAGCAGGGCGGAATCGTCGTCCGGTCGCGCCCGTCGACCTCTTCCCCGCGGCTCACGCTCACCAGGTCGATTCGCCACTCCCCTTCGACCTCGACCAGGTCGAGCTTGACTTCGGACTCGTTCGGCAGGCAGAACTGGAAGTAGGTGTTCTCGCCCCGTTCCTCGAGCACGCCGGAATCGAGCTCATCGGGGAGCTCGTCTGGAGGCGACTCGAAGAAGTAGCCCGCGCCGAAGACGCCCGCGTCTTCGATCGCTGCCTCACAGCTGTCCGCGTCGACCATCGTCGCCGCGAAGTCCGCTCCGTCCGCCGTCATGAGATCGCATGCCCCTGGGTCCTCGTCCGCCAAAGCCTCGATGAACGCCTTCGCGACCGCCTCCGGATCGCCGCCGGAATCCGACTCGGAGTCATCCCCACAGCCCGCGACCACCAGACCGATCGTCCCGATGCAAAGCCACCCCGATACCCGTGCCATACGCCGCCGCGCGGCTACGGCTTGTAGCGCGCGATCGTCGCCGCCATCTTGTCCTGGAGCGAGCGCGCCCGGTTGACGTCGACGCCGTTCATCAGGATCGAGAAGGCCATCTCGGCCCCCCGCGCCTTGCAGTAGCCCGAGAGCGCCGAGACCCCGGAGATCGTCCCGGTCTTTGCGCGGCAGCGGCCCTCCGCGGCCGTGCCCTCCATGCGGCCGGCGAGCGTGCCCTGCTTGCCTGCCTTCGGCAGCGAGTGCTTGAAGGCGTGGCCCGCGGGATGCTCGCCCATCGCCACGAGCAGCTTGCCGACCTGCTCGGGCGAGGCGCGGTTGGTGCGGGTGAGCCCGGAGCCGTCGGCCTGGTGGACGCCGCTGCCGAGCTCCTCGGCGAACCGCTCGGTCTCCTTGGTGCCGCCCTTGGTCGTGCCCTGGTCGCCGTCGGCGGCGTCGAGTCGCTTCAGCAGCATCTCCGCGAAGAAGTTGTTGGACGGGCGGTTGGTCTCCTCGATCAGCTGGGTGATCGTCGCCGAGCGCGCGTCGGCGAGCGGCGGGGCCTCGAGCAGGTCGTCGCGCGCCCTGCCCTCGCCGACCTTGCCGATCTTGATGCCGCGGTTCTTCAGTCCCCTGCGGAGCACCTCGGCCGTGTTCGTCTCCGGGTTCGAGACGAAGCCGCCGCCGCCGCGGTTCTCGTTGTAGGAGAGCCCGGAGAGCGGCCCGATGTACGGGCTCGTGCGCCCGCCGGAGTCGGGGACGCCGCGGACGCCGTCGAAGACCGAGTCGTCGGCGTAGAGGCGGCCGGTGACCTTCTTCACGCCCGCCTTCCTCACCTGCGCCGCGAGCCTGCCGAGCGGGGTACCGGGGATTCCCTTGCGGCGGGCGTAGGAGCGGCCGGAGAGCGCCGGGTCGCCGTCGCCGACGAGGAAGAGGTTGCCGCGGAGCACGCCGCCCTGCTCGATCTCGGCGCCGGTCACGACCCGCGTCCGCAGGCGCTCCTTGGCGCCGATCCGGTCGAGCGCGGTCGCGGTCGTGAAGAGCTTCGTGTTCGAGGCGAGGATCCGGGCGCTGTCGCCGCGGCGCTCGAAGACCTCCCCGCGCTCGGTGTCGGCGACCCAGACGCCGCTCCCCGAGCCCGCCTGGTCGATCAGGTTGGCGAGCTTGCGCGAGAGCCCCGAATCGCCGATCCGGGTGGTGTCGGCGGCTTCGCTGCCGCGCCTCGGAACCGGCGTCTCGGCAGGAAGATCCGGGCCCGCGAGGGGCACGATCCCCGCCGGCTCGGCGCCCTCGGCGGCCAGGCCGGGACCGGCCGCGAGCGCGATCGCGGCCATCAGCCCAGCGAGCCCGCAGGATCCCGCGAGGCGCCGGTTTCGAGACCTCCCCGACGGCACCGGCGCCAGGGTAGAGGACCGGCCCCGGCCGCCACGCCGGATCGGCGCCGGCCCTCGCCGGGTACCCTGTAACGCCTGATGGGCAAGGTAGTTCCCATCGAGGGGGCCAAGGGCCAGAAGTCCGCCCAGGGCCAGCCTCGAAGCAGGCGGCGCCGGAAGCGCTCGAAGACGGCTCTGGTCCTCGGCGGCGGCGGGTTCACCGGCGGCGTCTACGAGATCGGGGCGCTGCGCGCCCTCGACCTGCTCGCCGTCAACCGCACGGTCAACGAGTTCGACGTCTACGTCGGCACCAGCGCCGGCGCCTTCATCGCCAGCGTCACCGCGAACGGGATCACCCCCGAGGAGATGATGCGGGTGCTGAACCGCAAGCTCCCGTCGCCGATCCGCGACCTCGACCTCGCCACCCTGCTGAGCCCCAACTACCGCGGCTTCCTGCACAGCTCGCTGCTCCTGCCGGTCCGGCTGGCGGGCCTGGCGCAGACGCTCCTCGCGCGGCTCGGGGAGGCCTCGCCGCTCGACATCGCCACCGGCCTCGCCGAGAACATGCCGTCGGGCATCTACACCGGCGCCGGGATCGAGGACTACGTCCACGAGGTCCTCTCCGATCCCGACCGCTCCAACGACTTCCGGATGCTCGAGAACGAGCTCTACATCACCGCCACCGACCTCGACACGACCGAGCGCGTCGTGCTCGGTGAGGGGGAGTGGCGCGACGTGCCGATCTCGACCGCCGTCGCCGCCTCGGGCGCGCTGCCGATCGTCTATTCGCCGGTCGAGATCCGCGGCCGCGAGTTCATCGACGGCGGCATCCGCTCGACGACGAACGTCGACGTGGCGGTCGAGCGCGGCGCCAAGTTCATCGTCGTCGTCAACCCGATGGTCCCCTACGTGAACGACTTCTCGAAGCGGATCCCGACGATGTTCGGCACCCGCGTGCGCCGCGTCTCCGACATGGGCGCAGCCGCGATCGCGCAGCAGTCGTTCCGGGTCCTGTCCCACGACCGCCTCCACCGCGCGGTCGAGGACTGGGAGGAGAAGTACCCGGGGGTCGACATCATCCTGATCGAGCCCGAGCCCGACGACGAGCTCATGTTCGGCACCTCGATCATGGACTACGGCGGACGGCTCCAGATCGCCAAGCACGGCTTCGAGTCGGTGACGCTGCGGCTCGCCCGCGACTACGACCGCTTCAAGGAGATCGCCGAGAAGCACGGCATCGAGATCTCCGCCCGCCGCGTCCGCCACGTGCTCGAGGGCGTCGAGCGCGAGCGCGAGGAGATGCCGGCATGGCGACGCGTCTTCGAGCAGACCACCAACGTCCTGCTGCGCCAGCAGGACGCCGCCGACGCCGACTGACCCGGCGCCGCCCGGTGGACACCGCGAACCTAGGCGGCCGCACCGTCCTCGTCACCGGGGCGGGCAGCGGGATCGGCCGCGAGACCGCGCTGCTCGCCGCCCGCCGCGGGGCCGACCTGGTCGTCTGCGACGTCGACGAGGTGGGCCTGGCAGCGACCGAGGCCGACGCCCGCGCGCTCGGCCGCGACGTGCTCGCGCGCCGGGTGGACGTCTCCGACCGCGAGCAGATGAGCGAGTTCGCCGCCGCGGTCGGCGAGGCCGTCGGCGCCGTCGACCTGCTCATGAACAACGCCGGCGTCGGCCTCGCCGCGGAGTTCCTCGAGACCGAGCTCTCCGACTGGGACTGGATCGTCTCGATCAACCTCCTCGGCGTCGTCCACGGCTGCAAGCTCTTCGTCCCGCCGATGGTCGACCGCGGCATCGGCGGCCACGTAGTCAACGTCTCCTCGGCCGCGGGCTACCTGGCGAGCCCGGTGCTGACCGCCTACAGCTCGACGAAGTTCGCGGTCCTCGGCCTGAGCGAGGCGCTGCGCGAGGAGCTCCGCCCCCACGGCATCGGCGTGACGGCGATCTGCCCCGGACTGATCAACACCCCGATCACGATGAGCTCGCGCACCCGCGGCGCCTCGTCCGACCCGGCGCGCCGCGAGCGGATCGCGGCGATGTACCGCCGCCGCAACTACGGGCCGGACCGCGTCGCCCGCAACATCCTCAAGGCGGTTGCGCGGAACCGCACCGTCGCGCCGGTCTCGCCCGAGGCATGGTTCGGCTACGGGCTGAAGCGGCTCTCCCCGCGGCTCACCGGCTGGGTCGCCCGGCGCACAGCCGACCTCGGCGACCGTTAGACCGCCGGTCAGCCGGGATACTGACCTGGCGATGTCGGAGGAGAACGTGGAGCTGGTGCGGCGCTGGTGGGAGGTATTCAACGAGGACGGCATGCCTCCGCTCGCGCTCTGTGACGAGGAGGTCGAGATCCGGAACCCGCCGGACTTCCCGGTCCGCGGCCTGTATGAGGGGCATGACGGCGTTCGCCGCTGGCGCGACCAGGTGTTCGACATATTCGATGGCCCGCGGGTGGAACCGGAGGACATCGTGGACGTGCATGGCGATGGGACGACCGTCCTGATGCTGCTTCGTGCCACCGGAACAGCCAGGTACACCGGGATCGAGGTCGACTACGAGTGGGCGGCCGTCTGGACGATTCGAAACGGGAAGTTGCTGCGGGCCCAGGGCTACCTGAGCCGTGACGAAGCCGTCAAAGCGGCTGGGCTCTCGGAGTAGCGAGCGGTGCGCTAGGCGTACAGCGTCTCGATCTGCGGGTCGTACTTCTCGGCCACGACGTTGCGCTTGACCTTCAGCGTCGGCGTCAGCTCGCCGCCCTCCTGGGAGAGGTCGGCGGGCAGGATCTCGAACTTCTTCACCTGCTCGACCCGGGCGAACTTCTGGTTGATCTCGTCGATGTGGGCCTGGATCGAGTCGCGGACCTCGGCGTTGGCCGCGAGCGCGGCGACGTCGTCGCCCAGCCCTTGCTCGGCGGCGAACTTCGCCGCCTCCTCGGGATCGAGGGTGACGAGCGCGACCAGGTAGGGCCGGCGGTCGCCGATCACGACGCACTGGGAGACCAGAGGGTGCTGCTTGATCTCGGCCTCGAGGTTGGCGGGCGTGATGTTCTTGCCGCCCGCGGTGATGATGATGTCCTTCTTGCGGCCGGTGATCGAGAGGAAGCCCTCGGAATCGATCTCGCCGATGTCGCCCGTGTGCAGCCAGCCGTCCTGGAGGGTCTCGCTGGTCGCCTCCTCGTTCTTGTAGTAGCCCTGGAAGATGTTCGGGCCCTTGACGAGGATCTCGCCGTCCTCGGCGATCTTCACCTCGCAGCCCTTGAACGGCCTGCCGACGGTGCCGAACTTGAAGTCGTCGGGCTTCGCGATCGTCGCCGCCGTCGAGGTCTCGGTCATGCCCCAGCCCTCGAGGATGAGCAGGCCCGCGGCATCGAAGAAGCGAAGGATGTCGGGGTTGATCGGGGCGGCTCCGGTGACCGCGAGCTCGAGGTTCCCGCCGAACAGCGCGCGGATCTTCGAGAGCACCTGCTTGTCCGCGAACTCGTACTGCCTGCGGAGCACGAAGCCCGGTTGCTTGCCGGCCCGCTCGGCCTTGCGCATCTTGCGCCCGACGCCGATCGACCACCAGAAGATCGCCTTCTTCAGGCCGCCCTCCTTCTCGACGTTGGCGGTCGCCGCGGTGTAGATCTTCTCGAAGATCCGGGGAACCGACGGGAAGTAGGTCGGCTTCACCTCGGCGAGGTTCGGGACGATCTTCAGCGGGTCGCGCTCCCAGTAGGCGAGCTCGGAGCCGAGCTCGAAGGTGCCGAGCTGGATCAGCAGCGCGAACGAGTGGGCGAGCGGGAGGAAGAGGTAGGTGACCTCCTCGGACCCGAGCACGCTCTCGTCGACGACCATGTTGAGCATCGCGCGGTAGTTGCCATGCGAGATCACGCAGCCCTTGGGCGGCCCGGTCGTGCCCGAGGTGTAGATGAAGGTGGAGACGTCGGCGGGGCCCACCGACTGGTAGCGCTCGCGCCACTCGGCCTCGGAGCGGCCGCGGCCGCGCTCGGCGAGCGCCTCCATCGAGATCGCGTCGTCGGAGCTGCCGGTCATCCGGATCACGTGCTCGAGCTTCGGGCAGCGGTCCTTGACCGCGCGCACCTTCTCGAGCTGCTCGGAGTCCTCGACCACGACCACCTTCGCGTCCGAGTTCTCGAGCACGTACTGGCACTCCTCGGGCGAGTTCGTCTGGTAGATCGGGACCACGGTCGCGCCGACCGAGAGCGCGGCGAGGTCGAAGTAGCTCCACTCCGGGCGCGTGTTGGAGAGGATCGAGACCTTCTCGCCCTTCTCGACGCCGAGGTCGATCAGGCCGAGGGCGAGCTCCTTGACGGTCTCACCGAGCTCGGCGTAGGTGCGCTTCACCCACTGGCCGGAGTCGTCCTTGTAGCGGATCGCGGGCTTCGGGCCGTGCCGCTCCACGGCAATCGGCAGCAGGTCGGCGATCGTCTTGCTCCGACCGCCGGTCGATGCCTCCGGGACGGTGGCTTGCTCCATCCTTCTTCGCTCCTCCTGGCTAGCGCGCTGGGAGAAGGAGTCTATGTGGCCCGGGCCGGAAAAGCGCGGCCCGAGCGGGAAAGCCCGGCGCCTAGGCGGTCGCCGTCGACCGCTTGCCCGCGCCCTCGAGCTGGCGCAGGTTGGAGACGAAGAGGTTCTTGTCGATCCGTCCGTTGAAGATCGGCACCCCCATCTCGACGCACTTCGAGATCACCTCCCGCCGCTTCATGTTTACCTCGTCGGCGAGCTCGGTCGGCGTCAGGTGATTGGCCACGGCATCTCCTCCTGGTCGGTTAACGAGATGTATACCGGTCCGCCGCGACGTGTCAATCGAAAGCGCCGCAAAGAGCGCGATCGGGCCGGGCCTCGGGCGCATCTAGGATTCCCGCGTGGCCTCTCCCGACACCTCCGCGAGCGAATTCCTCGAGGCGCTCATGGACACCGAGCTCTATTCGATGGGCGCCTACTTCTGCGACCAGCATCCCGACCTCGTCGACGAGGTGGTCGAGCGCAGCGCCGAGATCGAGGATCGCGGCATCGAGTCCTACGCGGAGGGCGAGGGGGCATCGGTCGAGGAGACGTTCAAGACGCTTCTGACCGGGCTCGCGGTCCGCTACTACAAGGCCGTCGCCG
Organism: Solirubrobacterales bacterium; assembly: GCA_036375215.1. Lineage (GTDB taxonomy): Bacteria > Actinomycetota > Thermoleophilia > Solirubrobacterales > 70-9 > DASUSH01. Next base: position 20,200 of record DASUSH010000060.1, read on the forward strand.
GGTAGGCCGGCGGATGGCGGCGGCCCCCGCGGTGCCCTCGCGCCGGCCCCCGCGCCGGCGCTGGACGGTGATCCTCGCGCTCGCGATCCCGGCGATCGCGATCGTGCTCGCGATCGTCTTCATCTCGGTGGGCGAGGGCGGCGCGCTGCGGGTCGAGATCACGGGCGCGAGCGAGACCCAGCGGCTCATGGGCGGCATCCTCCAGGACGGCGACAGGCTCGGCGATCCCGACGCCCCGGTGACGATCACCTACTTCACCGACCTGCAGTGCGAGGGCTGCGCGATCTACCACCGGGAGGTGATCCCGCCCCTGATCGAGGATCTCGTCCGCGACGGCGACGCGAAGCTCGAGCTCCGGCACTTCTCGACCGCCGAGAACGAGACCCAGGCGGCGGCCTACGCCGCGACGGCGGCCGGGGAGCAGGAGCGCCAGTGGCAGTACGCCAACATCTTCTTCCTGAACCTCGGCAAGGTCCCCGGCGATCCGCCGCGGCTGACCACGGAGTTCCTCGAGCAGGTCGCCGGCGGGGTCCTCGAGCTCGACGAGTCCGACTGGGAGGACGCGATCGACACCGACGAGGTCCAGGCGACGGTCGAGTCCGACGCGCAGGAGGCGATCGAGCTCCTGCTGCCGGCGGAGCCGGCGATGGTCGTCGCGGGCCCCGGCGGCGAGCGCGTCCTCAAGGCCTCGCCGACGCTCGACGACGTCGAGACCGCGGTCGCCGAGGTCCGCTAGCCGGAGGCCCGGCGCTCCGCGATCCAGCGCGAGAAGGGCCGGCCGAGCGCGATCAGCGCCACGAGCAGCACCGCGCTCCCGAGCAGCAACGGGTCGGTGGGGGAGATCGAGTCGAGCCGGCTGCCCAGGTAGACGAAGATCCCCGTGATCGGCAGGTAGCCGACGAAGGTGGTCCACGTGAAGGTCCACAGCCGGGTGCGCGCGGCGCCGGCGACGAAGCTGAAGAGGCTGAAGGGGAAGATCGGGATCAGCCGGATCGCCAGGAGCAGCGGCACGCCGCCGCCGGCGAAGAGGCGCTCGGCGTCGTCGAAGCGCTTCGCGCCGACGATCCGCCGCAGGATGGGCCGCGCGATCTCCCGCCCGATCGCCCAGGCGATGATCCCCTGGACGACCCAGCCGGTCATGACCAGCGCCAGCCCGCCCCAGAACCCGTAGACGAACCCGCTCGCCAGGTTGATGATCTCGGCCGGGTACCAGACCACCGTGTGGAGCAGGATCAGCGCGTAGAGGATCGCCACACCGCCCGCGCCCAGCGAGCGCAGCTCCGAGCGCAAGGCCCCGGTGTCGCCCGAGACGGCGTCGCCGAACCCCTCGCGAAGGGCGGGGATCGCGAGCACCGCGACCGCCCCGAGCGCGATCGCCCCGACCGTCATCGCGACCGCGAGCCTGTCGATCGGCGCGCCCCGCTCCTCGCCCGGCTCGCCGCTACCCTCGGTGCCTGGCCCTCCACCCGAATTCATCCGTTCGGGGATACTGAGGCCTTCTCGGGGCGTGGCGCAGCCTGGTAGCGCGCACCGTTCGGGTCGGTGAGGTCCCCGGTTCAAATCCGGGCGCCCCGATTGCTCACCCCACCCTCATCCGCCGCTCGCCACCTCGCCGCCGCGGCGACGGCGCTGGCGGTGGTGACGGCCGCCGCGCTCGCCGCCGCCAATCCGGCCGCGCCGGCGCTTGCCGGCACCCCCGTCACCGACTGGCAGAAGCTCGTCCGCGTCGACGGCGCGGTCGACCTCGCCGGGCCTCGCGCCGACGGGCGGTTCGCGCTCGCGGCCGGGGGCCGCCTCTTCACCCTGGCGCCCGACGGCACCGGGCCCGAGCCCTTCGCGCGCGGGCGGCGGGGCTACCGCAGCGCCGCGGGCGAGCCCTACATCGCCTACGGGCCGGCCTCGGCGACCTACGAGGAGGGCTGCCCGTTCAGCGACTCCCTGTTCGCGCTCGAGCCGCGCGACGAGCCCGGCCTCGTCCGGATCTCACCCGGGGGGCGTGCCCGCCGGTTCGCCTCGTTTCCCGACGGCACCTTCCTCAGCGGCATCGCCTTCGACCGCGTCGGCAGCTTCGGCGACCGCCTGCTCGTCGTCGCGCTCACCGAACGCAAGACGAAGGCCGCGCTCTACGCCTTCGACTGCGGCGGCCGGCGCGAGCGGGTCGCGACGGGCGCCCCGCGCGTGGAGGGCGGGATCGAGGTCGCGCCGGAGTCGTTCGGAGCCTTCGGCGGCGACCTGATCGCCGTCGACGAGCGCAAGGGGAAGGTCTACGCCTTCGACCCGGACGGCGCGGTCACCACCCTCGCGAGGCCGGGACTTCCGCGTGGCGGCGACACGGGGGTCGAGTCGCTCGGCTTCGTCCCGCCCGGGTTCGCGCCGCCGGCCCGCGCCCTGATGGCCGACCTCGGCGTCAAGCGGGGGGTCGGCACCGACTCGGTCCTCGCGCTCGACGCCGCGGCGCTCACGGGCGCCGGCGTCCTCCCGGGCGACCTGCTCGTCGCCACGGAGACCGGTGCGGAGACGGTCCGGGTCCGCTGCACGGGGGCGGGCTGCGAGACCGCGCTGGTCGCGTCGGGCCCGGCGCGGGCCCATGCGGAGGGCCACATCGTCTTCACCGGCGCCGGCTGAGCGCTGCCGCGCCTCAGCGGACGAGGTCGAGCCCGAGCCACACGATCGCGAGCGTCGCGATCAGGATCGCGCCCTGGAGGACGTGCAGCCGCGGGAAGCGCAGGTGCGCGACGGTGAGCACGAGGACGAGCGCGACCAGGGCCAGCTTGGCCTGAAGCGTGCCGTCGTCCCAGAGCCCGAAGTGGCTCGCCATCGCGATCCCGGTCGCGAGCAGCACGGCGAGCGCGACGAGCGAGCCGTAGCCGAAGCGCCTGGCGATCGCGCGCAGCCGCTCGCGGTCTGGCGCCCGGCGCTCGACCGGGACGACGGCGACCGCGACGACGAGCTGCCCGCCGAGGAAGAAGGCCATCGCGACCAGGTGGAGGTAGAGGACGGACTGCCAGAACATGGACCCCGGGAACCTAGCCCGGCTTCGCGACGAGGAGCCCGCGGTCGCCGCGTGAGCGCGCAGGCCGGCGCCGGGGCGTACCGAACCGCCACCCGGGTAGTGTTGACCGAGACTTCCAACCACCCAAAGGAGCCGATCTCAGATGGCATTCTCCGTTCCGGACCTCCCGTACGACTACGACGCCCTCGAGCCCCACATCGACGAGGCGACGATGAAGGTCCATCACGACAAGCACCACCAGGCCTACGTCGACAAGGCGAACGCCGCTCTCGAGGGAACGGAATGGGCTGACAAGGACGTCAACGAGGTGCTCCAGAACCTCGACCAGCTCCCCGAGGACAAGCAGAAGCCGGTCCGCAACAACGGCGGCGGCCACTCGAACCACAGCTTCTTCTGGGAGATCATGAGCCCGGACGGGGGCGGCGAGCCCGACGGCGACCTGAAGGCGGCGATCGACGACGCCTTCGGCGACTTCGCTTCCTTCCAGGAGGAGTTCAAGAACGCCGGCGTGAACCAGTTCGGCTCCGGCTGGTCGTGGCTCGTCCACGACGGCTCCGGCCTCGCAGTCGTCTCGACGGCGAACCAGGACACCCCGGTCTCCGACGGCAAGACGCCGCTGCTCGGGGTCGACGTCTGGGAGCACGCTTACTACCTCAAGTACCAGAACAAGCGCCCGGACTACATCGACGCGTGGTGGAACGTCGTCAACTGGGACAAGGTCGCCGAGCATCTCTCCTCGGCCTCCTGAGGAGCCGCCCGCGCTGACATAGCCCGTGCCCGAGCCGGTGTGAGGCCTGCCCGGAAGGGGTAGGCTGCACCCGCAGCCGGCGTTCGTCGACGCGACCTAGGAGGGGGAACATGGGCGGCGACTGGATCGGGAACGGAGACCCCGTGGATTCGGGGTTCGACATCGAACGCGACCTGCTCTGCACGTCGGACGCGAGCGGGCGCTTCCAGACCCTGAACGCCGCCTGGGAGCAGGTCCTCGGCTGGACCCGCGCCGAGCTGATGTCGCGGCCCTTCGTCGAGTTCGTCCATCCCGACGACGTCGCGCGGACGCAGGCCGTGGCCGCGAAGGTGGTCGAGCCCGACTCCCACGTGGTCAACTTCGAGAACCGCTGGCGCACCCGCTCCGGCGAGTACCGGTGGCTGCGCTGGAGCGCCAGGTCCGACGGCGAGACCTGGTTCTCGGTCGCCTTCGACGTCACCGCGCGCAAGCACGCCGAGCAGAGCCTGCGCCGCGCCCTCGCCGAGGACCGCCTCGTCGCCTACGCGCAGCCGATCACGGAGCACAGCGGGAGGGTGGCCCAGGAGGAACTGCTCGTGCGGATGCTCGCCGAGCAGCGCGCGGACCCCCTGCTCGAGCCGCGCCAGTTCCTGCCCCTCGCCGAGCGCTCCGGCCTGATCGTCGCTATCGACCGCTGGATGGCGGGTCAGGCGATCGAGCTCGCCGCCGCCGGCCGTCCCGCCGAGATCAACCTCTCCGCGGTCTCGATCTGCGACGAGCAGCTCCCCGCCGACCTGGCCGTCGCGCTCGAGCGGGCGGGAGCGGGGGCCGCCAACGTCGTCTTCGAGATCACCGAGACCGCCGCGATCGAGCACATCGACGCGGCTCGCGACTTCGTCGACCGGCTCAGCAGGCTCGGCTGCCGCTTCGCGCTCGACGACTTCGGCACCGGATTCGGCTCGCTCACCTACCTCCGCCACCTGCCGGTCCAGTACCTGAAGATCGACTCCGCCTTCGTCAGCGACCTCGTCTCGAGCCCGGAGGACCAGCGCATGGTGCAATCGATCGTCGCGATGGCCGGCCAGTTCGGCCTGCGCACGGTCGCCGAGGGCGTCGAGGACGCCGGCACCCTGGCGATGGTCCGCGAGTTCGGCGTCGACCTCGCCCAGGGCTTCGGGATCGGCCGCCCGCGGCCGCTCCGCGACACCGAGGAACCGAGCCTCGCGTGACAAGCCGCGCCCCGCGGGCCGCGCTCATGTAATCTCCCCGGCACTTCAGGGACGCATGACGGGGCAAGGACGATTCAATAGCGCGCGGGCCGCCATGATTGCAGGGGCGATCGTGGGTGCCCTCCTGCTCGTTCCCGCGCTCGCCTTCGCCCACCTCGAGCGCCCCTCCTACTGGCCCGATCCGAACCCCGAGAGGGTCGACGGGAAGAACGTGGGCGGCGTGGTCCCGAAGGCCCGGTCGCTGGGGTCCGCGCTCAAGGCGAAGGGCGCGAGCGAGCTCCACGTCGTCTGCCGGGGCAAGGACGGCAAGAAGAGCCTGAGCCTCCTCGGCGACTCGATCAAGGATGCGCGCAAGGGCTGGACGCTGCGGCCGAGCCAGGGCGAGGAGAAGCTGTCCAAGAAGAAGGGCAAGAAGCTCCAGAAGACCAACAAGAAGCTCGCGAAGGAATGCGAGTTCAAGTCGGTCCAGGACGCGGTGAACGCCGCCGACAACCACGACCGGATCGTGGTCATGCCCGGCCTGTACACCGAGCCGAAGTCCCGCAAGGCCCCGCTCAACGACCCCAGGTGCAATCCCTCGATGCTCCAGGAGACGCAGAGCGGCGCGGTGGCCCCGAGCTACGAGTACCAGGCCGAGTGCCCCAACGACCAGAACCTGATCCACATCCAAGGCCGCGCGGTCCAAGGCGAGCCGCTCTCCCCGCCCCGCCCCGATCGCCACGGGATCCCGGAGCAGGAGGCGGGCGAGTGCATCCGCTGCGGTCTCCAGCTCGAGGGCTCGGGGGTCAAGCCGGAGGACGTGATCCTCGACGCCGGCGAGGGCTACGAGAACCCGAACGACCCCGGCGCCCGTCCCGGCGGCGACCTCTCCTCCGCGGAGTGCAACAGCGGCGAGGAGGACAACCCGTGCTTCGCCAAGCACGTCGTCCTGCGCACCGACCGCACCGACGGGTTCGTCGGCCGCAACTTCCTGATGCGCGGGGCTCAGGAGCACGGCTTCTACACCGAGGAGAGCGACGGAGTCCTCCTGGACCGCGTCAAGTTCTTCTGGAACGCGGACTACGGGCACCTGAGCTTCACGACCGACCATCACGTGGTGCAGAACTGCGATGGCTTCGGCTCTGGCGATGCGGTCGTCTATCCCGGCGCGGCTCCGCAGACCGGCGAGTTCCGCAACGAGGAGTTCTACCCCGAGCAGCGCTACAACACGACGATCAAGCGCTGCGACCTGCACGGCTCTGCGATGGGCTACTCGGGGTCGATGGGGAACTCCGTGCGGGTCACCGAGAACCGCTTCTACGGCAACGCGAACGGCCTCACCACCGACACCCTGTCGGCCCCCGGCCATCCGGGCTTCCCAGCCGACGGGATGAAGATCGACAACAACTGGTTCTACGCGAACAACCTCGACGTCTACCGCGACGAGAACCCCTTCCTCGCCCGGGTTCCGCAGGCCGTCGGGACGGGCTTCATGTGGCCGGGGAACAACGACGGCCGCTTCGAGAACAACTGGGTCTTCGACAACTGGCGGCAGGGCACGTTCCTGATCTCGATCCCGGACGCCATCGCCGGCGACGCGGAGGGCGAGGTGGACCCCAACGTCCACTGCCCGTCGGCGAGCGAGGGCGTCTCGACCTCGTGCGACAACCAGTACTCCGGCAACCGCATGGGCCAGGTCCCGCCGGACTTCGAGCCGCACGGGGAGCTGACCAAGTTCGGCAATCCGACCTCCCTGACCGGCGGCTCGGGGACCGCGCCGAATGGCCTCGACTTCTGGTGGGACGAGGCAACGCCGAACACCGGCAACTGCTGGCCGGGCAACACGGGACCGGATGGCACCCGCGAGAGCCTCACCGCCGACCCGCCCATTGGCCCGACCGCCGGGCAGTCGATGCCCGGGACGCTCCCGGAGGACTGCGCGTCGAGCGTCGGGAGCCCCGCATACGCCGCCAAGGTGCCCATGCTGCTCGAGTGCTTCGCGCAGTGGGAGTCGGGGGAGCTCGATGCTCCCGGGTGCGGGTGGTTCAACACGCCGCCACAGCCGGGCACCCGCGCGGCCGATGCCGAGCGCCGGGATCAGCAACGCCTACAGGAGCGGCTCGCCGGTGGCAGCGAGGCAGAGGCGCTTGAGGATTGGGTGAGTGAGCTCTCCGGTCAGGTCAGCCTCGGTCCCCAGGGCTGAGCTGAGGGCCCGGACCGGACTCCTCGCTGCGGCCCTTCTCGCCCTCGCCCTGTTGCTGGCGATGGCCGGCTGCGGGGGTGAGGAGCCCTCGCAGGCCCCGCAAGCTCAGGACCGGTCCGATGAGCCGATCGACGTCTCCGGCACCGACCCGGTCGGCCAGATGATCGGCGGCTCGGTGGCGCCGCTCGCGATGTGCTCGGACTGGAACGGCGGCTCCGAGCCGGAGCGGCTCGCGACGATCGACGAGATCCGCACCCAGCTCGGTGCCCAGGACTCCGGCATCAGCGCTCCGGAGCTCACCGACGAGGAGGCCGGGGAGATGTTCGACAACGCCTGCAAGCCCTCCTGGGCGGCGGGCTTCCGGCTCTACAAGCTCTACGCGCGGGGCGTCGGGTTTGTCGAGCTCAAGCGCGAGATCGAGGAGCGGCAGGGCGGCTAGGGCGCCTAGGGC
>DASUSH010000061.1:0-9222 GCA_036375215.1 Solirubrobacterales bacterium
GGACGAAGACGTTCTTGGCGCCGTGGGCGGCGCCGCCGAGGACGTAGGCGAAGGCGGCGAACGGGATCGAGAGCAGCAGGGTCGGCAGCCCGAGCCAGAAGCCCTGGATCGCGATCGCGGCGACGGCGGCGACGGCGAGGCGCTCGGGTCGGATGCGGGACGCGAGCCCGATCGACCCGATCGCCATCCCCGCGGTCCAGGTCGCCATCAGCAGGCCGTAGGTGGCCGCGCTGCCGCCGAGGACGTCCGTGGCGAAGAACGGCATCGCCGGCCAGACGATCGTCATCGTGGCGAGGGAGGCGATCGCGATCAGGATCGTCGTCCAGAGTGACGACGATGTGCGGCGCAGGACGGCGAATCCCGAGCGCGCCTCGCCGGCCTGCTCGCCACCGCCGGACCCGTGCTCGGACACCGCGGGGTGACGGCGGACCGTGAGCGAAAGCGCGATCGCGACGACGGCGAGGAAGGTGAGGGCGTTGCCGGCGAGGGCGACCTGCGGGTGTCCGACGGCGGCCAGCAGGCCGCCGAGTGCGGGACCGATGGTCATGCCCAGGTAGCGGGAGGACTCGATCCACCCGTTCAGGCGCGCGACCCCGTCCTCGCCCGCCGCGACCGGGCTGAGCGAGAACTCCGCGGCCTGGGCGACCGCGTTGCCCGTCCCGATCATCGCCGCGAGGACGAGGAGCGCGGGGATCGAGTCGAGGGCGACGATCATCGACGCGGCCACGACCGCCTGCGCGAGCGAGACGACCGTGAGCAGCCGCACGTTCTCGAATCGGTCGACGATCCGCCCGGCGACCGAGCCCAGCACGACGCTCGGTCCCCAGAGCGCGCCGAAGAAGGCGGCGACGGCGAAACCCGAGCCGGTCTCCGCGGCGAGGATCGTCGCCAGCGGCGCGATGGCCAGGGTGTCGCCGGCGGCCGAGAGGCCGACCGACGCGGTGAGCATGACTCTGTCGCGTGCGGTTCCCATGCACCTTCACGATCTCGCGCGGCGCCCCCGTGCGCATCGCCCCGATGGGCCATTTCCGAACGATGGCCGATACCGGCCATTCGGCCGGAGAAAGCGCCTGAGCCTCTACCTTCTGAAGCGGATGTCGATCGCGATCAGGGCAGGACTGGGAGCCGCGATGCTGGTGGGAGCGCTCTTCCTGATCGTCGCGGTGCCGCGCGCCGCGCCGGTCCGCGTCGCCGAGTTCGTCGCCGACTGCCCCGCCAGCCATCGCGGCCCCGACGACCCGATCGTCTACCCCGGCCGGCCGGGGAGCTCCCACCTGCACGAGTTCTTCGGCAACCGCTCGACCGACGCGTTCTCGACCGCGAAGTCGCTGCGCGAGGCGGGCACGACCTGCAAGCCGCGCGGCGATCGCTCCGCCTACTGGGTCCCGGTCCTCGAGCAGGCGAACGGGGAGCCGATCGACGTGCTCGAGGGGACCTTCTACTACGTGTCCTCACACCAGGATCGGCGCGACCTGCGGCTCTGGCCCCCGGGCCTGCGGATGGTCGCGGGCTACGACTACGGACCGCCCGGCGGAGCCGCGCGCTGGAGCTGCCGGGGCAGCGGCATCCCGAGCGACCGGACGATCCCCCGCTGCCCCGAGGGCAACCCGCTCGAGCTGCTCCTGAACTTCCCCGACTGCTGGGACGGCGAGCGCCGCGACGCGCCCGGTCACCACGAGCACATGGCGTACAGCGTCGCCGGCAACTGCCCCAAGGACCACCCGGTCGAGGTCCCCGGCCTGCGCTACAAGCTGCTCTACGACTCGCTAGGGGGCGGCGACGTGCGGCTCTCGATCGGCGCCGACGAGGCGTCGCTCGCCCACGGGGACTTCTTCGACGCGTGGAAGCGCTCGGCGCTGCGCCACCGGGTCCGCGACTGCCTCGTGAGGCGCGTCAAGTGCGGCGCCGACGGCAGGCCGGCGCCGTGAGCGCGGCGGCCTCCGCTCCCGCGCTCGAGATCCGCGGGCTGACGAAGCGCTACGACGACGGCACCCTCGCCCTCGAGGGCCTCGACCTGGAGGTGCCCGCGGGCGAGTTCTTCGGGCTGCTCGGGCCCAACGGGGCCGGCAAGACGACCCTGATCGGGGCCGTCTCGAACCTGATCCGGCTCACCGCGGGCGAGGTCCTCGTCTTCGGCAAGCCCGCGCCGAGCCTCGAGGCGCGGCGGATGCTCGGCGTCGCCGAGCAGGACCCGAACCTCGACCGCTTCCTCTCGGTGCGGGAGGCGCTCGTCTACCACGGCGGGTACTTCGGGCTCACCAAGCGCGAGTCCGAGGAGCGCGCCGCGGAGATGATCGACGTCTTCGACCTCGGCTCGAAGGCCGAGGTGCGCGCGCCGAAGCTCTCCGGCGGCCAGCGCCGCCGGCTCCAGCTCGCCCGCGCGCTCCTCCACGAGCCACGGCTGGTGATCCTCGACGAGCCGACCGCGGGCGTGGACATCGAGCTCCGCCGCGAGCTCTGGCGCTACATCCGCCGCCTGCACGAGGCCGGGACCACGATCCTGCTGACCACGCACTACCTCGAGGAGGCGGAGGCGCTCTGCGAGGACGTCGCCCTGATCTCCGGCGGCAGGATCGTCGCCCGCTCTGACCCGCAGACGCTGAAGGAGCAGTACGGCGTCGGCTCGCTGGAGGACGTCTACCTGGAGGCGGTGGGCCGCGGCGCCGGCCTCGAGGCGGTCGGGCCGTGACCCCGAGCCCGGCGCGCTCGCTCTACTGGCTCTCGGCCCGCGAGTGCCTGCGGGTCAGCAAGCTCTGGACGCAGACGATGCTCGCGCCGGTCGTCGCCTCGGTCCTCTTCATCCTCGTCTTCGGGCTCTCGCTGGGGACCCGGATCAAGGAGGTGGAGGGGTTCCCCTACGACGAGTTCATCGTCCCCGGCCTGATCGCGATGGCGATGGCGCAGGCCGCGTACTCGAACAACTCGAGCTCGATCTTCCAGGCCCGCTCCGACCACTACATCAACGACGTGCTCTCCGCCCCTATGCACCCGTGGCAGATGAACCTCGGGCTCTCGATCGGCGGGGCCTACCGGGCGCTCCTGATCGGCGGGGCGCTGATGGCCCTCGCGGTGCCCCTGACCGGGACCCCGATCGAGCACCCGCCGATCCTGATCGCCGCCGCGCTCCTCCTGGTGGCCCTGTTCGGCTCCCTCGGGGTGATCGTCGGCATCCACGCCGAGACCTTCGACCACCACACGTTCGTCAACAACATCGTGATCCTGCCGCTGACCTTTCTCGGTGGCGTCTTCTACTCGGTCACGACGCTCGCCAGCCCGTGGGAGCAGATCTCCCACGCGAACCCGATCTTCTACATCGTGAGCGCGGTCCGCTACGGCTTCCTCGGCGAGAGCGATGTGAGCGTCTGGCTCGCCTTCGGGGTGACGGCGGCGATGGCCGCGGCGGCCGTGGCCTGGTCGCAGTACCTGTTCTCGACCGGCAAGAAGCTGAAGCCGTAGGGTCCCGCCATGCGGATCGCCGGGCTCGCCCTGATCGCCGCCGCCCTGCTCGTCGGATGCGGCGTGGAGACGATCCAGATCGAGCGCCAGCCCGCGAAGGCGTTCCTCGACGACCCCGCCGAGGCGAGCGCCTACGACAGCGCCGAGCGGCGCTGCTCGAAGGCGAAGAGCCTGCGCGAGCTCGCCAAGGACGTCGGCGCGCCCAACGACGCCCCCGGCGCGATCGCCCGCGACCTCGCGTTCCGAGACGACGATCCGGACATCGCGAGCGCGACCTACTCCGGCTGCCTCGACGGCATCGACTAGCCGGCTGCGCCGCGCGGAGGCTACGCCGGCGTCGCGACCACGATCGCGTGGTTCAGCTCGCCCGCGGGCCGCTCGCCGCGCGCCATCTCGCCGTAGGTGAACGCGCGCGCGATCGGGGGGCCCCGGAGTCGAAGGCCGCCTACAGCGCCGAGATGCACCAGAGCACGAATCCCCCTGGGTCCGGCCAGGGAGCGATAATCGACGGCGGTGAACACCGCCGGCGCCAACATCGAGCTCCTGCGACGGGTGCCGCTCTTCTCCGAGCTCTCCGACGGGGAGCTGACCCCGATCGCCGAGGTCGCGATCCCGCGCTCCTATCCGAAGGGCGTTCGCGTCTTCCACGAGGGCGACCAATCGGACGCCTGCTACATCGTCCGCTCCGGCGACCTCCGCGTCACCCGCGAGCACCCCGACGGCCGCGCGATCGCGCTCGCCACGCTCGGGCCGGGCGACATCTTCGGCGAGCTGGCGATGCTCGACGGGGAAGCGCGCTCGGCGAGCGTCGAGTCCCTCAGCGATTGCGACCTGCTGGCGCTCCCCGCCGGCGACGTCAGGCGGCTGCTCGCCGCGACGCCGGAGACCACCGTGAAGCTGGTCGTCGCGCTCGTCCGCCGCCTGCGCGAGGCGAACGAGCGGATCTCCCGCCAGTCCTTCCAGACGGTGCCCAGCCGGGTCGCCGGCGTCCTCTCCCAGCTGATCGCCGAGGAGGCCCCGCTCGAGGTCCGCGAGGGCGTCACGATCCAGATGACCCAGGCGGACCTCGCGCAGCTCGCGGGCACCTCGCGGGAGAGCGTCAGCCGGTTCCTGGCGACGCTCGAGCGCGCCGGCGTGGTCCGCGTCGGCCGCGGCCGGGTCACGGTGCTCGAGCCGCGCCGCCTCCGCGCCTACATCTTCTAGGCACCGTGCCCCGCGACGCCGCCGCACAGAGGGAGCGGATGGTCGAGCGGCAGCTGCGCCGCCGGGGGATCGCCGACGAGCGCGTGCTGGCGGCGATGGGCAAGGTGCCGCGCGAGCTCTTCGTCCCCGAGCCCGAGCGGCGCCGCGCCTACCGGGACGGCGCCCTGCCGATCGGCCACGGCCAGACGATCTCCCAGCCGTGGATCGTCGCCGCGATCGCGCAGGCGCTCGCAACCGAGGGGGACGAGCGGGTGCTCGACGTCGGCAGCGGCTCGGGCTACTCGGTCGCGGTGCTCGCGGAGCTCGCCGCCGAGGTGATCGGGATCGAGCGGGTCGAGGCGCTCGCCGAGCGCTCGCGCGCGGTCCTCGCCGAGCTCGGCGTCGGCAATGCCGAGATCATCGCCGCCGACGGCAGCGAGGGCCGGCCGGAGCGCGCCCCCTTCGACGCGATCGCCGTTCACGCGACCGCGCCCGCCGCCCCGGCCGCCCTGCTCGGCCAGCTCGCGATCGGCGGCCGGCTCGTCGTCCCGATCGCGACCGACCGCGCCGACATGCTCACGGTCTTCCGGCGCACCGCCGAGGAGATCGACCCGGCGACGGGCGCGGGGCTCGAGGCCGCAAGCCTCGGCGCGACCCGCTTCGTCCCGCTGATCGGCCGCGCGGGCTTCAACCCGGACGGCTGAGCGCTCAGGGCGCCGCGGTCTCCGCTCGCCCGGCGGCGGCCGGCTCGCCCTCGTCGCCGGGCTGCGGCGTGGTCAGCGGGGCGTGCTCGCGCCGCGCGATCTCGAGCGCCGCGCGCAGGCCGCGCTGCGTGCCGGCGTCGACGAGCGGCTGCACGGCCATCCGCAGCGGCAGCAGCGGCTTCGCCCACGCGGGCGCGACGACCCGCCGCGCGCGCCGGGCGATCCCGGCCTCGAGCGCGTCGATCGCGACCTCGAGGGGCGCAACGCGGGAGACCCGCTCGAATGGGCCCGAGGTCAGCACGCGCGCGGCCTCGGTGCCGAAGCCGCGGCTCGTCATGTCGGTGTCGATCTCGGCGAAGTAGCCCACGCCGACGCGGGCGCCGGAGGGCCGCAGCTCGATGCGGAGCGTGTTGCCGAGCGCCTCGACCGCCGCCTTCGAGGCGCTGTAGGCGCCCAACAGCGGCAAGTGGACCACGGCGCCGACCGACGCGATCGGCAGCGCGTACCCGCGCTTGTGGCTGATGTGGGGCCCGGCGGCCCGCAGCGTGTGGTAGACGCCCATGACGTTGACCTCGATCGTTCGCTCCATCACGTCGGGGTCGCCGCCGACGATCGGCAGCTGCGCGGCGACGCCGGCGTTGGCGACGACGACGTCGAGCCCGCCGAGCGCCCCCACGGCGTCCTCCGTCGCCCGTTCGACCTCCTCCCTCGAGGCGACATCGCAGCGCGACCAGTGGGCGTCGCCGCAGCGGGCGGCGACCTCGGCGAGGAGCTCCTCCTCGAGCCCGGCCACGGCGACGCGGGCGCCGCGTGAGTGCAGGCGCGCCGCCAGGGCCGCGCCGATGCCGCGGGCGGCGCCCGTGATGAGCACGCGGCGGCCTTCGAGTGAGGGGGTTGACCTTCCGAGCATGTGCGCGGTCCTTTCGGTGGCTGGCGGGCGCATGTTCGTGGAAATGGCCGAGGACGGAGCCGCAACGGCCCCGAGCTCCACCCGCTGACGGTCTGCGCCGCCCGGCGCGAACCGCTCGAGCCGGCGCGCCAGTGGTCGCCGGGGGCACGTATCCGATCGACGGCGACCCATGGTGATCGCGCGGGAGGGTAGGCTCGCCCCGTGGACGGCGCGACCTACGCACTCAACTTCTACTCCGCGGTCTTCATCGACCAGCTCAAGCGCGGCCGGAAGACGGCGACGATCCGGCTCGGCGACAAATCCCGCAAGTACAAGCGCGGGCAGATCGTCTGGGTGACGGTCGGGTTCAGGCACTCGCCGCGAGAGAAGATCTTCGACGCGGTGATCGACGACGTCGAGGTGAAGCAGGTCAAGGACCTCTCGCCTCGTGACGTCGAGCACGACAACCCCGAGTTGCGCCGCACCGAGGAGACGATGCAGTTCCTCGAGCAGATCTACGGCCGCCCGATCTCCGAGGACGACGTGGTCACCGTGATCCGGTTCTCGCAGATCGTCCATCACCAGGCTCCCCACGTCGGCAACGGCGAGCCACCCAGGCGCAACTAGCCGCCTCCCAGGATGGCGGAGTACCGGTTCCTGACCACGTGGCTGATCGAGGCCGGCCGGGAGCGGGTCTGGGACGCGATCTACGAATCCGAGCGCTGGCCCGAGTGGTGGCGCGGCGTCGAGGAGGCGAGCAGGCTCGCGGCCGGGGACGAGGGCGGCGTCGGCCAGGTCGGCAGCTACCTGTGGCGCTCGCGCCTGCCCTACCCGGTCCGGTTCGAGATCACTACAACCCGCGTCGAGCGCCCCCGCCTGCTGGAGGGCGACGCAGTCGGGGAGCTCGAGGGCACCGGGCGGTGGCGCCTCTTCGAGGAGAACGAGCCCGGGGGAGCCGCGGTGACCGCCGTCCTCTATGAGTGGAACGTGGCGACGACCAAGGCCTGGATGAACCTGTTGGCGCCGGTCGCCCGCCCGGTCTTCCAGTGGAACCACGACTGGGTGATGCGCAACGGCGGCAGCGGCCTCGCCCGGCTCCTCGGCGCCCGCCTGCTCGCGGCGGATTGATGGCCGAACCCGGCTTCTACGGGCCCGACCTCGCCCACATCCACGACGCCGGCTTCGGGGACTACGCTCGCGATGCGGGCGACGGGATCGTCGCGATGCTGGGGGAGGCCGGGATCGGCGACGGCCTCGTCGTCGATCTCGGCTGCGGCACCGGCATCCTCGCCGAGCGCCTGGTGGCCGAGGGCTACGACGTGCTCGGCGTCGACATCTCCGCCGACGCCCTCGCGATCGCCCGCGACCGCGCCCCGGCGGCCCGCTTCGAGGAGGCCTCGGTGTTCGGATTCGAGCCGCCCCGGTGCGCGGCGGTGACCGCCGTCGGCGAGATCCTCGGCTACGCCGCCGACCGGCGCTCCGGCCGCGACGCGCTCGCCGTGCTCTTCGACCGGGTCCACGCCGCGCTTGACCCCGGCGGCCTCTTCGCCTTCGACCTCGCCGCCCCGGGGCGCGCGCCCGAGCCCTCGACCTCCTGGCGGGAGGGACCCGGCTGGCTCGTCTGCCACGAGTCGCGGGAGCGCGCCGATGGCCGCGAGCTGCGGCGGCGGATCGTCACCTTCCGCGAGACCGGCGAGGGTTGGCGGCGCGGCGAGGAGCTGCACGTCCTGCGCCTGCACGCGCGCGAGCGAGTCCTCGCCGACCTCGCCGCCGCCGGGTTCGAGGCCCGGGCGCTCGACGCCTACACGCCGGGGAGCGACCGGGTCCCGGCCGGGGTCGTCGTCTATCGCGCCGCACGGATCTAAGTCAGTCGGACTAAGATCAACCGCGGCGCCCTACCCGCTACCATGGTCCTTGGCACTCTCGATGGTAGAGTGCCAAACCGAGACTTCGAGCCGTAACCAAATCAACGGAGGTATTGAGGGAATGAATCTGAAGCCCCTTGGGGATCGTCTCATCGTGCAGGCGGTCGAGGAGGAGGAGACCACGGCCAGCGGCATCGTCCTGCCCGACACCGCGAAGGAGAAGCCCCAGAAGGGCAAGGTCATCGCGGTCGGCGAAGGCAATTGGGACGAGGACGGCGAGAAGCGCATCCCGCTCGACGTCGCCGAGGGTGACGAGGTCCTCTACAGCAAGTACGGCGGTACCGAGATCAAGGTCGACGGCGACGATCTGCTCGTCCTGCGCGAGTCGGACGTCCTCGCCAAGGTCCAGTAGCCGACCGGGAACCTTTCG
Organism: Solirubrobacterales bacterium; assembly: GCA_036375215.1. GTDB lineage: Bacteria > Actinomycetota > Thermoleophilia > Solirubrobacterales > 70-9 > DASUSH01. The sequence goes on from DASUSH010000061.1 coordinate 8,527, forward strand.
AAAAGGAGGAACTGAAGCCAGATGGCACACAAGGAACTGAAGTACCACGAGGAGGCCCGGGCGGCGCTGCAGGACGGCGTCGACGCGGTCGCCAACGCGGTCAAGGTGACGCTCGGCCCGAAGGGTCGCTACGTCGTGCTGGACAAGAAGTTCGGCGCGCCGACGATCACCAACGACGGCGTCACCATCGCCCGTGAGATCGAGGTCGAGGACGTCTTCGAGAACCAGGGCGCCCAGCTCGTCCGCGAGGTCGCGACCGCGACCAACGACGTCGCCGGTGACGGCACCACGACCGCGACCCTGCTCGCCCAGACGATCGTCCGCCACGGACTCAAGAACGTCGCCGCCGGCGCCAATCCCCTGGCGCTGCGTCGCGGCATCGAGTCCGCGGTCGACCAGGTCGTCGAGCATCTCCGCTCCAAGCAGTCGGCGGAGATCTCCGGCAAGGAGCAGATCGCCCGCGTCGCCGCGATCTCCGCGGCCGACGAGGAGATCGGCGACGTGATCGCGGACGCGATCGACAAGGTCGGCAAGGACGGCGTCGTGAACGTCGAGGAGGGCCAGACCTTCGGGATGGAGCTCGAGTTCACCGAGGGCATGCAGTTCGACAAGGGCTACATCTCGCCCTACATGGTCACCGACCAGGACCGCATGGAGGCCGTGCTCGAGGACCCGTACATCCTGATCGCGAACCAG
>DASUSH010000062.1:0-28525 GCA_036375215.1 Solirubrobacterales bacterium
CTCGAGCCGGTCGACGAGCCGGGTCAGGCCGCTGCGGCTGAGCAGGAGCCGCTCGGCGAGCTCGCCCATGCGCAGGCGGCCGTCCTCCGCCTCGGCGAGGTAGAGCAGCACCTCGTACGAGGAGAGCGGGAGGTCGTGGGCCCGCTGGAGCTCCTCGTCGAGATGGGCGACGACCTCGCGGTGGGCGCGCAGGAAGCCCCTCCAGGCGGCGAGCTCGCGATCGTCGAGCTCGACCGTGTCGGCCGCCGGCGAATCGGTTCGCGGAATGGTCGGAGGGGTAGGCACGAACCTGAGGGTAGCGGATCGATTGCAGGTGCAACTAGTTCCTGGTAAGATAGTTGCGCACACAAACACCTGCCATGAACACGGAGGAAGAGATGAAGCTCGAGGGCATCCACCACATCACCGCGATCACCGAGAACGGGCAGTCGAACGTCGACTTCTACGCGGGGGTGCTCGGGCTCCGCCTGGTGAAGAAGACCGTCAACCAGGACGCCCCGAACGTCTACCACCTCTTCTATGCCGACGAGGAGGGATCGCCGGGCGCCGACATCACGTTCTTCGAGTTTCCCGGCTCCGCCCGGGGCAGGGCCGGCGACGGGATGGTCCACACGATCGTCTGGCGGGTCGCCTCCGGCGAGGCCCTCGACTTCTGGAACGACCGGCTGCGGGCCAACGGGGTGGAGGCCGAGCGCGCCGGCGATCTCCTGCGCTTCGCCGACCCCGAGGGCCTCGGGCACGAGCTCGTCGTCGCCGACGTCCCGGATGCGCCGCTCATCGCCGAGCACCCCGAGGTCCCGGCCGAGCTCGCGCTCCAGGGCTTCCACGCCGCCCGCGCCTACGCGGCCGATCCGGCCCGCTCCGAGCCGCTCCTCGCCGAGACGCTCGGCTTCGAGCGGTCCGGCGACGCCTGGGAGGCGCGCGGCGCCGTGCGCGGCGGCCTCTGGTACTACGACGAGCCGCCGGGCCCGGGCGTGCAGGGCGCGGGCACGGTCCACCACATCGCCTGGGCGTCGACGATGGACGAGCACGAGACCTGGCGCGAGCGCGTGGCGCGGGCGGGCGCGCACGTGACCCCTGTCATCGACCGCTTCTGGTTCCGCTCGATCTACTTCCGCGAGCCCAGCGGCGTGCTCTTCGAGATCGCCACGCTCGGCCCCGGCTTCGACGTCGACGAGGATCCCGAGCACCTCGGCGAGAAGCTCGTCCTGCCCCCCGCGTTCGAGCACCTGCGCGAGCGCATCGAGGCCGAGCTCACGCCGATTCGCAACCCCCGGACGGAGACCGCGAAGGCCGAATGACCGAGCCGCTCGAACACCTGATCCGCGAGCCTGCCGGCGAGCCCGAGGGCGCGCTCGTCCTCAGCCACGGGCGCGGGACGAGCGAGCACGACCTGTTCCCGCTGATCGACGAGCTCGACCCGGAGCGCCGGCTGGTCGGGATCGCGCCGGCCGCGCCGATCACCGGGATCCCGCCGGGCGGCAAGCACTGGTACGTCGTCCGCCGCGTCGGCTTTCCGGACACGGAGACGTTCGCGCACAGCTACGGCGCGCTCACGTCGTTCCTGGACTCGGCCCTTGCCTCGCGCGGCATCCCGTGGGAGCGGACGGTGCTCGGCGGCTTCTCGATGGGGGCGGTGATGTCCTACTCGGTCGGCCTCGGCCCGGATCGCCCCCGCCCGGCCGGGATCCTCGCGCTGAGCGGGTTCGTGCCGACGGTCGAGGGCTGGCAGCCCGACCTCTCCGGTCGCGCCGGCCTGCCGGTGATGATCCACCATGGCCGCGCCGACCCGGTCATCGAGGTCGGCTTCGGCCGCGCCGCCCGCGACCTGCTCGAGCCCGCCGGCCTCGACGTCACCTACCTCGAGACCGACGCCGGGCACTGGGTGCCGCCGGAGTTGATCGACCCGGCGAGGGGGTTCATCGCGGATATCCTCGCGACGGAGCCCGCCCGCGATCGAGGAGGCAGCTGATGGAGTCGTCAACCACGAGCACGAGGGACCAGGCCCTCGCCCAGCTCAAGCGCAAGCGCGAGTTCAGGGCGGCGATCGCGGCCTACGTGGTCGTGAACGCCTTCCTCTGGATCATCTGGCTGCTCTCGGACGACCGCGGCGACGCGAACGGGATCCCGTGGCCGCTCTGGGTGACCGTCTTCTGGGGCTTCGGGATGCTGATGAGCGCCTGGAACGTCTACGGCCAGAAGCCGATCTCGGACGCGGAGGTCGACGAGGAGATGCGGAAGATCCAGGGCTAGTGGGCACCCGCGTGGAATTGACCCCCCTATAGGTGCCCAAATCGACGTAGGTCGCCTTTGGCGACCGCCGCCGGGTTGGCAGACTCCCCCGGGTGAGCAGCGATCGACCCGATTGGCATGTGCGGTGGCCATTTGCCATCGCATTGGCGGCGCTCGCAATCGGCGTGAGCCTCGTGGAGTGGTGGGCGGGCTTGGTGGTACTGGCTTGGGTTGCGGTGATGTTCGTGTGGTACCGGCTGGGCGGCTGGTAGCCGCTTCTCGTCCTTGGTCGGTCGACCCCGTCGTGCATGTTGGAAGGCCGATCCCCGAGGCGGCACCAGCACGAGGGTGCCGGGCTAGCGCAGGAACTCGCGGATCGCCTTGTTCGTCTCCTCGGGGCGCTCGACCTGGGGCACGTGGCCGCAGTCCAGCTCGAGGTGGCGCGCCGCGGGAAGGGTGCGCTCGACGTGCTTCATGAACGAGATCGGCACCAGGTTGTCGTGCCGGCCCCAGACGAACATCGAGTCGGGCGCGAGCTCGGCGAGCCTGGTCCAGAGCCCGTCATCGCCGTGGGGCTCGTCGACGTAGATGTTGCGTAGCGCGGTGTAGAAGGCGGCGCGCCCGCGCGGGGTGAGGAAGGCGCGCAGGAACTCGTCGACGCCGGCCGCCGACCAGCCGTGGCCGCCGCCGGGGACGAGCCGGCGGACGAGCGGCTCGGTGATCGCGCGCGGCGTCGGCTGGAGCAGGCCGAGCTTCGGCAGCTGGGGCGGGAGCAGCCACTTCCAGGGCCGGTCGCGAAGCCAGGCAAGGGCGGGGGAGAGCAGGACGACCCGGTCGACCCGATCGGGCTCTGTGAGCCCGACCTCGATCGAGACCCGGCCGCCCATGCTGTTGCCGATCAGGTGGGCGCGCTCGATCTCGAGCGCGTCCATCAGGGCGAGCACGCTCTCGGCGAAGTACGGCGCGTCGTACGGGGCGGTGATCGGCTTGTCGGAATCGCCGAACCCGGGCAGGTCGGCGGCGATCACGCGGTAGCCGTCGGCGAGGCCGCGCACCGTCGGCATGAACGACGCCTTGGTGCCGCCGAGGCCGTGGATGCAGAGCACCGGCGGCCCCGTGCCGGCGCTCAGGGTCGAGAAGGTCCCGGCGGCGGTCTCGACCGCGTCGAAGCGGAGCCGGCCCGGATCGGTGATGCCGCTGGTCGCGGCGAGGAAGCCGACCCCGAGGTGGAGGTTCCTGCGGACCCGCAGCTTGCCGCGCCGGAACGCGTCCATCCCGCCGCGGACGTCGCTCGCGATCCGCTCCCACGACCTGGCGTCGGCCCGGATCGTCGCGTCGGGCTCGATCTCCGGGTCGGCCGGGCGAAGCCGCATCTCGCCCGCGGTGATCACCGCGTCCCATTCCCCGCCCTCGTCGACGCCCAGCCGGACCCGCGCCGGGTCGGTGCGGACGTCGATCACCTCGGGGTCGAAGCGCTCCGCGAGAACGCTGAAGGCGGCCGGGGCCGCACGCCCCCCCGATCCTTCGGGCCTGGTCGTCGGGCTCGCAGCCACCACCCCAAATTACCCACCTCCGCGGTCGGGCTAACGCGGATCCGCCGATCGGCGGATCCGGTCCGCCCGGACCATCTGCGAACATGTGTTCGTGCGCTGGGAGAACCTGTCGGTCGAAAAGCAGGAGGGCGAGACCTCGAACCTGCCCGGCTTCCGCGACCCCGCCGTGGTCCGCCGCTTCGACGCTCCGGAGGCGATGGGCATCCGCTTCCACGAGATCAACGCCCGCTCCGCGATCAACGAGGTCCCGAAGGCCTCGCGGATGCCGTTCCGGTACACGATCAACCCGTACAGGGGTTGCAGTCACGGATGTACGTGGTGTTTCGCACGGCCCACTCACAAGTACCTGGACTTCAACGCGAGGGAGGACTTCGAGCGCGAGATCGTCGTCAAGGTGAACGTCCCGGAGCTCGTCCGCAGGGAGCTCGCGAAGCCTTCGTGGGGCGGGCACCACGTCGCGCTCGGCACCAACACCGATCCGTATCAGTGGGTCGAGGGGCGCTACGTGCTGATGCGCGGGATCTGGGAGGCGATGCGCGACTACTCGAACCCGTGCTCGGTCCTGACCAAGTCGCCTCTACTTATCCGCGACCTCGACCTGATGCTCGAGATCCGCGAGCGCACTGACTTCACCGCCGCGCTTTCGATTCCAAGCCTCGAGGAGACCGCTTGGCGTGGCTCGGAGCCGCACACCCCGAGCCCGCGCAAACGGATCGAGGCGGTGGCGAAGCTGAACGAGGCCGGGGTGCCCACCGGCGTGCTGGTCGCGCCTCTCATCCCGGGCGTCAACGACGATCCGGAGCACGTGCGCGAGCTGGTCGACCTCTGCGCGGAAGCGGGCGCTACCCACGTGACCCCGATCCCCCTGCACCTCCGCGGAGAGGTCAAGGACATCTGGTTCGACTGGCTGCGCGAGAACCGGCCCGAGCTCTTCGGCCGCTACGCCGAGCTCTACGGCCGCCGCGCCTATCTGCCGGGCGAGGAGTCGAAGCGGCTCACCTCCCTGGTGAGGCCGCGGCTCAAGCCGCGGGCCGCCGCGGGCCGCCCGAGGTGGCGGGGCCGGCGGGACGCCCCGGCGACCGACGCGGGGCCCTCCGCCGAGTCGAACCGCGAGACCGGGCAGGCTTCGCTCTTCTGAGGCGCTACACGGGCGCCGGCGCCGGCGCGCCCTGCTTCTGGCCGGCGCGTGAGGCGAGCGCAGCGAGGCCGAGCGCGAAGACGGCGGCGAGCCAGAACGCCGCGCCGTAGCCGGCGATCGCGGCGGCGGCGCCGGCGAGCGGTGCGCCGACCCCTACCCCGAGGTCGAAGAACGCCGTTAGCGTGCCCATCGTGGCGCCGCGGCGCTCGATCGGCACGTCCTCGAGCGCGAGCAGGGCCAGGGAGGGAAGGAGCAGGGCGAAGGCACCGCCCATCGCGAGCGCGCCCAGCATCGCAACCGGCAGGCTCTGTGCGACCGCGATCGTCGCCAGTCCTGCCGCTTCGACCAGCCCGGCCACCGCCGCGCAGCGCGCGCCGCCGAACCGGTCGGGGAGGTTGCCGCCGAGCAGGCGGACGCCGACGACGGTCGCGGCGAAGGCGATGAACGCGAAGGTGGCGTTCTCGATCCCGCGCGACTCGAGCATCAGCACGATGAAGCCGCTGATCGCGGCGAACCCCACCGTGCCGCACGAGAAGGCAAGCCCTGGCCTCAGCGCCTCGCGGGCGATCAGCGGACCGCGTGTCTTGTGCTCCTCCCGCGGCCGGAACGACTCGGGGATCCGCAGCGCGATCAGCGCCCCGGCGAGCGGCGCGGCCAGGGCGAACGCCCAGACCGCGTTGTAGCCCCATGCCTGCAGGACGAGCTCGCCGATCGCCGGGCCGATGCTGAGCCCGCCCCAGATCGCGAGCCCGTACCAGCCGATGATCTGGCCCCGGCGCTCGGGCGGGGCGAGGTCGACGACCCAGGCCGAGCCGGCGGTGTAGATCAGGCCCTCGCCCGCGCCCAGGAAGAGCCGTGCCACGACGAGTATCGGAACCCCGGCGGGAACGAAGTAGAGCGCGGCGGCGATGGTCGAGAGCGCGGCGCCGACCAGCACCGCCGGCCTTCGGCCCCGCGCGTCGGCGAAGCGGCCGGCGATCGGACGACAGGCGAGGCCGGTGACGGCGAAGGCGCCGGTGACGATCCCGACCGCGACGTCGCCGGAATCGAGCGGGCCGGTGACGTAGCGGGGCAGCACGGGCAGGGTCGCGCCGATCGAGAGCATGCCGAGCGCGGTGACGATGAAGATCCCCGCGAACGCCGCCCGCTCGGGGGTCATGTGGCGCGAGACCCGCTGGGCGCCGGGGACGCGGCTCACGCGGGCGCGCCCGGCTCGCCGGCGGCACGCAGCTCGGCGCGCTTCACCTTGCCGCTCGAGGTTCGGGGCAGCGCCTCGGCGAACTCGACGATGCGGGGGAACTTGTAGGGAGCAGTGGTCCGCTTGACGTGGTCCTGGAGCTCGCGGGCGAGCTCGTCGGAGGGCTCGCCCTCGCGCAGGACGACGATCGCGCGGACCACCTGGCCGCGCTCCTCGTCGGGCGCCGGCACGGCCGCCGCCTCGGCGACCGCCGGGTGCGAGGCGAGCGCCGACTCGACCTCGAACGGCCCGATCCGGTAGCCGGAGGTGAGGATCACGTCGTCGGTGCGGCTCTCGTACCAGAGGAAGCCCTCGCCGTCCTCGCGGACGAGGTCGCCGGTCCGCCACCATTCGCCCTCGACGAGCTCGGGTGGTTCGCCGGCGCCGAGGTAGCGGCCGAAGAACGTCGGGCAGGTCGCCGCGCGCACCTGGAGCTCGCCCGGCTCGCCCGGTTCCTCGGCGAGGACGCGGACCTCGAAGCCGGGGAGCGGCCGGCCCATCGAGCCGTCGCGGACCGGCTCGCCGACCAGGTTGCCCGTGATGTGCCCCGTCTCGGTCTGGCCGTACCCGTCGCAGATGTCGAGCCCCGCGCGCTCTCGCCAGTCGGCGATCACCCCCGGGTCGAGCGCCTCGCCGGCCGAGACGGCCCGCCGCAGCGAGCCGACCCGCCGGACGAGCCCGCGCTTGGCGAGGATCCGGTACTCGGTGGGCGCCTGGCAGAGCACGTTCACGCCCTCGCGCTCGCAGAGCTCGAGCCGCTCGGCCGGGTCGAAGCGGCCCTCGACGATCAGCGCCGACGCTCCGCATAGCCAGGGCGCCAGGAAGACGTTGCGCGCCGACTTCGACCACCCCGTGGCGGTCGTGCACCAGACGAGCTCGTCCTCCTCGGCCCCGAGCCAGTGTCGCGCTTGGGCCTCCTGCGCGGGGAGGTAGCGCTGGACGTGGAGGACGCCGCGGGGCTCGCCGGTGGTGCCCGAGGTGAAGACCACGAGCGCCCCCTCCTCCGGGTCGAGGTCGGCGGGCTCGACCGGGTGCTCCTGGGCGCGATCCTCGTCGAGCGCGGCCCAGACCTGGTCGAGCGTCATGCGCTCGACGCGATCGGGGAGCTCCGCGAGCAACCCGTCCTCGCCGACGCAGATCGCCGGATCGGTCGCGGCGACCCGGTGCTCGAGGTCTCCGCGCCGAAGCTGGGTGCTGCAGGGCAGGGCGATCGCGCCCATCCGCCAGCAGGCGAGCAGGGTCAGGACCCACTCGATCCGGTTGCCCACGAGGGTCATGACGACGTCGCCGCGGCCCACGCCGCGGGCCGCCAAGGCGCCCGAGAGCCCGGCCGCGCGGGCGATCAGCTCGCCGAAGTGCCAGACCCGCCGCTCGCCGTCGGCGGAGATCGTGACGAGGGCGGGTTTGGACGCCGGGAATCGCTCGAGCAGGTCGGTGGTGAGGTTCACTCGGGCGCGAATGTTATTTTCGCGCGGTTGAAGCGCCTCATCGGCATCGCGGGGACCGTCACGAGCGCGCTCGCGATCGCCGCCTGCGCCAGCTACGACCGGGACCAGACCGAGAGCACGATCATCGACGACCTCTCGCCCCAGGTCGAGGAGGTGACCGGGACCTCGATCAAGTCGGCCACGTGCCCCGAGGAGGTCGATATCGAGAAGGGCACGAAGTTCGCCTGCACCGCGACCCTCAAGAGCGGCACCAAGGTGAAGGTCATCGGCGCGGTCGTGAACGACGACGGCGAGATCCAGGTCGACATCACACCCGAGGCTCTCGGCAAGGCCGCCGGAACGAGCTGAACGCCGAACGAAACCACCTAGGAAGGGAACCGAGATGAAGAGAAGTCAATCGCCGAGCCTCCGTATCGCCGGCGCCGGATTCGCCGCGGCGCTCGCCGCCGTCACGATCGCCGCCTGCGGCGGGGGCTATGACCAGGGTGAGGCGGAGAGCCAGATCGTCGACAAGCTCTCTTCGCAGGTCGAGAAGGTGACCGGAAGCCCGATCAGCTCCGCATCGTGCCCGAGCGACGTAGAGCTCAAGGCCGGGACCAAGTTCGACTGCACGGCGACGCTCGATAACGGCAAGAAGCTCACCGTCAACTCGGAGATCACCGACGACGACGGGAACGCGACGTTCAACATCAGCCCTCAGGAGCTGAGCAGCGCGAGCGGCAGCTAGGCCGCACCGGAGGCGCTAGCGCGAGAGCTCGGAGCCGTCGTAGAGCTTCTTGACGCGGACGGCGCCGGCGGGCGCGGCCTCGATGCAGAGCCCGCAGAGCACGCACTCGTCGAGGTTCTCCTCGACGGTCGCGACCCGCCCGGCCTCGTCGGCGAAGATGTCGACGGGGCAGACCTCGGCGAGCTTCGCCGCGAGCTCCGCGTCGCTCGCGGCGGCTTCGTCGACCTCGACGTCGATGAAGACCCCGTGCTTACGCGCCTCGGCCATCAGCCCTTGCCGCCCAGCGCCTCGCGAACGCGGTCGGGGATCTCGTCGATGCGCTCCACGACCGGGATCCCGGCGGACTCGAGGCGGGCGATCTTGTCGGTGGCGGTGTCCTCCTTGCCCTCGACGATCGTGCCCGCGTGGCCAAAGCTCATCCCCTTCATCTCCTCGTCGTCCATGAACCGGCCCGCCATGAAGGCGACGATCGGCAGCCGCGAGTCGTTCGCCTCGCGCCACTCGACCAGTTGCGCCTCCATCCGGCCGCCGGGCTCCGTGTAGATCACGATCGCCTCCGTCTGCGAGTCGGCCTCGAAGAGCGGCATCAGCTCGGCGTAGGTCGAGCCGATGATCGCGTCCCCGCCGATCGAGACGGCGGTCGACTGCCCGAGGCCGGCGGCGGTCAGGGTGGAGGCGATCTCGGTCGTCATGCCGCCGCTTCGCGACATGATCCCGACGTTGCCGGGCATGTAGGCCTTGGCGGTGTCGCGGGCTGGCCCGCCGATGCCGCCCATCTTGGCGACGCCGGGGACGACCATCCCGAGGCAGTTGGGGCCGATGATGCGGGCGCCGCGCATGTTCGCGAGCTCGACCATCTCCGCGACGTCGCCGCGCGGGATGCGCTCGGTGACGACGACGATCAGCCTGACCCCGTTCTCGATCGCCTCGAGCACGGCGTCCTTGGTGAAGGCGGGGGGGACGGTCACGACCGAGCCGTAGGGGACCGCGCCGGTCGCCTCGACGACCTGCCCGACGGTGTCGTAGACGGGTACGCCGTGCACGTCGCGGCCCTTGCGTCCGGGGGTGACGCCGCCGACGATCTTCGAGCCGTAGTCGAGGCACTCGCGGGTGAGGTTCACCGCTTCGCGCCCGGTGATTCCCTGGACGATGAAGGTCGTCTCCTCCGTGAGCAGGATCGACATCAGCCCTGCACCTTGCCGACGGCGCGGCCCGCCGCCTCCCACATCGAGACGGAGCGGTCGCAGTACTCGACCCCGTAGCGGTCGAGGATCTTGAAGCCCTCGTCCTCCCAGGCGCCGGGGATGCGAAAGATCGCGATCGTCTCGGCGGGATCCTTGCCGAGCTCGAGGCAGGCCTTGATCACGCCGCGGGCGACGATGTCGACCCGGGTGTTGGAGACGATCGACATCATCACCGCGATCTTCTCGACGCCGTCCTTGGAGAGCACCTCTTTGGCCAGGCCGCACGACTTCGAGACCGAGGGGTTGCCGCCGATCTCTGAGTAGTTGGCGGGCTTCCCGCCCTGGCTGCGGACCGCGTCGGTGAGCGTCAGCGAGCCGCCGCCGGCGCCGATCACGAGGCCGAGGTTGCCGTCGAAGCCGTGGTCCTTGCCCTGGATCACGCCCCGGTGGTCGGCATCGTCGATCGCCTTCACGTTGCGCTCGAACTCGGAGGGCTCGTAGGCCTCGCGCCGCTCGTCCTCGCCGATGCCGAGCTCGTCGAGCAGCTTGCGGTGGCGGCCCTCGGCCTCGGCCTCCATCTCCATGTGCGCGTCGAGGGCGACGAAGCGGCCGTCCTCGAGCCGCGCCAGGGGGTTGATCTCGGCGAGGGTCATGTCGTAGTCGCGGAAGAGCTGGGCGAGGCGGGCGAGGACGGGCGTCGCGCGGGTGAGCTCGCGCCCGGTGACCCCGGTCGCGGCGACCACCTGCTTGGCGTGGAAGTCGGAGATCGGCAGGAGGTTCGAGACGTGGCCGCGGCCGACGTGGCCGGGGTGGGTCTCCGCGACCTCCTCGATGTCGATCCCGCCCATGTCGGAGAAGAGCATCATCGGCTGCTTGCGGGTGCCGTCCCAGACGACGCCGGCGTAATACTCCTGGGCGACCTCGGCCTTCGGGTCGACGAGGACGCCGCGCGGCATGTGGCCGTTGATCTCGAGCTGGAGGATCTCCTCCGCGTGCGCCGCGGCCTCCTCGGGCGTGTCGGCGAACTTGACCCCGCCGGCCTTCATCCGCCCGCCGGTCAGGACCTGCGACTTGACCACGGTGGGCCCGCCGATCTCCTCGGCGGCCCGGCGGGCCTCGTCGGCGGTCGTGCAGAAGCCGTACTTCGTCACCGGGATCCCGGCGCGCTCGACGATCTTGCGCGATTCGAACTCGTAGAAACGCATCTGGCGGCGCGGAACCCTAGTGGACCGCTGCTCGTCTGGACCCGCTTCCGCGGGGCATCGAACTTGACCATGAGAGCGGCGGATGGATCTCGGGCCCGGCGATTCCGGGTTTCACGGGCCGCGACGGTGCCCACCCCGGAGCGCCCTGGATTCCGCCGTCGCCCTACGCTCCGGGGCGGGCCCTCCGCTGGCGGTCCCCACTAGGCTCCCTCGCGAGAATTCCGCGGGCCGATACCGGGGAGGATCGGACCCAGCATCGAGAGAGGAGCCCGAGTAACCCCGTGAGCAACACGACTGAGAAGGCCGTGATCGAGACCGATCTGACCGACAACGAGAAGCTGATCTCCTGGGTGCGCGAGATCGCCGAGCTGACCGAGCCGGAGAGCGTCCACTGGTGTGACGGCTCCGCCGAGGAGTACGACCGCCTCGCCCAGCTGCTCGTCGACTCCGGCACCTTCGAGCGGCTCTCCGAGGCGAAGCGGCCGAACTCGTACCTGGCCCTCTCCGACCCCGGCGACGTCGCCCGCGTCGAGGACCGGACCTTCATCTGCTCCGAGAGCGAGGCCGACGCCGGCCCGACCAATAACTGGCGCGACCCGGCCGAGATGCGGGAGACGATGACCGACCTCTTCCGCGGCTCGATGCACGGCCGCACGATGTACGTCGTCCCGTTCTCGATGGGCCCGCTCGGCTCCAAGATCTCCCACGTCGGCGTCCAGCTCACCGACTCCGCCTACGTCGCCGCCTCGATGCGGATCATGACCCGGATGGGCAAGGGCGCGCTCGACGTGCTCGGCGCGGACGGCGAGTTCGTCCCCTGCGTGCACTCGGTGGGCGCACCCCTCGAGGAGGGCGACGAGGACGTCCCCTGGCCCTGCGACGCCGAGAACAAGTACATCGTCCACTACCCCGAAAGCCGCGAGATCTGGTCCTACGGGTCGGGCTACGGCGGCAACGCGCTGCTCGGCAAGAAGTGCTTCGCGCTGCGGATCGCGTCGGTGATGGCGCGCGACCAGGGCTGGCTCGCCGAGCACATGCTGATCCTGAAGCTCACCTCCCCCGAAGGCCGGGTCAAATACGTCGGCGCCGCGTTCCCGTCAGCGTCGGGCAAGACCAACCTGGCGATGCTGATCCCGACGCTCGAGGGCTGGAAGGCCGAGACGGTCGGCGACGACATCGCCTGGATGAAGTTCGGCGATGACGGCCGCCTCTACGCGGTCAACCCCGAGGCCGGCTTCTTCGGCGTCGCCCCAGGCACCGGGGTCGAGACCAACCCGAACGCAATGCACACGGTCGAGCGCAACACGATCTTCACCAACTGCGCGAAGACCGACGACGGCGACGTCTGGTGGGAGGGGATGACACGCGATCCCCCGGCGCACGCGATCGACTGGCACGGCAACGACTGGACGCCGGATTCCGATACGCCCGCCGCCCACCCGAACGCGCGCTTCACGACGCCGGCGTCCCAGCAGCCGACGATCGCCCCCGAGTGGGAGGACCCGACCGGCGTGCCGATGGACGCCTTCCTCTTCGGCGGGCGACGGGCGACGGCGGTCCCGCTCGTCAGCGAGGCGTTCGATTGGGAGCACGGCGTATTCCTGGCGGCGACGATGTCGGTCGAGACGACCGCCGCGGCCGCCGGCGAGGTCGGGAAGCTCCGCTTCGACCCGATGGCGATGCTGCCGTTCTGCGGCTACAACATGGCCGACTACTTCGGCCACTGGCTGCGGCTCGGGCGCGAGAACGACGCCTCTGCGCTGCCGAAGATCTTCGTCGTCAACTGGTTCCGCAAGGACGAGGACGGCAACTTCATGTGGCCCGGCTTCGGCGACAACATCCGGGTCCTCGAGTGGATCTTCAACCGCTGCGACGGCGAGGGGGGGACGACCGACACCCCGATCGGCCGCCTCCCCGACGAGCACGGCGCGATCAACACCGAGGGCGCCGACGTCAGCGAGGAGCAGATGCACGCGCTGCTCACGGTCGACCCCGAGGCGATCCGCGGCCAGCTCCCGCAGATCCGGGAGTTCCTCGACAAGTTCGGCGACGACCTCCCCGGCGAGATCCGCACCCAGTTCGAAGCGCTGGAGTCCCGACTGGGCTGACGCGCGTCGATTTGGCCACGCTATGCGTGGCTGAATCCACGCGCGTGGAGCGCCATGCGGAGTTCCGCCGCCAGGGCGGGGGCGTCCGCGTGCAGCTGTGACCAGGTGGCGCGCATCGGGATCCAGCCGGCGGCGACCAGGGCGCGGTCGCGCGCCCGGTCGTCTTCGAAGGCGATCGCCGTTCCGTGCGCTCGGTAGCCATCCAACTCCACGATCAGCCGCTGCTCGCGCCAGAGGCAGTCGACCTCGATCCGCTTTCCCCTTACCTCCAGGACGACGTTCGTCTCCGGCGCGGGTAGCCCGTTCCTCGCGCAGAACTCGAGGAACCGGTCTTCGAGCTCGCTGCGCGTGGGCCCCTCCAAGGCGCCTGATTGGGCGACGATGCGAGCCAGGCCGCGTCGACCTTGTCGTCGCGGATAACGGTCCAGGATCTGGGCGAGGTCGCAAATGCTCGTCAGCCGCCCAAACTCGGCCTGCTTCACCAGGCGTTTGAGCGTCCTCTCGCCGGTGGTCGCCGAAAGGTCGAGCAGGGTTCGCGCCACGCTCGTGACCGGGATCCCATCGAGGATCGACGTTTCGTCGCCAGGTGGGATCCCTCGGTGCAGCACGAGGCCGCGTTGGGGCCGCCGGGGCTGGGTGGAGGTGATGTGGACGAGGGCGATGGGGTGCTCTCCGATTTCCCAGAGGGAAGCGGCTGTCCAGTGGCTCGCGACCGCACCGGGAGACATGGCGAGCAAGGCCGCCGTCACGGTCCCCCGCGGCCCGATCGCTCCGTGCCCGACGGCGTAGACACCGCGAAACCGAGGACGCAACCTGCCGGTGGCGAGCCGGTGCTCGATCGCGCGCCGGCTGACCCCTAGGTCGAGCAGCTGCACTCGCGCCACGCACCCCTTCTGGCGTCCCGCCAGCCGCGCGATCTCCTCATCGTCACCCCGACCGCCACGCGCGTGGATCCGTCCACACAGGAGGTGGGTGGATCGACGCGCGTCGGGCACGCGCCGGAGGTTGGGGGACGCGCCGTCACGCGTGGCGCGCGGGGTGTGGCGGATTACGCCGCGTAGGGCTCCAGAGCGGTGCGGATCGGGTCGGGGATCGGGATCTTCTCCGCGGTCCCGTAGCGGACGAAGACCTGGCGCAGCTCGCCTTCGGCGCGGACCTCGCCGTCGCGCTCGCAGGCGATCGCCGTGATCATCGAGGTCGTGCCGAAGCGGGGGATCGTGACGACGAGATCGAACTCCTCGTCGAAACGGAGCGGCCGGCAGTAGCGGACGCTCGCCTCGGCGACGACGATGTCGACGCCCAGCTCGGCCATCGACTCGTCGTACGGCCCGATCGCCTCGCGCCAGAGCTCGGTGACCGCGACGTCGAAGTAGAACAGGTAGTGGCCGTTGAAGACCACCTTCTGCGCGTCGCACTCCGAGTAGCGGACCCGCAGCCGATGTCGGAACGCGGCTATGAGGCGGCGGGCTCGGCGCTCGGCGCCGCGGCGCCGTTCATCCCGTAGGCCTCGGCGAGCTCGGGATCGGTCTCGGCGAGCTGCTCGGCGAGCGTGACCATCACCTTGCACTGCTTCCAGGTCGCGTCGTCCTGCATCTTCCCGTCGATCATGTGCACGCCGCGGCCGTCGGGGATCGCCTCCAGCACCTTCTGCGCGAACTTGACCTCGTCCGGGTCGGGGCTGAAGACCCGCTTCGCGATCTCGATCTGGACCGGGTGCAGCGACCAGGCGCCGACGCAGCCGAGCAGGAAGGCGGCGCGGAACTGGGTCTCGCATCCCTGGACGTCCTTGATGTCGCCGTAGGGGCCGTAGAAGGGCAGGATCCCGGCGGAGTTGCAGGCGTCGACCATGCGCGCGATCGAGTAGTGCCACGGGTCCTGCATGTAGGAGCCGCGCGGCGCCTCGGGGTCCTCCGGGTCGGGGTCCTCAATCGTGCGGTAGCCGGGGTGGCCGCCGCCGACCCGCGTCGTCTTCATCCGCCGCGAGGCGGCGAGGTCCGCGGGCCCGAAGCTCATCCCCTGCATCCGGGGGGAGGCGGTCGCGATCTCCTCGAGGTTGGAGACGCCGAGCGCCGTCTCGAGGATCGCGTGCACGAGGATCGGCCTGTCGAGGCCGGCCTTCGCCTCGAGCTGCGCGAGCAGGCGGTCGACGTAGTGGATGTCCCAGGCCCCCTCCACCTTGGGGACCATGATCACCTCGAGCTTGTCGCCAATCTCCGGCACGAGGGTGAGGAAGTCGTCGAGCACCCACGGGCTCTCCAGGGAGTTGACGCGGGTCCAGAGCGCGGCCTGGCCCAGGTCGGTCTCCTTCGCGACCTCGACGAGCCCGTCGCGCGCGGCCTCCTTGCGGTCGGCCGGGATCGCGTCCTCGAGGTTGCCGAGCAGGACGTCGGTCTGCTTGACCATGTCGGGGACCTTGGCCACCATCTTCTCGTTCGAGGCGTCGAGGAAATGGATCATCCGCGCCGGCTTGACGGGGACCTCCATGAGCGGCTCCGGCGCGTCGATCGCGAGCGGGTGGCCGAACAGGCGTGGGTTTCTCAAGTTGGGGGCTCCTGGGTCGCTTTTGCGTTGCGACCCGGAACGCTAGTGGACCGCTACCGGGCCGGTACCGGCCGCTCTTCCTTCATCTCCACCTGCCGGGGGACGAGCTGGTAGCGGCCGTCCCAGCTACCCACCGGGTCGGCGACGACGACGAAGCGCTTCGCGGACCCGCGCGCCTCCTCTTCGCGGTTCAGGACGGCGGCTTTCTCGCATGCGTCTTGCAGGGTCATCCAGATCCTCCTGCCCTGCCGCCTGGTCGGGCGCGTCCTCGCGGCCCGTCGTTGACCGCTGTCGTACCCGGACCAGATAGGTTCAAACGCGTGTCACCGGCGGCGATCCGCGAAGCGAGGACCGGGGAGGAGCGGGCGCTTCTCGGCGCCTACGAATGGCTGTTTGCCGCACCAGGTGCGCGCCCGCCGGGCTGGGACCCGGCCCGGGCGGCCGCAGCGCTCGCGGAGGCGATCGCGGGCGAGCGCGCGACCGTGCTGGTCGCGGAGGTCTCCGGAACGCTCGCCGGGATCTGCTCCGCGTATCTCGACCTGAACTCGGCCCGATACGGCCTGCGCTGCTGGGTCGAGGACCTCGCCGTCGAGCCGGGGGCGCGCTCGCGGGGCATCGGCGGCGCGCTCCTGGACGCCGTCTCGGAATGGGCGCGCGGGCGCGGCGCCACGCACCTCGAGCTCGACACCGGGCTCGCGCGCACGGACGCCCAGCGCTTCTACGAGCGCCGCAACCCGGACACCGTCGGCTACAGCTATTCGTGGGCGCTCTGAGCGGAGCGCTCGGCGGCGCGCCGGTCGAGGTGGAACTCGACGCGGCGCAGGCGCTCGCCGCGGAACATCCAGACGGCGGCGCTCGGCTGCGAGACCTCGACCGCGTCGTGGCGGGTGACGCCGACCTGGGTCACGATCATCAGCACGTTCTCGCCGACCTCGCGCACCTCCTCGATCCGGAAGACGAGCTCGGAATAGGCCTCCAGCCAGTCGGACCACGCCGTCTTGACGCCCTCGAGACCCCGGAACTCCCGGGCGACGTCGAAGGCGACCATCGCGCAGACGAAATCGTCGTCGGCAAGCGGGCCGAGGACCGCGATGAGCCGGTCGATCACGGCTCCGTCGATCAACGGCTCGAGGCCGCCGAAGACCGGTGCCAGCAGCTCCATCAGGCGGTCGGCGTTGGACATCGCGGCAGTATCCTCACACGCCCCAGCCAACCGCCTCCCAAGCGGAGACCCGAGAAGGAGCCATGGCAGTAGAGACCGCGTTCCAGGAGCAGACCGACGAGCAGAAGGCGATCACCGAGATGGTGCGCCAGTTCGTCGACAACGAGATCATCCCGGTTGCCAAGGAGTTCGACCACGAGGACAAGTTCCCCGAGGCGATCGTCGAGCAGATGAAGGAGCTCGGCCTCTTCGGGGTGACGATCCCCGAGGAGTACGGGGGCATGGGCCTCGACCTGACGACCTACGCGATGATCGTCGAGGAGCTCTCCCGCGGCTGGATCTCGATCTCCGGCGTGGTCAACACCCACTTCATCGGCTCGTATCTGCTGATGAAGTTCGGGACCGACGAGCAGAAGGAGAAGTTCCTGCCGAAGATGGCGACCGGCGAGGTCCGCGCCGCCTTCTCGCTCTCCGAGCCCGAGGTCGGTTCCGACGTCCAGGGCATCAAGTCCACGGCCAAGAAGGACGACGACGGCAAGTGGGAGCTGAACGGCCAGAAGATGTGGGTCACCAACGGCCTCGGCTCGGCGGTCGTCTTCGTCCTGATGAAGACCGACACGAAGGCCGACCCGCCCTACAAGGGGATGACCTGCTTCATCACCGAGAAGGAGCCCTGGGCCGAGAAGAACGAGGGCGACTTCGCGGGCCTCGAGATCCCGCCGAAGATCAAGAAGATGGGCTACAAGGGCGTCGAGTCCACCGAGCTCGTCTACAACGGCTACCGCTGCCCGCCGGAGATGATCCTTGGCGGCGAGGACGACGGCCTCGGCAAGGGCTTCGTCCAGATGATGGACGCGCTCGAGGTCGGCCGGGTGAACGTCGCCGCGCGCGGCGTCGGCATCGCCCAGCGCGCGCTCGAGTTGGCGCTTCGCTACTCGCAGGAGCGCAAGACCTTCGGCAAGCCGATCGCAAAGCACCAGGCGATCCAGTTCAAGCTCGCCGACATGGCGACCAAGGTCGAGGCGGCGCGCCTGCTCACGCGCAAGGCCGCGCGCCTGAAGGACGCCGGCGAGCGCTCCGACCTCGAGGCCGGTATGGCGAAGCTCTTCGCCTCCGAGACCGGCAAGGAGGTCGTCGAGGAGTGCTTCCGCATCCACGGCGGCTATGGCTACTCGAAGGAGTACGAGATCGAGCGCCTCTACCGCGACGCGCCGCTCCTCCTGATCGGCGAGGGCACCTCCGAGATCCAGCGCATGGTGATCGGCAAGAAGGTGCTCGAGCGAAACCCGGTCTAGGGGCGCCGGCGCGCCGGGCCGATCCCCTCGTGAGCGCATAGGGTTTGCAGGCATGCCCCGCGCTCAGGATCTGATCGCGACCTCCTATCAGCGATTCATCGCCGAGGTCCCGGCTCTCGACAAGCTCAAGGTGGTCGTGCGCCTCGAGCTTCGCGGTCGCGGCGACGTCCAGATCTTCCGCGTCCAGCTCCCCGGCCCCGAGGTCACCAAGGGCGAGCCCGATGACGCGAGGCTCGACATCTCGCTCCCCCGCTCGCACTTCAACGAGCTCGCCATCGACGGCCAGCTCAAGCACTGGCGCGAGGCCTACGAGCACGGCGACGTCAAGATCGGCGGCGACCCCTCGGTCATGAAGCTCGTTGGAACCGTGATCGAGCGCCATGAAGCGCGGGCGCGCCTGCGCAAGGCCCGCTGACCGGGCTCCCTGCGGAGCCCGAGCGCGCCCGCCCGCTACCTTTCCCGCCCCCGAAGCGACCCTCCAAAGGACGAATGAGCGATACCAAGACCGAAAAGCTGATCACCGACCAGGCCGGCCGCGAGGCCTCAGGCGCCCACCGCTACGGCCGCTACCTCGAGGAGTTCGAGGTCGGCGCCGTCTACAAGCACTGGCCGGCCAAGACCGTCACCGAGTCCGACGACCATCTCTTCTGCCTGATCACGATGAACCACCACCCGCTGCACCTGAACGACGTCTACGCGTCGGAGTCGCAGCAGGGTCAGAACGTCGTCGTCGGCCCGCTCGTCTACTCGCTCGCGCTCGGGATGTCGGTCTCCGACGTCTCCGGCAAGGCGATCGCCAACCTCGCGACCGAGGAGCTCAGCCACCCGAACCCGGTCTTCCACGGCGACACGCTCTACTGCGAGTCCGAGGTCCTCGAGGTGCGCGAGTCGAAGTCGAAGCCCGACCGCGGCGTCGTCAAGGTCCACACCCGCGTCTACAAGCAGACCGGCGACCTCGTCGCCGAGTTCAAGCGCGCGGTGCTCGTCCCCCGGATCCCCGAGGACGTCGATCACGTCGCGGGCGTAGACGTCTAGACGAGCAATACCGCGGCCCCACGCACCCGGATGACGCGCCTGGCGCGGCGCTGGACCCGCACCCGCGCGGCGAGCCGCGTAGCGCCGCTACGCGGCTACCGAGCGTGCACCGCCCAGCTTGGCCAGGCCCGCCCCCGGGCACACGCGGCCGCGGAATCACTCGTCTAGGGCGCCAGCTCCGCCACCAGCTCCGCCGCGGGGCGCACGTCGCCGATCCGCGCGACGGTCTCGCCGGCGTAGAGCGGGTGGGTCTCGATCGTCGCGGCGGGCATCCGCTCGGTCGGCGCCGGAGGCGCCAGGTCGAGCGGACCGGACCGAGCGCGCGCGGCGAGCCCGAGCTGGGCGCGGGCGGGGATGATCCGCGTGGCCGGGGACAGGGCCCGATGCAGGGCCCGGATCGCAACCGGGCCTCGCGGGTCATCGGAGAGCCAGCGGCGGGTCGCGTCGTTGGCGAGCACCCGATGGGGCGCGTGCGGCCAGCCCATCCCGAAGAGCTCGGTCAGCAATGTCTCGCCGCCCTCGACCAGACGCCGCTTGTACTCCGGGTGGGCGCCGCTCTCGGGGCTCGCGAGGAAGCGCGTTCCGGCCACCGCGGCGGCTGCCCCCGCGGCGAGCGCGGCACGCACGTCCGCCGCCTCCGCGATGCCGCCCGCGAGCAGCACCGGGTAGCCGGCCGGCACGGCGGCCAGCACCCGCTCCAGGAGCGCCAGGGCCGGCTCGGCGCCCCGCACGTGCCCGCCCGACTCGATCCCCTGAGCGATCACCGCGTCGGCCCCGGCCGCGACGGCCGCCCGGGCCTCGCCGGGCGAGCCGACGGTGTGGATCCACGCCCGCGCCGTGCGCCGCCGCGGCCGCGCCTCCCAGTGCGTGACGACGAGGTCGGCGTCCGCCGCGACGCGCCAGTGCGCGCGCCGGGCGACCGGGACGATCAGGTTGACGGCAATCGCGCGCGCGGTGAGCTGCCGCGCCGCCGCCAGCTCGGCCCGCATCGTCTCGGGGTCGCCGATCCCGATCGTGCCCAGCGCGCCCGCCTCCGCGACGGCCGCGGCGAGCGCGCTCGTGGCGAGCCCGCCGCCCATCCCCGCCTGCACGAGCGGTATCTCGACCCCGATGCCGCCCAGGGGGTTGGCCACCGCCCGAGCCTAACCGGCGCACCCGCCTTCCGTTCGGTTAGAAACTGCGCGGATGGCCGAGCTGCTCGAGCTCAAGGTCGCAGCGATCTTCGTGATCTTCGCGGCCGCCGTCGCGCTCCTCGCCGCCCCGGCGCCCGCGCTCGCTCAGGGCGACGCGCCCTGTCTCGGGGAACCGGAGGCGGAGAACGTCACGCCGCAGCCGGGCGCGCCGCCGCTTGGCTTCGGGATCAATCCCGCCGGCGAGGCGGGCGCGCTCGGGCCGATCGTCCCGGCGACGCCGGGTACCGCTCGCCAGACGCTCGCGGCGCTCGACGAGCTGCGGCCGGACGGGGCGCCGTTCACGGTCCGGCTCAACCGGTTCTTCTGGTCGCGCGGGCAGGAGGGGATCCGCTACTTCGAGAAGCTCACCGACCGCTACACGCGCCACGGCTACCTCGTCGAGCTCCAGCTCCGCTACCACCCGCGCCCGGACCAGGAGGGCTACATCCCGCGCTGGCTGCGCTTCGTGCGCAAGGTCGTCCGCCGCTTCGGGCCGAACACCGGCGTGACGGCGCTGCAGGTGACGAACGAGGTGAACTTCTACGAGATCGCGCCGGACGCCTCCGACTCGGCCTACGAGGGCGCGCGCGACGCCCTCATCCGCGGGGTGAAGACAGCGCACCGCGCCACGGAGCGCCTCGGGCACGAGCACCTCCAGGTCGGTTTCAACTGGGCCTACCGCACCGACCCGAACCGCGAGGCGAACTTCTGGGGCTATCTGCGCGACAACGGCGGCCCTCGGTTCGTCCGGGCCATCGACTGGGTCGGGCTCGACGCCTACCCCGGCACGATCTTCCCGCCGGTGGAGGTCGCCGACGGCTACCGCGACGGGATCGTGAACGCGATGAGCGTTCTGCGCGACTGCTACTTGCCCGTCGCGGGCATCCCGGCTACGGTCCCGATCAAGGTGGAGGAGAACGGGTATCCGACGGGGCCGGGCCGGCCCGAGTCGGAGCAGGTGGTGGCGATGGAGCAGATGGTGCGGGCCGTGCACGAGTTCAGGGGCAACTACAACGTCACGGACTACCGGTGGTTCGACCTGCGCGACCACGCGACGTCGTCCGCGAACTTCCAGCACCACTACGGGATCCTGAACGACGACTACTCGCCGAAGCCGGGCTTCGACGCGTACCGCCGGCTCATCGCGGAGCTCGCGTCATGAGGCGCGGAATCGCCGCCGCCGTCGCCGCGGCCTGCGCGCTCGTCCCCGCGACCGCCCACGCCGGCACCGCCTACGTCGCCAACGACCTCGACGACACTGTCTCCGTGATCGACACGGACTCGAACACCGTCGTCGGGCAGCCGATCGAGGTCGGCAAGGGGCCACGCGCGGTGACCGCGACCCCGAACGGCAAGCGCGTCTTCGTCGCGAACCGCGGGGGCGACTCGGTCTCCGCGATCAACACGCAGACGCAGGACCAGATCGGGAAGACGATCAAGGTCGGCAAGCAGCCGCGCGGGATCGTCGCGAGCCCCGACAACAAGCGTGTCTACTCGGCGAACCGGATCTCCGACAGCGTCTCGGTGATCAACGTGAAGAAGAGGAAGGTGATCGACAAGGTCCCGGTCGGCAACCGCCCGCACGGGATCACGATCACGCCCAACGGCAAACGCGTCTACGTCGCCGACAACGACGACGAGGCGGTCTCGGTGATCAAGACGAACAACAACCAGGTGGTGGGCTCGCAGATCCCGGTCGGGGGCGGGCCGGAGGGGATGACCACGACGCCGGACGGCTTCGTCTACGTCGCGAACTTCTTCGACGGCACCGTCTCGGTGATCGACAGCGGCAGCAACAGCGTCGCCACGACGATCGACCCGGCGGGCCCCGGCAACACCGGGATCGCCGCCTCCCCGACCGACCCCCTCGTATACACCGCCGACGAGGGCGGGGGAACGGTGACCGTGATCGACACGGACACGAACACGGTGGTCGACCCGCCGATCGACGTCGGCAGCGTCCCCGTCGCGGTCGCGTTCGCGCCCAACGGCACCCGCGCGTACACCGCGAACAAGGGCGGCGATGACGTCTCCGTCATCAACACCGCGACCTCCACCGTCGTCGACACCGTCCCGGTGGGCGACACGCCGCGCGGCGTCGCGGTGATCTCGCAGGACCCCTGATCGAGCGGACGACAAGGCTGGCCGCGCCCGCGAGCGCGGTCTGGGCGCGCGCGGTGACGCCCGAGGGCATCAACGACGAGCTCCGCCCGGTGCTGCGGATGACGATGCCGAAGGGCATGGACGGCGCGACGATCGACGAGGTGCCGGTGGGGAAGCCCCTCGGCCGCAGCTGGATCCTGCTCGGCGGCCTCCTCCCGGTCGACTACGACGACCTGCGCCTGACGGAGATCGAGCCCGGCCGGCGCTTTCAGGAGCGCTCGCGGACCGCGACGTTCGCCGTCTGGAGCCACGAGCGAATCGTCGAGCCCGCGGGGGAGGGGGAATGCGCGATCACGGACCGGCTGGGGTGGGAGATGAAGCCGCTCCCCGCCAGGGTGCCGGGCGCCGACCGCCTCGCGAGGGCGATCGTCGGCTTCCTCTTTCGCCATCGCCATCGGCGGCTTGCGCGATACTGGTCCGGATGATCGAGGCCAGGGACGCGCTTCGGATAGCGGTCGCCGCCGTCGCGGCAGCGTTCCTGTGCTCGCTCGCCGCGGGCGCGACAGCCGAGGCGAAGACCGCCTGGCTCTGCAAGCCCGGCCTCGCCGACAACCCGTGCGACGTCGGCTTCGACACCACCACGGTGACGCCGGCCGGCGAGCCCGTCGGGACGAAGTCACCGAAGGCGAAGAAGCCGAAGGTCGACTGCTTCTACGTCTACCCGACCGTGAGCGATGACGAGGGCCCGAACTCCGACCTGGAGATCGACCCGGAGGAGCGCTCGGTCGCGCTCTACCAGGCGTCGCGGTACTCACAGCACTGCCGTGTCTTCGCGCCGATGTATCGGCAGATCACCCTCGCGGCCCTCTTCAGCGGCGAGCCGATCACCGCGGAGCAGGCGATGCTCGGCTACCGGGACGTGCTCGCCGCCTGGCGGACATACCTGAAAAAGCACAACGACGGCCGCGGCGTGGTCTTCGTCGGCCACTCGCAGGGGACGCTAGTGCTGCGCAACCTCCTGAAGCAGGAAGTCGACCCGAAGCGCAAAGTGCGCAGGAGGGTCGTCTCGGCGCTGCTTTTCGGCGGCAACGTGCTGGTCGCGAAGGGCGAGCGGACGGGCGGTGACTTCGAGCACATCCCGTCCTGCCGAAAGGGTGACCAGACCGGATGCGTAATCGCCTTCTCCACCTTCGACGAGCCGGTTCCCGCGGACGCCCGCTTCGGCCGCCCGGATCCCGACGGGTTCTTCGGCGGCGACCCGGCGACCGAGGACGTCCTCTGCACCGATCCGACGAAGCTGGACGGCAGCGACGGCGCCCTGCGTGTGTTGACCCCCAGCGAGCCGTTCGCGCCGGGCTCGACCATCGCCGCGGGGACCGAGGCGGTCGGCCTGCCGCGGCCGGAGGTCGCCACGACCTGGATCGAGTTCCCGACCGCATACACCGGCGGCTGCTCGTCCGCCGACGACGCGCACGTGCTGCAGATCGCTCCCCAGCCGGGGGCCGTAGACCTGAACCCGATCCCCAACGCGACCTGGGGCCTTCACCTGCTCGACGCCAACGTCGCGCTCGGGAACCTCGTCGATGTCGCCGGCCGCCAGGCGCGCGCGTACGCCAGGCGCGCGCAGGGCTAGAGCAGCTCGGCCGCCGCTTCGAGGGTCGCCTCGAAGTCGGTCCGGGGAATCGCGCCGACGCAGGGCGAGACCGCGCCCGCGTCGCGGTAGCGCTCGATCCCGGCGCGGACGTCGTCGGCCGACCCGATCCCCGAGAGCGCGGTCAGCATCCGCTCGGAGATCCCCTGCTTCGCCTTCTCGACATCGCCGGCTGCCATGCCCTCGTCGAAGGCGGCGATCTCGTCCTCGAAGCCCGAGCGCTCGAGCATCGCGCGGTAGAAGGGCAGCGAGAGATAGGTGACGAGGTCCCCGCGCATCGTCTCCAGCACCGCAGCGCGGTCGTCGGTCAGGGCCGCCGGCACCGCGGCGACGATGTCGAACCCGTCGAGGTCCTTGCCCGCCTGCTCGCGCCCCTTCGCGACCTCCGGGACTACGACCTCGCGGATGTACTCGGGCGAGCAGAGCCAGAGCATCACGCCGTCGCCGAGCTCGCCGGCGAGCCGCAGCATGTTCGGCGAGAGCGCGGCGATGTAGACCGGCAGCTCGGGTCGCGGCGGATAGCCCATGAAGGCGAAGTTGGTGTTGAAGAACTCTCCTTCGGGGGCGGGCTCGCCGCGCAGGATCGCCTTGACGATCCCCGCGTACTCGCGCATCTGCGAGACCGGCTTCGTGATCTCGGCGTCGAACCAGTTCTCCACCGTCACCTTGTGACTGACGCCGAGCCCGAGCACCATGCGCCCGCCGGCGTATTCGTCGATCGTCGCCGCCGTCTGCGCGGTCGAGGCCGGCGTGCGCGAGAAGATCGGCAGCACGCCGGTGCCGAGGCGGATGCGCTCGGTCGCCGCCGCGTACGCCATGAGGACCGTCAGGGAGTCGCGGGCGGCGATGTGCGTCGTGTAGGCGGAGTCGAAGCCGAGCTCGTCGGCCCGCTTCGCGCGCGCGATCGCGTCGTCGAGGGAGCGGCCCGCGGAGATGAAGGTGCCGATGCCGGCCATCGGGCCGGGACCCTATCCGGTCAGTGGGCCTCGCCCGAGGCGTGCGCGGGCGGGCGCGACTCCTCCGCGAGCGAGGTGATCTCGAGCACCCCGCGGGTGGCGTCCTCGAGCACGCCCGCGGCCTCCTCCTCGTTGCGGGCGTAGAGCTCGACCAGGAGGTGGATCACGATCCGCTCCTCGTCGTGCTTGTGGAAGCGCACGTGCGTGAAGAACTCGCGCGTGCCGGAGTCGCCGAAGGCGCCATAGGTGAGGCAGTCCGCCGCCTCGGGGCCGGAGCACGTCTCGACCAGGTCCTGGTCGACCATCACGGTGCAGGACGCGACGAACGGCTTGCCGGCGACCATCCGCTCCCACCGGTCCTCGACCGGGACGACGCGACCGTCCTCGATCGTCAGGTGAGGCTGGTCGTGCATGCAGTCGAGGCACTGCACGACGGCCTCCTGGACTTCGTCGACGCGGTCGGCCGATTCGCCGGTCTCGTGGTCGATGCGAAGGATCGCGTCGTAGTGGACCTGCGCCTCGAGGCGCTGCGACCAGCAGCGGTAGCAACGGAGCCAGGCGGAGCGATCTCCGTTCAGCTCGTTCACGGTTTCCCAGGCTAGTGGGTAACGGGCGTCACGACCAGGCCTGAACGGGATCGTTCCGACCGCCATCCGTCGCGGAAGCGGCGTGCAGTTTCCGGAGGGGATCGTCGCGAGAAAGCCCGCTCGCTCGACGCGACCGTCAGCTCGCCGACTCGATCGCGGCCAGCACCTGCCGGGCGGAGCTGGGCGTGCCGAGGTTCTCCTCCCCGCCGGGCCCGAGCACCACCATGGACGGCGTGCCGTCGAAGCCGAGGCGCGCCGCCTCCGCCTGCGCCTCGGCGATCTGGTCGTCGAGCGCCGGGTCCTGGCGCGCCTCGTCCCACGCCTCGACGTCGAGCCCGGCCGCCTCGGCGACCCCGGTGAGGAACTCGTCGGTGACGTAGCCGGAGTTCTCGAAGCCCTGGTTCGCGTAGAAGATCTCGGTGAACTGCCACATCCGGTCCTGCTCGGCGGCCGCGAGCGCCGCCCGGGCGGCGACCTCGGAGTCCTCGCCGAGGATCGGGAAGTTGACGTACTCGAGCCTCGCGTCGCCGCTGCGCACGGCGCGGTCGATCACGTCCGGGATCTCCTGCTCGGAGAAGCTCGCGCAGACGGGGCACTGGAGGTCGGCGAACTCCCTCACGGTGACGGGAGCGTCGGGGTCGCCCAGGACCGTCCCCGACTGGTCGATCCCCTCGAGCTCGCGATCGACGGCGCTCGCGCCCTCGATCGTCTCGTCGCCGCCCTCGCCGCCCCCGCTCAGGGCGATCAGGGCGACGACCGCGATCACGGCTACGAAGAGCACCGCGGCGCCGAGGCGGACGAGGCGCTGCCGGCGTTCGCGCTCCGCCGCCTCGCGCTGCTCGGCGAGGCGGGCCTCGCGCGCCCGGGCCCGGGCGTCCTTGTCCTTGCGCTTCGTCACCTCGCCTCGTCGCGACCACCGTAGAGGACGAGGCGCGCGACCGATACCGCGAAGAGCGCGGTGATCGTCACGGCGCTCGCGACGCACCACTGGCAGACCGCCTCGATCACGAAGAACTCGACGTAGTTGAGGTAGATCGTGTAGCCGAGCCCGATCAGGGCGAGCGCCGCGCCGGCGAAGCGGCCGGGATCGCCGCGCACGAGCGCCGCGCCGAACAGCATCAGGTAACCCGCGACGCCGAGCTCGGAGACGTTGACCGAGCCGACGACGTCCGCGTACGGGCTCGCGGCGACGGTCGCGCAGCCGGTCGAGCCGCCGACGCATGCGGGCGCGCCGCCCCCTGCCTCGGCGATCGCGATGTAGGCCGCGATGCCGGTCCCGAGCAGGGCCAGGCCGGCGCCGGCATTGCGGAGCGCCCCCTCGCTCGGCAAGGTCAGGCGGCGGAGCCCGTCGGCTGTCGCTCGTCGGCCCGTTCGGAGACGAGCTCGGCGATCTCGCCCATGATCCGGTTCAGGTCGAAGTCCTTGGGCGTGTAGACCCGCGCCACCCCCTCGGCGCGCAGCCGCTCTGCGTGCGCGGGCGGGATGATGCCGCCGACCACGACCGGCACGTCGACGCCCTCGTCGCGGAGCATCCGCACGATCTCGGGGATCAGCTCCATGTGCGAGCCGGAGAGGATCGAGAGGCCGACGACGTCGACGTCCTCCTGGAGCGCCGAGGTCGCGATCTCCTCCGGGGTCAGGCGGATGCCCTGGTAGACGACCTCCATGCCGGCGTCGCGGGCGCGGACCGCGATCTGCTCGGCGCCGTTCGAGTGGCCGTCGAGGCCGGGCTTGGCGACGAGGATCTTGACCCTCTTGCCGAGGCGCTCGGAGGCCTCGTCGACCTTGGCCCGGATCTCGGCGAGGAGCTCGTCGTCGGCGCGGGCGGTCGTCCCGCCGACACCGGTCGGGCCGCGGTAGGCGCCGAACACCTCGCGCAGCGTCTCCGCCCACTCGCCGGTCGTCGCGCCTGCCTTGGCCGCCTCGATCGTCGCCGGCATCAGGTTCTGGGACTCGTCCGCAGCGACCTCGGCCAGCTTCGCGAGCGCCGCCTCGACCTTGCCCTCGTCGCGCTCGGCCTTCCATTCGGCGAGCGCCTCCACGCGCTCGCGCTCGACCTCGGGGTCGGGGGTCAGGATGCCGCCATCCTCGCCCACCGTCAGCGGCGAGTCCTCGGTCTCGGTGTAGGAGTTCTGGCCGATCACCTTGAGCTCGCCGGCCTCGATCCTGCGCACGCGCTCGCGGTGGGAGGCGACGAGCTCGCCCTTCATGTAGGGGACGGCCTCGACCGCGCCGCCGTGATCCTCGACGACCTTCATCTCCGCGTCGGCGCCCTCCTCGAGCTCGGCGACGAGCCCGTCCATCACCTTCGAGCCCTCGAAGATGTCCGGGTACTCGAGCAGGTCGGTCTCGAACGCGAGGACCTGCTGGATGCGCAGGCTCCACTGCTGGTCCCAGGGGCGGGGGAGGCCGAGGGCCTCGTTCCACGCGGGGAGCTGGATCGCCCGCGCCCGCGCGCCGCGGCCCATCGTCACGGCGAGCGCCTCGAGGACGATCCGCTGCACGTTGTTCTCGGGCTGCGCCTCCGTCAGGCCGAGCGAGTTGACCTGGACGCCGTAGCGCAGGCGCAGCATCTTCGGGTCGGTGACGCCGTAGCGCTCGCGGCCGATCCGCTCCCACATCCGGGTCATCGCGCGGAGCTTCGCGTGCTCCTCGACGAAGCGGACGCCGGCGTTGACGAAGAACGAGATCCGGCCGAACACCGTGGGGAAGTCCTCATCGGAGACCTGGCCGCGGGCCCTCACCTCGTCGAGCACCGCGATCGCCGTCGAGAGGGCGTAGGCGATCTCCTGGACCGGGGTGGCGCCGGCCTCCTGCAGGTGGTAGGAGCAGATGTTGATCGGGTTCCAGCTCGGGATCTCGTTGACGGTGAACGCGACCATGTCGGCGATCAGCCGCATCGAGGGCTCCGGCGGGAAGGCGTAGGTCCCGCGCGAGAGGTACTCCTTGATGATGTCGTTCTGCGTCGTGCCGGAGAGAGCGGAGAGCTCGACTCCGGTCTCCTCGGCGACGGTCGCGTAGAGCGCGAGCAGCCAGGCGGCCGTCGCGTTGATCGTCATCGAGGTGTTCATCTGCGCGAGCGGGATCTGGTCGAACAGGGCCCGCATGTCGCCGATGTGCGAGATCGGGACGCCCACCTTGCCGACCTCCCCGCGCGCGAGGGCGTGGTCGGGGTCGTAACCGGTCTGGGT
>DASUSH010000063.1:0-24317 GCA_036375215.1 Solirubrobacterales bacterium
TCGCCGCCGCGCTCGCCGTCCGCCAGGCCCGGCGGGTCGAGGCCGCCTCGATCGCCTGGGCCCTCCCCGACGAGGGCGAGGCCCCCGCCGTCGCGACCGCGCTGGTCGAGGGGAGCGTGCTGGGCGCCTACCGCTTCGACCGCTTCCGTTCCGCCGAGGAGGACGAGGAGGCGGGCGAGATCGCGCGCCTCGAGCTGCTCTCGGCCGACGAGCTGAGCGCCGCCGCGGAGGTCGCGCGCGTCGCCTCCGAGGCCGCCAACCGCGCCCGCGAGCTCCAGAACCTCCCGTCCAACGTCGCGACCCCCGGCTTCCTCGCCGACCGCGCCCGGGAGATCGCCGACGCCCACGAGTCCGTCGCGGCCGAGGTCCTCGGTCGCGAGGACTTCGAGCGCCTCGGGATGGGGGGCCTGCAGGCGGTCTCGCAGGGGAGCGACGAGGAGCCCCACCTGATCGTGCTGCGCTACTCCGGGGCGAACGGCGCGGGCGACGCGCCCGCCCTGGGCCTCGTCGGCAAGGCGGTCACCTTCGACACCGGCGGGATCTCGATCAAGCCGGCGGCGCGCATGCAGGAGATGAAGATGGACATGTCGGGCGGCGCCGCGGTGCTCGAGGCGACCGCCGCGATCGCCGAGCTCGGACTGGAGCTCGACCTGGTCTCGCTCGTGCCGTCGACCGAGAACATGCCCTCCGGCCACGCCGTGAAGCCCGGCGACATCATCACCCAGCACAACGGCAAGACCGTCGAGGTGAACAACACCGACGCCGAGGGCCGGCTGATCCTCGCCGACGCGCTCAGCTACTGCGCCGAGCTCGGCGCGGAGCGCATCGTCGACCTCGCCACCCTCACCGGCGCGGTGCTCGTCGCCCTCGGCTCCACCTACGCGGCGCTGATCTCGAACGACGACGACTTGGCCGAGCGCGTTCGCGAGGCCGGCGAGGCCACCGGCGAGCTCGCCTGGCGCCTGCCGCTCCACCCGGAGTACAAGGAGCTCACCAAGGGGACCGTCGCGGACCTGACCAACGCCTCGGAGAAGCGCAAGGCCGGGACGATCTACGCCGCCTCGTTCCTCGAGGAGTTCGTGGACGAGCGCCCCTGGGCCCACCTGGACATCGCCGGGACGGCGTGGGACGTCGGTCGCGAGTACGTCGGCAAGGGCGCCACCGGGTTCGGCGTGCGCCTCCTGGTCGAGCTCGCCTCCGAGCTCGCCGAGTAGCGCCGCCCGGCGCATGTGGGCCGATAACGCGCCGTCGCTTGGCAGCGCGGCTACGCGATCAGGCAGGTCGTCGTGCCGTGGGCGAGGAGCTTGCCCTCGGCGACCGTGGTGAGCCGGGCGGAGGCGGTCGCCTGCCGGCGGCCGCGGTGCTCGACCTCGCCGACGACGCGGACGCGGCCGGTGTCGAGCGTGATCGGCCGGACGTACTTGACCTCGAGGCCGAGCGTCGTGTAGCCGGCCCCGGGCTCCAGCGTCGAGTGCACGGCGCAGCCGAGCGCGGAGTCCAGGAGGGTCGCGGCGTAGCCGCCGTGCACCGAGCCGATCGGGTTGTAGAAGCGCTCCTGGGGCTCGGACTCGAACACGATCCGGCCGGCGGAGGCCTCGACCAGCTCGAGGCCCATCAGCTTCGCCATCGGCGGGGGCTCGAGCTCGCCGCGGAGGAGACCCTCGAAGAGCTCGAGCCCGCTGGGCGCCGCGACCGTCGTCGTCACTCGCCGGCCGCGGCCCGGTGGGCCGGGAAGAGGAGGTCGTCGAGGATCTCGTCCATGGTGACCTCGATCGAGAGGTTGCGGTTCACGACGACGGCCTCGCGGTCCGTGTTCTGAGTGTGGTTCTCGAGCTGCATCTGCGGCCTCCTGTTCGGCCAGTTGCTTGATGAAACCGAACCTAACAGGGTGAGTTGCATGACGCAACCAACTGTGCGAGAATCACACAACGATGCTGGCGCGTGACTACCCGGGTCAGGCCTGCTCCGTCGCCCGCTCCCTCGAGCTCGTCGGCGAGCGCTGGACCCTGCTGATGATCCGCGACGTCTTCCGCGGGAAGCGCCGCTTCGCGGAGATCCAGGAGTCGCTGGGGGTCGCCCGCAACGTGCTTTCCGCGCGCCTCGCCGCGCTCGTCGACGAGGGGATCCTCGAGCGCCGCGTCTATCAGGAGCGGCCCGAGCGCCACGAGTACTTCCTCACCGAGAAAGGGCTCGACCTCTGGCCGGTGCTGGTCGCGCTCGTCGGCTGGGGCGACCGCCACTGCGCCGGGCCGGAGGGCCCACCCGCGGTGATCGTGCACAAGGGATGCGGCGGGATCGTGGACGACCGCCGCATCTGCGGCGAGTGCGGGGCGCGCCTCGAGGTCCGCGACGCGCGGATGCTCGAAGGCGATTTGGCGCGCGAGCGCCTCGCCGCCGTTGCGCACTAGCCTGCCTGCCCCGTGGACTTCGACCTGACGGACGAGCAGCGACTGCTGCGCGACACCGTGCGCGACTTCGCCCGCTCGGAGGTCGCGCCGGTCGCCGAGGAGCTCGATCGCACCAAGGCCTTCCCCTACGAGCTCGTCACCAAGCTCGGCGAGCTCGGCCTGATGGGCATCCCCTTCCCCGAGGAGTACGGCGGCGGCGGCGCCGACACCCTCTCCTACGTCCTCGCCGTCGAGGAGCTCACCCGGATCGACTCGTCGGTCGCGATCACGATGGCCGCGCACACCTCGCTCGGCACGATGCCGATCCACCTCTGGGGCACGCGCGAGCAAAAGGACGAGTGGATGCCGGAGCTCTGCGCCGGCCGCAAGCTCGCCGCCTTCGGCCTGACCGAGCCCGAGGCCGGATCGGACGCGGGCAACACGCGCACCCGGGCGAGCCTCGCGGACGGCGAGTGGGTGATCGACGGCGCCAAGCAGTTCATCACCAACGCCGGGACCGACATCTCCGGCTGCGTGACGATCACGGCGCGCACCGCGGAGGACGAGATCTCGAACCTGATCGTGCCCAACGGCACCCCCGGCTACGAGGTGGGCGAGCCCTACCGCAAGATGGGCTGGAACGCGTCCGACACCCGCCCCTTGAGCTTCGACGGCGCCCGGGTCCCGGAGGAGAACCTGCTGGGGCGCCGCGGCGACGGCTTCAAGCAGTTCCTCCAGATCCTCGACGGCGGCCGGATCGGGGTCGCGGCGATGGGCGTCGGGCTCGCCCAGGGGGCGCTCGACGAGGCGCTCGCCTACGCCAAGGAGCGCCGCGCCTTCGGCCAGCCGATCTCCAAGTTCCAGGCGATCCAGGCGAAGATCGCCGACCTCTCCGCCGAGATCGAGGCCGCGCGCCTGCTGACCTACAAGTCCGCGATCGAGAAGGACCGCGGCGAGTCGTTCACCCTCACCGCCGCCCAGGCGAAGCTGAAGACCGGCCGGCTCGCGGTGCGCGCGACCGAGGAGGCCGTGCAGATCCACGGCGGCTACGGGTTCATCGAGGAATACCCGGTCTGCCGCTTCTACCGCGACGCCAAGATCCTCACGATCGGCGAGGGCACCGACGAGGTGCAGCAGATGGTGATCGCGCGCCAGCTCGGCTGCTGACGCCGTAAACCCGCTCGGGGAGCCAAAAGACATCGCCGAACCCCCAAATTGCGGCGTGTTCGGCGGCGGCCGCGTTTAGACGACCGAAGGCGGCCGTATGTTTTGCCGCGCAGGTCAATCGATCGGGGAGAGACCGCATGACTATGGGAAGTTCGCCGCGCCGGAGGCACGCCATGGCACGGGGGCTCGACGCCGCTTTCGCCGGATGCGAGCGCTGGGACCTGGCCCCACCGCGACGCCGACGCGTCGCGCCGCCGACCCCGACCGGGCTCGCGGGGCCAATCGCCCTCGCCCAGTCAGAGCACCTCCTGGGCCAGACACGGCCGCACATCTAGCGCCCGCCCGACGGCGGGCACCACGCAGCCGGACCTACCGGTTCGGCTGCGCGGGCTCGGCCGTGACCGCGCCCTCGGGCCGGCCGGCGACCTCGCTGCCGCGGCCGAAGTCCTCGGCGATCCCGTAGAACGCGCAGAGCTCGAGCTCGAGCTCCCGGGTCAGGGACCTGCCGGCGTCGATCCGGGGCGCCTGGCGGATCATGTCGCGGTCGTACGGCGCCCAGACCCGCCCGGCGCCCGCGACGGCGTGCGAGAACGGGAGGGCGGTGTGGTGCCCGAACCGGCCCATCCGCACGAGCAGCCACTTCGGGTCGCCGCTCTCCGCGTCGACGAGCACGCCCTCGACGCGCCCGGCGGCGGCGCCGCTCATCTCGTCGAGCTTGGCGCCGGCCCAGGCGAGCGCCTCGAGGGTGCCCGGCAGCTCGGGATCGGCCTTCGTCTCGTCACTCACCGTCATCACGTTCTAGCAACTCCCTGGCGGCGGTCGCCGGGTCGATCTCGCGGGCGACGACGCGCTCGAGCATCTCGGTGACGGCGGGGTCGTCGCCGGCC
Source organism: Solirubrobacterales bacterium (assembly GCA_036375215.1). GTDB lineage: Bacteria > Actinomycetota > Thermoleophilia > Solirubrobacterales > 70-9 > DASUSH01. Next base: position 4,442 of record DASUSH010000063.1, read on the forward strand.
CGCGCCTCGAGATCGCGGCGGAGCTTTGCGGCGGCGAGGCCGATCACCTCGGCGCGCAGGTTGCGGGCGCGGCGCTTCTCCAGCGTGCCCTCATCGGTGATGTGCCTGCGGTGGGCGTCGATCTGCTCGAGCAGCTCGGCGACGCCCTCCCCACGGGTGGCCTCGGTCTTCACGACCGGCACCCGCCATGAGACGTCGGGGCCGAGCGCGAGCACGTTCTTCACCTCGCGCACCATCGTGTCGGTCAGCGGGTGGTCCGCCTTGTTGACGACGATCACGTCGGGGATCTCCATCACACCGGCCTTGAGCGCCTGGATCGAGTCTCCGGAGCCGGGCATCAGCGCGAGCACGATCGTGTCGGCGTGGTCGACGATGTCGATCTCGGCCTGGCCGACCCCGACGGTCTCGAGCAGGACGTCGTCCTTGCCGGAGGCGTCCATCAGGAGGGCCGCCTGGAGGGCCGCCTCGGAGAGTCCGCCGAGCGCGCCGCGCGAGGCCATCGAGCGGATGAAGACGCCGGCGTCGAGGAAGTGATCGGACAGGCGGATCCGGTCGCCGAGCAGCGCCCCGCGGGTGAACGGGCTCGACGGGTCGATCGAGAGCACGCCGACCTGCCGGTCGGCCTTGCGAAGCTCGGCGGTGAGCGCCCCGATCAGGGTGCTCTTGCCGACGCCGGGCGGGCCCGTGATTCCGACGATCCGCGCCCTGCCGGTCCGCGGGAAGACCTCCCGGACGAGCTCCCAGCCGTCCGGATCGCCGTTCTCGATCAGCGTGATCGCGCGGGCCAGCGCGCGCTTGTCGCCGGCCACGAGCCGCTCGGACAGCGGTGAATCCTTGGTCGCTGACATCGGGCGGCGCAGTCTAGGCTGAGGAAAATGACTAAACCGAATCCTCCGCTTCGCGTCCGGTTCGGCTTGATCTCATCTGCATGAAAATGACTAAACCGAATCCTCCGCTTCGCGTCCGGTTCGGCTTGATCTCATCTGCATGAGATGAAGCTCCTGCGCTTCATCGCGTTCGCCCGCCGGCATCGCATGCTGAGCTGGAAATACGCCCGGCTCTACTACCGCTACCTGTGGCGGCGCTACCTGACCGTCGCCGGCCGGCGGATGGAGACCGACGGGCCGGTCTTCTTCGGCCGCGACCTGCAGCTCCAGATCGCGCGCGGCGCGAAGCTGCGCTTCGGGCGCTTCGTCTGGGTCGGCGACGGCACCAAGATCCGCTGTCACGAGGGCGAGGTGGTCATCGGCCAGAAGACCGTGCTCGGGCAGGAGTGCACGATCTCGGCCTACCGCAACGTCAGGATCGGCGAGCAGTGCGTGATCGCCGACCGCGCGATGTTCATCGACTTCGACCACGGCATGGTCGAGGTCGAGCGGCCGATCCGGCTGCAGGGCATCTACATGCGCGACGTCAACGTCGGCTCGAACGTATGGATCGGCTACGGCGCCTGCGTGCTGCGCGGCGCGCACGTGGGCGACAACTCGGTCCTGGGGACCTACGCCGTCGTCACCCGCGACGTCCCGGCGAACGCGGTCGTGGGCGGCGTCCCGGCGAAGGTGATCCGGATGCGCGAGAGCCCACGGGAGCTCTCGTGGCCGGACCCGGTCGAACCCCACCCCCCGGCCGTTCCCGCGGCCGCGACCGACACCGAGGGCGCGGCCGACCCGGCCCGCCCGGCCGGGCCAGGGCAGCTCGATCGCGGCGCCGGCCTGCCCCGCTCCTGAGCTCCGGCGACTCGCGCCGCCCGTCAGCCGACGACCTTGACCTTGACCTTCGCCGAGTCGCGGTTCCCCGCCGCGTCGGTCGCGGTGACTCCGACCACCGCGCGCAGGCTGCGGTGGTGATCGAGCGCGGCCCGGACTCGCTTCGCTCCCCGTTTCCGTAGCCGCAGACGGAGCCGCTCGTCCACCCCCGCGGAGAGCGCCGCGGTGGCTCGCCGCAGCTTCACCCGGCGTACCTTGGCGCGGGCGGACCTTCCCGGCGGCCTCGGGACGCGGATCGACCCCCGTGCCGCGACGTCGCAGTCTTCCTCCGGACAGGCGGCCCTGACGATCAGGCCCCGTTGCTCGACCGCATCCTGCTTCCGCCTCGCCGCCAGCGTGACGTCGACGCTCGAATCCGAGCCTTCCCCTCCCCCGCCCTCGCCGCCGGGCGGGGGGAAGGCCGCGAAATCGATCGTCTCGCAGTCGGGGTCGATCGTGTCCACCCCGGCCAGATCGGCGCTGACCGAATCGGGTTCCGGCCCGCACGACGCCGTGTCCGGGCCGCCGTCGCGAACGATCAGGGTGTCGCTGCCGAAGGGCGCGACGGGGCTGTCGCCCACCAGCTCGTCCGCGCCCGCCCTGCCGTCGAGCAGATCGCCGCCGGCGCCGCCGGTGAGCGTGTTCGAGGCATCGTCGCCGAGCAGGGTGTCGTCGAAGGGGGACCCGTACACGCTCTCGACCCCGGAGAACGAGTCCAGACCGCCGCCGCCCGTGTCCTGCTGGCCAGCCGTGGCGAGATCGATCGTCAGTCCCGAGGGTGAGTTGAAGTAAGTCGCGCGATCGGGACCGGCCCCGCCGCTCAGCTGATCGTTGCCGGGAGCCGCGGACAGCTGGTCCGCGCCGGCCCCGCCGCCGATCGTGTCGTTCCCATCCTCGTTCGAGGAGAGGCCGGCGTAGCCGATCCTGTCGCCCGCGTCGCCCCCGAGGAGCTGGTCGTCGCCGGGGCCGCCGAACAGCGACAGCCGGCGCTGAAACGCGGATCCGGTCCCGACTCCGCCGTCGCCGCGAAGGACGTCGTTGGCCGCGCCGCCGAGCACCACGATCTCCTGGGTGTCGAACATGGTCGCGTCGTCGTCGACGCCCGGATTGAGGAACCCACCGGTCTCGCTGCCGACGTTGAAGTTGGCGACCGGCACCCCCCCGTCGGTGCCGAAGCGGAAGTTGTCGACCCCACCGGTCCCCTGGAGCACGACGAGGTCGACGCCCTGGAGCCCGAACTCGATCTCGTCGTTCGAGCCGCCTTCGTTGTCGGCGCCCGGCGCGAACGGGCCCCCGCCGAAGTCGATCGTGGTGAGGTTGCCGGAGGGACCCGAGTCGACGATGACGATCGCGTCGGTGTTGATCACCGTCGCGCCGCCGGGGCTGCACGTCACGACGTCGGGCGGGTCCACCACGCGGATGTTGCTCCCGCTGCGCACGATCGTCGTCGGGGAGTCCTCGAAGACCTCCAGCGTCTTAGAGCCGCCGTCGTACTGGCAGTCGACGGCGCCGGCCGACGCCTGGGGAGACAGCATGCCGACGACCAGCGCGGCCCCGATGAGACCCGTAAACCTGGCACCGCGCAATTGAGACTCCCCGGCCCCCAGTCCGCCTCGGCCGTCAGGACCGAGTCGCGAGGGAGCGAACCTGTGAGCCGGAGGCTACTCCTATCCCGGCGCCTACGCGCGGGCGCGCTCGCCGATGAGGCCGGCGTAGACCGTCGCCGTGCGCTCGGCGACGTCGTCCCAGTCGAAGCGGCGGACGTGCTCGTGGGCCTCGGCGACGAGGCGGCGCCCGAGCTCGTCGTCGGTCAGCACGCGCTCGGCGACGTCGGCGATCGCGTCGGGGTCGCGCGCGGGGAACCGCAGGCCGGCCTCGTCGTGCGGCACGACCTCGCGCAGGCCGCCGGTGTCGGCGGCGATGCAGATGCAGCCCGATGCCATCGCCTCGAGCGCGACCAGGCCGAAGGGCTCGTAGATGGACGGCACGATGGTGAGGTCGGCGATCCGGTAGAGCGAGTGCAGGACGTCGTCGCCGATCCAGCCGAGAAAGGTGCCGTGCTCCATCAGGCCGGCCTCCTCGGCCTGGCGGCGAAGCTCGGACTCGTGCGTGCCCGAGCCGGCGACGAGGAACCGGGTGCCGGGCCGGCGATCGACGAGCTTCGGCATCGCCTCGAGCGCGTCCTGGAAGCCCTTCTCGTAGACGAGCCGGCCGATCAGCAGGACGAGCTTCTCCTCGGGCGCTGCGAACTCGCGGCGGAGCCGGCGCAGTCCGGCGGGATCCTCGGCGGCGAGGTCGTCGGGGTCGATCCCGTTCCAGATCACCTCGATCCGGTCCTCGTCGGCGCCGAAGATGTCGGCGATCTGCTCGCGCATGTAGTAGGAGCAGACGACGACTCGGTCGGAGCGGTTGGCGATCCAGCGCTCGACGCCGTGGATGTAGGACTGCGGATGCTCCTCGACCCAGCCCTGGTGGCGGCCGTGCTCGGTCGCGTGGATCGTTGTGACGAGCGGCGCGCGGAAGCGGCGCGCGAGGTGGTCGCAGGCGGCGGCGACGAGCCAGTCGTGGCCGTGGACCAGGTCGAACTCGAAGCGGTCGCCGAGCTCCACGCCGGCCGCGAGCATGTCCGAGTTCATGCGCTCGACCCAGGCGACGAACTCGCCGAGGTCGCGCGGGCGGGTGGGCTCCAGGACACGGTGGATGAAGACGTCGTTCACCTCCTCCTCCGCCGGTGACTCCTCGCCGCCACGGGTGAGCACGTGGACCTCGACGCCCTGGGCCGAGAGCCCCTCCGAGAGCTTGCGCACGTGGCGCGCGAGCCCGCCCTCGATGAGGGGTGGGTACTCCCAGGAGAGGATCAGTACGCGGGGCATCGACTCGGGCTCGTGCTTGGCTGGTCCTCTAAGGCTCGCGAAGCGGAGCCAGGCTCATGTCGGGTGCGAGGTTGCGCATCCGCGGGTCGGGCGACCCGGCGGAGTCTATGGCCTCGAGCATCGCCCGCGAGTGGTCAACCGCCCTGGTGTAGGCGTAGTCACCCGCCTGACCGCGGTGGTCGAGGAAGGCCCAGTCGCTCGACTGGACCGCGAGCAGCTCGCGGGCGGCGCGCTCGGCCGACGCCGGCGAGATCCCGTTGGCCTCGAGCGCTCGCAGCAGCCGCAGCTCGAGGCGCCTGGCGGCCCACGCGATATCCGCGACCGCGCGCGAGTCCCAGGTCGAGAAATCCTTGCGCTCGCCCCAGCTCGAGCGGCGAAGCGGCCGCGGCTGGGGGTCGTGCTCGCCGAGCGCGGCGTCGAGGTGCACGAGCCGGATCCCGTGCTCGGCGGCGAGCCCGAGCATGCGCTCGAGCCACACCGGGCCCTCCGACCACCAGTGGCCGAGGAGCTCGGTGTCGATCGCGAAGACGACGAGCCCTTCCCGGCCGCGCTCGGCGCGGAAGGCGCGCAGCCGCTCGGCGACGGCCGCGCAGAACTCGGCTGCCTGCTCGCGGGCGCGCTCGGCCGCGGCCTCGGGGTCATAGGCGCCACCCGCGATCGACCACAGCCGGATGCCGACCATGGACTTGCGGTGGAACTCGGCGTAGGCGGGATCGGACGGGTAACCGCCCCACGACCAGACGCGCTCGATCGTCGGCCAGTCGAGCGTGAAGGCGACCGGACCGGCCCCGGTCGCGACCGGGGCGAGCGCGTCGCCGTCGGCCTCGTGGCGGCTCTGGTCGGTGCAGAAGTAGCCGATGCCCTGCTCGGCGAGCAGGCGCTCCAGCCCGGGGACGTAGGCGCACTCGGGCAGCCAGAACCCGGTCGACTCCCCGAAGCGGCGATGGTGCGAGCGCAGGCCGGAATCGAGCTGGAGCCGGCGCCCGGCGTCGGTGGCCAGGAGGGGCAGCACCGAGTGGGTGGCGCTCGAGGGCAGCAGCACCAGGTTGCGCTCGCGCGCGGCGCCGGCGAAGGCCGAGATCAGGTCGCCGCCCAGCGCGGCGAGGGTCTCGATCGCGCGGCGGTAGACGTCGCCCTCGGCGCGCGCGGCTGGGCGCAGGTCGGCGTCGGCGTTCTCGGCCTCGGCCCGCGCGGCGCCGAGGCGGTGCTCGCGGACGAACGCGACGAGCCGCTCACCCACCCCGGGGGCCTCGAGCTGGTCGGCCAGCACCGGGGTGACGGTGAAGGTCAGGTCGTGGGCGAACTCGAGCAGCGGCAGGTAGGAGCGGGCGACGGCGTCGAAGAGCCACTCCTCGCCGAACGGGTAGGTGCCGAAGCCCTCGACGTAGGGCATGTGCGAGTGCAGGACGACCGCCAGGTCCCCGACGCGGGTCTCAGGCATGGCAGATCGCGACGAAGTCGAGCGCCTTGTCGAGGTCGCCGGCGCGGAGCGCGAAGTCCGAGGCGGCGATCGCGGGGACGAAGCGGTCGTAGAACGGCTTCGTCAGGCGCAGCGACTTGTGCACGCGGTCCCAGCCCGCCCTGATCGCGAGCTCGTGGACTCGCAGCTTGCGGGCGTGGAAGAGGCCGAGGAGCTCGACCTGGCTGAAGTGGGGCTCGAGCAGCTCGCGGTACTCGGCGGCGGTGTACTCGCGCAGGTGCCAAGGATTGTCCGACTTCTCGGCGCCCTCCGGGGCGAGGGTCAGCAGGTTGGGCGTCGAGACGTAGGAGACGCGGGCCGCCTCGGCGAAGTGGGCGAGGAGCTCGCCGGGCTCGTGGATGTGCTCGATCGTCTGCAGGAAGACGATCGCGTCGACCGGGCCCTCGAACTCCTCGACGAGTCCGCGCTCGAACCGCAGGCCGGGTCGCGTGTAGCGGGCGCTCGCGTGGGCGTGCGCCTCCGGGTTCGCGTCGACCCCGACGACGTCGCGCGCCGTGCGCGCCAGCACCGCCGAGCCGTATCCCTCGCCGCAGGCGAGGTCGGCGACGCTGCCGCCGCGGCAGCGCTCGGCGATCCACTCGTAGACGGCGAGGTGGCGCCGGTACCAGTAGTTCTCCTCGGGGACGTCGGGAAGCGTGCGCTCGCCGGTCAGCTCGAGCGCCGGGACCCCATCGGGTTGGTCCTGCTGCACGTACGACATCGGCGTGGAGACTAGGCCTGGCCCGCCGGGCGGGCCAGGCCTTACAGTTGCGCCATGGCAGCCGCCCCAACGGCGACCCCCGAGCGGATCAAGGACGTCAACACCCGCTACCACGACGCCGCCGCCGGCGAGTACGACGCGAAGTGGGGCATCGACCTCGGCGCGGTCGGCCAGAAGCAGGTGCGCGCGAAGTTCGAGAAGGCGCTTGGCGAGTGGCCGGCGCCGTTCGGCGACGCGCTCGAGATCGGCGCGGGCACCGGCTACTTCACGCTCAACCTCGCCCAGCTCGGCCTGATCGAGCGGCCGACCGCGACCGACATCTCGCCGGGGATGCTCGCCGCGCTCGACGCCTCCGCGAAGTCGGTCGGCGTCGAGGTCCGCACGGTCCGGACCGAGGCCGAGACCCTGCCGTTCGAGGACGCGAGCTTCGACCTCGTCTTCGGGCACGCCGTGCTGCACCACATCCCCGACCTCGAGCGCGCCTTCGGCGAGTTCGAGCGCGTGCTGCGCCCGGGCGGCGTCCTCGTCTTCTGCGGCGAGCCCTCGCGCTACGGCGACACGATCGCCGCCGTGCCGAAGCGCGCCGCGATCGCCGCCGCCCCGCTGTGGCGGACCGCGCTCGGCGCCGGCCCGCGCCGCCGCGCGCCGGCCGCCGAGGAAAACGGCGCGGGGGGCGATCACGGCCTCGAGTGGGAGGTCGACGTCCACGCCTTCGCTCCCGGCGACCTGGCGGCGATGCTCCGCGGCGCCGGCTTCGACTCGGTCCGGATCCGCGGCGAGGAGCTGCTCGCGAACATGTACGGCTGGGTACTGCGCTCGCTCGAGTCGACGGCCGAGCCCGAGGAGGTGCCGGTGCGCTGGCGGAGCTTCGCGTTCCGCAGCTACCTGGCCCTGCAGCGGGTCGACACCTCGCTGCTCGAGCCGCGCCTGCCGCCCGCGCTCTTCTACAACCTCGTGCTCTCGGCGAGGAAGCCCGGCTAGCGGCGCGATGGCGAGCCTGTACGAGGAGATCGTCGAATCGCTTGACGAGCTCGCGGGCGGGCCGCACGAGGGCCTGCGGGCCGTGCACGCGCGCGGGGCGCTCTGCAGGGGGACCTTCCGGGCGAGCCCCGAGGCCGCCGGGCTCTCCCGGGCCGCTCACCTCGCGGGCGAGGAGGTGCCCGTCACCGCGCGGCTCTCGAACGGCAGCGGCAACCCGCACCTGCCCGACGCCGACCGCCTCGACGGCCGCGGGCTCGCGGTCAAGTGGCACCTGCCCGGCGACGAAGCGGCCGACAGCGTCACGGTCTCGATCCCACTCTTCTTCGTCAACAGCCCCGAGGCGTTCCTCGAGCTCACCCGGGCCCGCAGACCGGACCCCGAGACGGGACAGCCCGACCCGGCCAGGATCGGCGAGTTCCTCGGCTCGCACCCCGAGACCGGCGCCGCGCTGCCGGCGATCCTCCCCGCGCTCGGCCCGCCGGTGAGCTACGCGACCCTGAGGTACTACTCGCTGCACGCGTTCGCGCTCGTGGACGACGCGGGAGGGCGCCGCTGGGCGCGCTTCTCTTGGGTCCCCGAGGCCGGGGAGGAGCGGCTCGCGGAGGAGGAGATCGAGTCGGCTGCGCCCGACTACCTGCAGACGGAGCTCGCCGAGCGGATCGCCGCCGGACCGGTCCGCTTCGCCTACGTGGCCACGCTCGCGGGCGACGGCGACCCGCTCGAGGACCCCACCCTCCCCTGGCCCGACGACCGCGAGCGGGTCGAGCTCGGCACCCTCGAGCTCACCGAGCTCCTTCCCGACGAGCAGCCGGGCGACGTCTACGTCTTCGACCCGATGAACCTCACCGACGGCATCGAGCCCTCCGAGGACAGGATCCTCCAGGCCCGCCCGCACGCCTACTCGATCTCGATCGAGCGGCGGCTGGCGGCGGGCGGCTAGGCGACGCTCCGCGGGCGATGGCCGCAACGGTGGAGCTCAGGGAGACGGCCGAGCCGGCGTAATCGCTTCGCGGCGTCCTCCAGGCTCATACGAGACCTCCCCAGCCGGCGACGAAGCCGGTCACCAGGCCGCGGACTGCCCAGTGGGCATCCTCGGGCGCGGCGATCGACAGACGAGCGATGTCACCCTCGGCCGTCAGCTCGAAGTCGAAGAAGCCGCAGCAGCCGGTCTCGGCGCGAACGAACTCCTCGAGCTCCTCGCGGCGCTCGGCCGGGAAGCTGAGCGTCGCCCGGGCGCGATCGGCGTCGACGGCATGAAGCTCGCGCCCGATTTTGGCCATCCAGGCGGCCCGGCCGGGCACGGCCCGGGGGTCGAGAGAGCAAGCGATTGGCGGTGGCGCGGAGGTCAATGTCGGTTTCCTTTCACGGTTGAGGAGCTAGTGTTGATCCTCAAGCCGACTTGAGGTCAAGCGATTTCCACCAACTCCACGACCCTTCGTATCGGCGAGGTCGCCCAGGCGGCGGGCTTGCGCAAGAGCGCGATCCGCTACTACGAGGAGATCGGCCTGCTGCCGGAGCCTGAGCGGGTTTCAGGCCGGCGCACCTACGAACGCTCGATTCTGCGTCGCCTGTCGATGATCGACGTCGCCCAGCGCGCCGGCCTCTCACTCGATGAGATCCGCGAACTCCTCGACGCCGCCGGCACCGAGCCGATCTCGGAGCGGCTCCACGAACTGGCACAGCGCAAGCTCCCCGACGTTGAGGCCCTGATCGCGCGGGCCACGGCGATGCGCGACTGGCTCATGACCGCGCAAGGTTGCGACTGTCAGGCGATCGACGAATGCGGCCTGTTCGACACCGAGCAGCTGGCGACGACGCAGCAGCCGGTGGTTCGGCATGTGCCGCCACGGCGTTGATCAACGGTTCAGCCCCGGTCAGCCGAACGTGAAGGCGTAGCCGCTCACGCCCGGGTCGAACTCGAGCGTCAGGGTGTGATCGCCGGCCTTCGGCAGGTCGACGAGGCGGTAGAGGCGCTGCTCGTCGATGCGCGCGGTCGCGCCGCTCACGTCCTCGCCCGCGGCCGAGTCCGGCAGCGGCTTTCCGTCGAGGAGCACGCGGACGTCGCCGGGATCCCGCTCGGCGCCGAGCACGAGGAATACGCGGCGGGCCTCGAAGCGCAGGTCGATCGCGGCGCGCGCGCCGGCGGTAGCGGACTCGGGGGAGATCCGCCACTCGCCGCGGTAGAAGAAGCCGTTCGGCGGCAGCTTCACCGGCCGGGAGCCGCCGCGGAAGTCGCGCCTGCCGGGGACGATCGGGCCGTTAAGCCAGCCCTGGGCGCGAGCGGCCCCCAGGTAGGTCTCGGGCGTCGACAGGCCGGGATCGGCGGTCTCCGCGTCCGCCTCCGCCTGGGCGCCGGGCTTGTGGCCGGCCTCGGCGAGCAGCGAGCGAATCGCCGCCTCGGTGGTCTCGTAGTCGCCCTCGCCGAAATGCGTGTAGCGGATCTCGCCGTCGGCATCGATCAGGTACTTCGCGGGCCAGTACTGGTTCTGGAACGCGTCCCAGGTGCCGTACTCGTTGTCCTGCACGACCGGATAGCCGATGTCGTACTCGTCGACCGCGTTCTCGACGTTGCCGGTCTCGCGCTCGAACGGGAACTCGGGGGTGTGCACGCCGACGATCGTCAGGCCGTCGTCGCCGTACTGCTCGTCCCAGGAGCGTAGCTCGGGGAGCGTGCGGATGCAGTTGATGCAGGTATAGGTCCAGAAGTCGACGAGCACCACCTGGTCGTCCTTCCGCAACCCGGTCATCGTCAGCGGCTCGCCGCCGTCCGTGTTCAGCCAGTTCCCGCCGGCGAGCTCCGGGGCGCGGCCGAGCTCCGGCAGGCTCTCGCCGCTCGCCGCCTCGCGCCCGCCCCCCTCGACCGCCGCGTGGCCACCGCCGCTGAGCGCGGCGAGCTCCGACGAGACGCGGTCGGACTCCTCCAGCGAGGCCGCCGGGTTGCGCAGGAAGGCGGGCAGGTCCTCGGCGATCGCGCGCTGGAAGCGCAGGTCGAGGTCGGCGATCATCGCGACCGCGACCGCGATCATCACGGCGCCGAGCGCGACCTGGATCCGGGCCCGGTAGGGCGCGAGCCGATCGAGCACCTTGCGGCCGCCGATCAGCACCGCGTAGAGGACCACCGCCGAGCCGAGCGCGTAGGCGAAGGCGACGGCGAGCCGGCCGGCCGTGAAGTCCTGCGACGCCGACACGGTGATCACCCCGGCGAGGATCGGGCCGGCGCAGGGCGCGTAGACGACGCCGAGGCCGAGGCCGAGCGCGAACCCGGACCAGAATCCCTCTCCGCGGCGATTCCGCAGCGCCGGCGTCGCCCTCGAGATCCACGCCTCGACGCGGTCGGCGACCGGCGGCACCAGCAGGGTGATCCCGAAGACGAGCAGGACCACGATCGCGAGCGTGCGCAGGAAGTCGCCGGGCAGGCCGAGCGCGTCGATCACGTAGACGAGGCCGACGATCGCGAACGTGAAGCTGAGCACGAGGCCCGTGATCACGCCCAGCGGGCGGCGCCGGCCGCCGCTGACGCCGGCGCCGATCACGGCGGGAAGGATCGGCAGGACGCACGGCGAGAGCGCCGTCCCGGCACCGGCGGCGAAGGCGAAGAGGGCGAGGAGCGCCAAGTCCACCCCAGCCTTCCAACTCGCGCTTAAGCGCGCGTAAGCGAGAATCGTGCCGATGAGCGCTTCCCGCGAGGCTGACGTGGCCGTCGTCGGCGCCGGCTTCGCCGGGCTCGCCGCCGCGCGCGCGGTCGTCGCCGCGGGCGCCGAGGCGGTCGTGCTCGAGGCGCGCGACCGCGTCGGCGGCCGCGTCGTGAACGCCGAGATCGGCGACGGCAAGGTGGTCGAGATGGGTGGCCAGTGGGTGGGGCCCACCCAGGAGCGGATCGCCGCGATGGCGGCCGAGCTCGGCGTCGGCACCTTCCCGACCCATGGCGACGGCGACAACCTGCTGCGCGTCGGCGGCAAGCTGCGCCGCTACTCGGGCACGATCCCGCGTCTCTCCCCGCTCGCGCTGCTCGACGTCCACCTGGCGACGCGGCGGCTCGACCGGCTGTCGGCGAGGATCGACCCGGAGGCACCCTGGGACACGCCCGGCGCCGCCGAGCTCGACGCGACCAGCGTCGGCGCCTGGATCGAGCGGACGATGCGAAGCGGCACGGCGCGGCGCCTCATGCGGGTCGCCGGCCGGACGATCTGGGGCGCCGAGCCCGAGGAGCTCTCGCTCCTTCACTTCGCCTTCTACCTGCGGGCGGCGGGCGGCTTCGAGATGCTCACCGACGTCGAGGGCGGCGCGCAGCAGGACCGCTTCGAGGGCGGCTCGCAGCTGGTCGCGATCCGCGCCGCCGAGGAGCTCGGCGACCGCGTCCTCCTCGGCGCCCCGGCGCGCCGGATCGAGCACGGCGCCGCGGGGGTCACCGTCGACGCGGACGGGCACCGGGTGCGGGCACGCCGCGCGATCGTCGCGGTCCCGCCGCCGCTCGTCGGGCGGATCGAGTTCGAGCCCGGCCTCCCCCCTGCCCGCCGCCAGCTCGCCCAGCGCATGCCCGCGGGCTGGCTCGTCAAGTGCGTGGCGCTCTACGACCAGCCGTTCTGGCGCGAGGACGGGTTCTCCGGCGAGGCGCTGAACGAGGCCGGCCCGGTGACGATGACGTTCGACAACTCGCCGCCCGACGGCTCGCCCGGCGCGCTCGTCGGCTTCGTCGGCGGTGCCGACGCCCGCCGGTTCGCGAGGCTCGGCGCCTCCGAGCGGCGAGCCGCCGTGCTGGGCTCCTTCGAGTCGCTGTTCGGGCCGAAGGCGCGCGCCGCGGAGCGCTACATCGAGCGGGACTGGGCCGCGGAGGAGTGGAGCGGGGGCGGCCCGGTCGCGAACTTCGCCACCGGCGGCTGGACCGCCTCGGGGCCGGCCCTCCGCGAGCCGGTCGGCCCGATCCACTGGGCCGGCACCGAGACCGCGACCCGCTGGACCGGCTACATCGACGGCGCCGTGCGGTCGGGCGAGCGCGCCGCCGCCGCGGCGCTCGCCTAGTCGTTCGCGCCCCGCTCGCGGGCCCGGAAGAGCTTCACCTGGCCGCGGATGCCCTTGACGCGCTTGGAGCCGACGTAGGACCAGGAGAAGCCCTCCTCGGCAGCGTCGTGGGCGGACTCGTCGCAGAGGACGCTGCCGGGGCGGGCCATCGCCGTCAGCCGGCTGGCCAGGTTGACGGCACGGCCGTAGAGGTCCCCGGCGCGGGGCAGCGCGGTCCCGCGGGCGACGCCGACGCGGAGCTCGGGCAGTTCCTCGCCCTCCTGCGCCGCGGCCTGGAGGGCGAGGGCGGCGTTGATCACCGGCGCGTTCTCGCGCGACGAGAGCATCGCCGCGTCGCCGATCAGCTTGACGAGGCGCACCGGCGGCTCCGCGATGTCGGCGGCGAGCTCGGCGAGGCGCTCGGTGACGGCGCCGTACTCCTCGGGGTCGAGGCGTTCGCCGAGCTTGGTGAAGCCGACGAGGTCGGCGAAGGCGATCGTGTACTCCTGCGAGCCGGCGAGCCTGCCGGACGCGATCTGCTCGCTGCCGACCACCTCGCTGCGCAGGACCTCGAGCTGGTGGAGGCGGAAGGCGTGGTCGAAGATCTCGTTCGCCATCGGCGTCAGCGCCTTCGCGGCCTTCGCGAGCCGGATCGCGACGTCGCGCTCGGACTCGGCGTCGGCGAGGACGGTCTGCGCGGTGAGCTGGGAGACGGCCCGGGCGACCTGCGACATCGCGAGCCCGATCACGCGCGTGACCTCGAGCAGGCCGTCTTCGGGGAGGCCGGCGTCCAGGAAGCCGCGGACGAGCTTCGCCATCTCGAGGTCGTGCTCGCCGGCGGTGCGCTCGTCGGGCTCGGGGACGCGAAGGCCGAGCGCGCGCTGATAGCGGGTCAGAGAGTCGATCGGCACCCCCGCCTCCTCGGCGATCTCCTCAAGCGTCCGGCGCTCGCCCGGCGGGTCGTAGACGCGCTCGACGGGGAGCAGCGCGAGCCGGTCCTCCTCGACCGCCGCCCGCAGCTCCTCGAGCGGGATTCCGTCGTCGTGGAGCTCGGTGAGCAGGTCGAGGCGCGCCTCGCGGGCGTCGCCGTCGAGGCCTTCGAGCAGGCCCTCGGATTCGAAATCGACGGTCAAGGCGTCCATACAATCGCAGGCGTGGCGCAAATCGAGTTGCCGTTGTTCGAGCTGCCGGTCGTGCTGCTCCCGGGCGAGCTGTTGCCCCTGCACATCTTCGAGGAGCGCTACAAGGCGATGGTCGCCCACTCGATGGAGCGCGACGAGCCGTTCGGGATCGTCTTCACCGACGAGGACTCGGGCGCGGCCGACGTCGGCTGCACCGCCGCGGTCGCCGACGTCCTCGAGCGCTTCGACGACGGTCGCCTCAACATCGTCGTCGCGGGCGGCTCCCCGTTCACGGTGACCGAGCGCCACGAGCGCCCGGAGTTCCCCGCCGGGACCGTCGAGCTGATCGAGCTCGAGGACGAGCCCGAAGAGCAGGACCCGGACGCCTCGGCGCGCGCCCGGGCCGCCTTCGACGAGCTCGCGCGCGAGGCGGCCGACGACCCCGACGACGTCGCGGACCCCGGCGAGGGCGACGCCTACGCGATCGCGGCGCGGATCACGCTGCCGCCGGAGACCAAGCAGAAGCTGCTCGAGACCCGCTCCGAGGGCGAGCGCATCCGGATCCTCGCCCGGGCGCTCGAGGCCGTGCTACAGGCGGTGCGGCGCTCGCAGCGGCTCGCCGAGACCGCGCAGACGAACGGCCACGCGCCGCTCTAGCGCCGCTTCGCCGGCGCCGGGCGGGCCTCGGCGGCGACGAGCGCGTCGGCCGTCGCGATGAAGGCCTCGACGTCGGTGAGCTTGCGGTCGAGGTTGCCCGGCACCGGGCGCCAGACGACCAGGGTGTCGCCGTGGAGCTCGGCCTCGAGCCCCTCCGGGACGCCGGCGCCGAGGCCGTCTCCCGCGTCCGGCCTGGTCGGGCCGAGCTCGGCGACGATCACGTCTGAGGCGAGCGGGCGGTTCGCCATGTAGGCGATCCGCTGGCCGTGGGAGAACATCTCGGCGGCGTCGTCGCAGAAGGCGAGCGTCGCCGGGATCCCCGACGGCAGCGTCCCGCGCATCGCGTGCTGGGCGCGGCCCGGCAGCGGCACCTGCGCGAGGCGGGCGTGGAACTCGTAGCGGTCCTCGAGCTCGAAGCCGTGGCTGCGGGCGAACTCGACCGCGAACGCCTCCACCCCGAGACGGGCGGCGGACGAGCCGGCCGCGGCCATGATCACGAGGATGAAGGCCAGCAGCCCGATCAGGCCGGCGACGATCGCGAGGATCGTCGAGGTCGAGGAGTCGAGGCCCGGGACCACCAGCGCGACCCCCGCGCCGATCGCGCCGATGCCGGTCCCCCAGGCGAGCGCCCTGGCGTAGGTCTTCACGCCGAGGCCCCAGCGGTTCGCGTAGGAGCGGGCGGCCTGGCGGGCGGTCTGCGGCGGCGCCGGCCAGGCGACCTTCGCGACCTGCTCGCGTAGCTTCGCCTCGTAGGCGCGCTCGCCGGCGTATTCCTCGCCCGAGCCGACGTCCTCCAGTGACTCCTGCCGGATCCGGGCGGCGACGTCCGCGGCGGCCGCGCAGAGTGCGTCGAGGTCGGCCGGCTCGCTCAGGTGCTTCGGGACCGCGACGCAGAGGTGGCCCTCGTTCAGCTCGAAGCAGAAGCCGTCCGCGGCCTCCGAGGCGAGGCGGTCGATGAAGGCCGGCGAGAAGAGCTGGCGCACCCACGCCTCGCGCTGGCCCTCGAGCACCTCGAGCTCGTAGAGCTCGTTGAAGCGCGTGCTCTCGAGCGTCAGCTCGCGCCAGCGGCCGAGGAACTCGAGCTTGGCATAGGAGCGGGCGACCTCGACCTCGCGGCTGCGGCAGGAGAGCGCGCGCACGAAGCCGAGGCTCTCGGGGACCCGCGAGACGACCACGGTGAGCTCGCGCCCGCCCGAGCCCGAGGAGGCGTAGCGGTGGTGGGCGACGAACCCCTCGAGGCCGCCCGGGAGCCTCCCCTCGGCGACGTCGCGTGTGCTCCCCTTGCCGTCGCTCAGGAGCAGGGGCGTGACCGCGCGCAGCTCGCGCTCGACCTCGTGGGCGAGCCCCCGTTCCTTCGCGTAGTCCTCGAGCTCGGCCGCCATCCGATCGAAAGCTAGCTCGGCGCTCAGGCCCAGGCGACCGCGCCACCGCGCCTCGCGTCCCCGCCCCCCTCGAGCCGGCCCGACCCCGGGTCGCGCTGGACGGCGTGGACGCCGCCGAAGAACACGTTGTGGTCTGGCCAGCGGGCGATCTCGAGCCCGCCGCGGGCCAGGCGGGCGAGCGCGGCCTCGTCGACGCCGGGCTCGGCGTGGACGATCCCCGACTCGAAGTGCACCCGCGGGGCGTCGACCGCCTCCTGCGCGCCGAGGCCGCGGTCGAGCATGCCGAGCAGGGCCTGCGTGATCGCCGAGCGGATCCGGTTCGAGCCGCCGCTGCCGAGGCCGACCTCGAGCTCGCCGTCGCGCAGGGCGACGGTCGGCGACATCATCGACGGCATCCGCGCGCCGGTCGGCAGCCGGTGGAAGCCGTGCGGGTTCAGGTCCTGCTCGCCCAGCATGTTGTTCACGTGGACGCCGGTGCCGGGGACGATCAACCCCGACCCGGTCCCGTTCGAGCAGGTGACGCTCGCGCAGCGGCCGTCGCCGTCCACCGTCGTGATGTGCGTGGTCGAGCCGAGCCGATCGGCGAGGAAGCGGTTCGCGAACCCGTCTTCGTAGAGCCCGTCGAGGAACTCCGCCGTGCGCTCCTCCTGGGCGGCGATCATCGTCTCGACGACCTGCTCGACGCCGATCCGGTCGACCCGGTCGAGCCGGGAGAGCGCGAGCGCGATCAGGACGCCGCCCGACGAGGGCGGCGGGTTGGTGAGCAGCTCGCGGCCCCGGAAGCGGCCGCGCACCGGCTCGCGCGAGATCGGCTCGTAGGTCTCGAGATCGGCGAAGGTGAGGGTGCCGCCACGGTCCGTGACCCAGTCGGCGATCGCGTGCGCGACCTCGCCGCTGTAGAAGGGCTCGCAGCCCTCGGCGGCGTAGCGCTCCAGCGCGTCCGCGAGCTCGGGGATCCGGAGCACCTCGCCCTCGCGCAGCAGCCTCCCGTCGGGCGCGTAGATCGCCCGGCCCTCCGCGGCGTGGCAGAGGATCGGCTCGAGGATCGCCAGGAAGTACGCCTGCTGCGTGGTCAGCCGGACGCCGTCGCGGGCGGCGCGGACGCCGGCGCCGACGAGCTCGGAGAGCGGCGCCGAGCCGAACAGCTCGAGCGCGCGCTCCAGCCCCGCGGGGGTGCCGGGGACGCCGCAGGAGGCGGCGCCGATGTGGAAGATCTGGGGCTGGTCCGAGGTGAAGTAGACCGGCGCGGCGACGAGCTCTGCGCCGCGCTCCACCCCGCCCCGCCCAGGGACCTCGACGAAGAAGTCGAGCAGGACCGGGTCGCCCATCCCCGGGTCGTGGACCAGCATGTAGCCGCCGGCGCCGAGGCCGGTGAGGGGGCTCTCGGCGGTGAACGAGGCGAGCACGGCCGCGACCGCGGCGTCGACCGCGTTGCCGCCCTCCCGCAGGATCTCCACGCCTGCCTCCGCGGTCACGGGATGCCCCGCCGCAACGCAGCCCCGAGTGCCCGTCATCGCCGCGAGCCTACGGGGTGAGGCGGCCGGTGCACGTGATGCTCTGACCCTTTGGGGTCAGACCCCTCGGGTGGCAGGTCGGCCTGACCCTTTGGGGTCAGACCCCTCGGGTGGCAGGTCGGTCGCCCCTACTGCGACGGGATGAACTCGGGCACGTCGATGTTCAGGTCGCGGGGGCGGCCCTCGCGATCCTTCGTGCCCGAGCCGGGCTGGCGCTCGGTGTGGCTGCGGCGGCCGGAGGGCCGGACGATGTCGCGGTCGAGGCCCTTGGAGCTGCCGTCGCGGCGACGGCCCTGGCGGTCGAAGCGGGTCGCGATCACCGTCACCCAGACCTGCTCGGAGAGGTCGTCGTCGACGTTCGCGCCGAAGATGATGTTGGCGTCCGGGTGGGCGGCCTCCTGGACCACCCGCGCGGCCTCGGAGACCTCGATCAGGGAGAGGTCGGGGCCGCCGGTGATCGAGAGCAGGATCGAGCGGGCGCCGTCGACGGAGGTCTCGAGGAGCGGCGAGGAGACGGCGCGCTCCGCGGCGAAGACGGCGCGGTTGTCGCCCGTGCCCATGCCGATGCCGAGCAGGGCCTGGCCGGCGTCGCGCATCGTCGTGCGCACGTCGGCGAAGTCGAGGTTGATCAGGCCGGGCAGCGTGACGAGCTCGGCGACGCCCTGGACACCCTGGCGGAGGACGTCGTCGGCGACCCGGAACGCCTCGATCATCGAGGTGTTGCGCGCGAGCACCGAGAGCAGCCGCTCGTTCGGGATCACGATCAGCGTGTCGACCTCGGAGGCGAGCGCCTCGATCCCGTCGTCGGCCTGCTTCGAGCGGCGCGTGCCCTCGAAGCCGAAGGGCTTGGTGACGATACCGACGGTGAGCGCGCCGACGTCGCGGGCGAGGCGCGCGATCACGGGCGCCGCGCCGGTGCCGGTGCCGCCGCCGGCGCCGGCGGCGACGAAGACGAGGTCGGAGCCCTTGAGCAGGCGCTTGATCCGGTCCTGCTCCTCGAACGCGGCCTTGAAGCCGAGCGAGGGGTCGGAACCGGAGCCGAGGCCACGGGTCAGCTGGTTGCCGATGTGGACCGTGACGTCCGCGGTCGTCTGCTGCAGCGACTGCAGGTCGGTGTTGACGGCGAGGTACTCGATCCCGGGGATCTCAGCCTCGATCATGCGGTTGATCGCGTTGACGCCGGCGCCGCCGACGCCGACCACGCGGATCGTCGGCATCGCGATCGACGGCGTGTCCATCGCGGAGCGCCGCGGCTGCTCGCGGCCGTACATCGGGCCATCGGGCTCGTCGGCCTGCGGCTGGTGGGAGAAGACGGTGCGCAGGCGCTCCTTCGCCTCGGGGGGCTCGTAAGCGGGCTCCTCGGGATCGGTCCGGTAGGCGGCGACGTCGCCGAGCTCGGGCTCGGGCTCGCGCGGCGGGGCCGGCGGATCGTCGGCGATGATCGTCTCGGCCTCGGGCCGGGCGGGCCGCTCGGGCCGGGCCGGCGGCTCGGGCGGGTCGGCGATCTCGCCCTCGTAGTCGAAGACCTCGTCGCCCGCATCCTCGGAGTGCTGCCCGGTCTCCTCCTCGGGCTCGGGCTCGGTGGAGCGGAAGAGGTCGGCCAGCGGCCCCTCCCTCATGCTCGCGCGCTTATTTCGACGAGCCATGTGTCAATACCTCTTCGGCAAGATCGCGGTAATACGAAGCCGCATTGCCATTGGGATCGTACTTCAGCACGCTGCTGCCGCGGACGGGCGCCTCGGCGAACTTGACCGCCTTGCGGATCCGCGACTTGAAGACCAGGTCGCCGAAGTTCTCCTCGAGGATCTCGACGGCCTCCTTGGCGTGCACGGTGCGCGAGTCCAGCATCGTCGGCAGGATGCCCTCGATCTCGACCCCGGGGTTGAGGTTCTCCTGGATCATCTCGAGCGTGTTCTGGAGCTGGACCAGGCCGCGCATCGAGAGGTACTCGCACTGGACCGGGACGATCACCTTGTTCGCCGCGGTCAGCGCGTTGATCGTCAGCAGGCCCAGGCTCGGCGGCGTGTCGATGCAGACGAAGTCATAGTCGCCGGAGACCTCTTTCAGCGCTTTCTCCAGCGAGCGCTCGCGGCCGATCTTGGTGCTCATCGCGATCTCGGCGCCGGCCAGGTCGATCGAGGCGACCGCGATGTCGATCTCCCGCTTGACGATGATCTCGGAGATCGGCATGTCGTTGACGAGCACGTCGTAAAGGCTCTTCTCGACCTTGTCGGGATCGATCCCCTGGCTCATCGTCAGGTTCCCCTGCGGGTCGAGGTCGATGCAGAGCACGCGGTGGCCGGACTCGGCGAAGGCGACGGCCAGGTTCAGGGTGGTGGTCGTCTTGGCGACGCCGCCCTTCTGATTGGTGAAGGCGATGACCTTGGCCATTACGAAGGGCGTATTCGCACGCCTTGGGCGGAAT
>DASUSH010000064.1:0-44606 GCA_036375215.1 Solirubrobacterales bacterium
GCCACGGTGGGTCGACCCCAGCACGATCAGGTCCGCCTTCTCGGCCTCGGCGAGGTGCTGGAGCCCGTGAGCGGGCGAGTCCGTGAGCCGGGTGAGGGTGTACGGAACGCCCGCGAGCGCGCTCTCCGCGCGCTTCTCGACCGCTTCGTAGAAGACCCGCTGGGCCTCCGGGTAGGCGAGGGTCATGACATCCGCGGCGTAGTACTCGAATGCGGCGGCCGCGATCACCTCGGCGCCCTCCACCGCGGCGATCTCGCGCGCCAGCCGGAGCGCGTCGAGCGCTTCGTCCCGGTCGTTGACGCCGACGACGATCTTGAACATCTGGCTTCCTCCTTGGCGGCTGTTCGCGCGAGGCTCGAACCTATGTCGCGACGCTCACCGGAGCATCGGTGCTCGCCACCGGACCGACTAGGTAGCCGCTACGGACCCGCCACGGGGTTCCGGCTCAGGGGCCGGTGGCAGGGCGCTCCCATTCGTCGGAGAGCCCCTCGGCGATCTCGTCGCTGCGCAGCTCGCCTCGCCCGCTCGGGAAGTCGGAGTGCTCGGCGAGGTAGTCGACGAGGAAGGGGGCGGTCACCTTCGCCATCGGCAGCCAGGTGCTGCTCAGGTGCTGACGAGAGCTCTCCTCGCTCACGCCGAGCGTCAGGGATTGGTGCAGGTGATGGGCGCCCTTGCCGGTGAGGAGCGTGCCGTCGAGGGTCGGCCGGAACGGCTCCGCGTCGGAGAGGGCGCCGAGCTCGACCGCGATCGCGCGCACCGCGGCGTGCGCCATCTGCGCGGCGATCCCACCCTGCTTCACCGGGAAGTTGGTCGCGTCGCCGGCCGCGAACTCGCGCTCGTGTCCCTCGATGCGGCACGCCTCGTCGACGGGGATGAATCCGGACTGGTCGGCCGGCAGGCCCGGGATCGACGGACCCTCGAGAGTGGGCATCGCGACCACCTCGTCCGCGGCCACGGCGCCCTCCGGGATCAGCCGGAGCTCCCCGTCCTCGAAGGCGACCGGGTGCTCCCCGGTGCGGACCTGGATCCCGGCGCTCTCGAGCAGGTTCGCGACGTCGGCGCTGTTTCGGGTCCCGAACGCCACGAGCGGCGCGGACTCCGGCGTCACCACCGAGATCTCCGCCTGGACGTTCCGCTCATCGGCGAACGTGGCGGTCATCAGCGCCAGCTCGTACATCGGCAGGAACCAGCCGACGGTCGCCCCGGCGCAGAACACGACCGATTCGATCTCGCCGCGCTCGAGGCGGAAGAGCATGTGCTTGAACTGGGTCACGCCATCGAAGTCGACGAAGGAGATCGCGTCGCTGAGCGTCGGCTTCCGGTTCGCCCCGGTCGCGGCGATCAGGAAGTCGTAGTCGTAGCTCGTCCCGTTGGTGGTGTGCACGACGCGGCCGTCGGTGTCGACCCGGTCGACCTCGCCGAGCTGCAGGTCGACCTCACGGCTCGTCGCGAACACACCGAGGTTGATCCGGAAGTGCTCGGCGAGGCCGAAGGGCTCCGCGACCGCGAGCGGGCGGTACGTGTAGGTGTTCTTCGGGGCGATCAGCCCGATCTCGGCCCGATCGCCGCAGATCCCCTTCAGCGCGAGCGCGGATTCGAGGCCGGCGATGCCGCCGCCGATGATCAAGACCTTCGGCTTACTGTCGTTCTCGTTCATCCGCGCTCCATCTCCGAGTTCGCTCGCCGTCCTAGCTTACGACCGACCGCGTGCTCGAACTCCTGCTCATCGCGAGCCTCACCTGTGTCGCCACCGGCCTGGGAGTGATCCCGGTGCTGCTCCTGGGCGAGCGCGCGGCGGCGATTCGCCCCGCCCTGCTCGGCGTGGCCGCGGGGGTGATGACCGTCGCCGCGATCGCCGGCCTCCTCCTCCCCGCCCTCGACGAGGGCACCGCGTCCGAGGTGGGCCTCGGCGCCCTCGCCGGCGTGGGCTTCCTGGCCGCGGCGCGCAGCTGGATCGAGCACCGCGGGGTCGGCGGACCCGAGCTCGCCGGTGCCACGCGTCGCACCGCGATCCTCGTCTTCGCCGTCCTGCTCGTCCACAGCCTGCCGGAGGGCTTCGCGATCGGAACGGCCTACGCGTCCGAGACGGCCGGCCTGGGGTTGTTCGTCGTCGTCGCGATCGCGATCCAGAACATCCCCGAGGGGACCAGCGTGGCGATCCCGATGCAGGCCTCGGGCGACTCCACCGCGAGGCAGTTCTGGGCGGCGACCGCGACGAGCATCCCGCAGCCGATCGGGGCCGCGATCGCGTTCGTGCTTGTCGAGGAGATCACGTCCCTGCTGCCGGTCTCGTTCGGGTTCGCCGCGGGCGCGATGCTGGCCCTGGTCGCGGTCGAGCTGGTGCCGCAGGGGTGGCGGGACGACCGGCGGCTCACCGGGGTCGGAACCTTCGTGGGCGCGGCGGCGATGCTCGGCTTCAGCTCCCTGCTCGGCGTCTGAGCACGAGGTCCGTAGCGACTGCGGAGAAGGCCCGGTGGTGATTGCGGAGGAGCCCGCGGCGCGTCGCGCTTAGCCTCGGTCGTAGCGATGTCGACGTCCCGCGACCAACCACGGAGGCTCCGATGAGTGAAGCCGAGTCAAGCCCCGAAGGCGATTCGATCCGCGCCCAGGCCATCGACCGCCTGAAGAAGAAGCGCGATTTCACGACGCACGTGTTCATCTACGTCGTCGTGAACGCCGTCCTGATCGGGATCTGGGCCCTCACCTCGCCCGACGGGTTCTTCTGGCCGGTCTTCGTCCTGCTCGGCTGGGGAATCGGGGTCGCCGGCAACGCCTGGGATGTATTCGTGCGCCGGCCGATCACCGAATCCGAGATCGAGCGCGAGGAACGCCGGATCCGGGAGCGCGGCGGCTCGGCGGGCTGAGGCCGCTCGCACCGGCGCGGCGTGCCGACGCCCGGCGTACGATCCCGGCGTGGTCACCGCCCGCCGGACAGCCGGGGCGATGCTGAGCCTCCTACTCGGCGCGCTGTTCATCGCTCCCCAGGCCTTCGGCCACCAGCCGCCGCCCTCCGACGAGCCCGATTCGCTCCCGATCCGTCAGGCGCTCGAGCCGCCCCTCCTGCCGACGCCCGAGGCGGATTGCGGCCCCGGGTCGCGGCCGGAGACCGGCGTCCAGGGCCGCGTGAGCCGCGCCGAGCACGAGAGCGGCCGGGCGGCCGCGGGCTACACGTGCAACACGGAGCAGATCGGCCGCTACGGGAAGGAAACGCCCCTCGGCACGGTGGGCGGCTTCAAGGTCGAGCGCTACGTCGACGCGGCGGGCCACGAGTGCGCCTACTACGACACCACGCTCATGTACCCGACCAACATCTTCGACGAGGAGGCCGGCGTGAACGTGCTCGAGATGAGCGACCCGGCCGACCCGAAGCTGACCGACCGCCTGCTGACCCCAGCGATGCTCTCGCCGCACGAGTCGCTCGTGCTCTCCGAGGAGCGCGGCATCCTCGCCGCGGTCGCCGGCAACGCCGGGTTCGCGCCCGGCATCGTCGACGTCTACGACGTCTCCGCCGACTGCCGTCACCCGGTCCTGCGCTCGACGACGCCGGTCGGCGTCTTCGGCCACGAGAGCGGCATGGCGCCGGACGGCCGGACCTTCTACTCGGCTTCCCCCGCGACCGAGACGATCGTCGCCGTCGACATCGCCGACCCAACCCGGCCCGTCCCCCTCTGGTACGGGAACTACGACTCGCACGGGCTTTCGATCTCCAGCGACGGCAACCGCGCCTACGTAGCCGGCGTCGACTCGGGGCTCATCATCCTCGACGTCTCGGAGATCCAGGACCGGGTCCCCAACCCCTCGGTGCGCGAGATCGCGCGGCTGCAATGGGAGTCGATGAGCATCCCCCAGAACGCGATCCCGATCACGGTCAAGGGCCATCCCTACCTCGTCGAGATCGACGAGTACGGAGGCACGCAGTCGACCGGGGGCAAGATCGGCGCCGGGCGGATCATCGACATCGGCGACGAGGCCGCCCCCCGCGTGATCTCCAACCTGCGCCTCGGGGTGCACCAGCCCGAGAACCTCGCCGAGGCGCAGCACGATCCGGGGGCCGAGCTGCCCGTGCAGGGCTACGGCGGGCACTACTGCAACGTCCCCGATCGCACCGACCCCGGCATCGTCGCCTGCTCGATGATCCTCTCCGGGCTGCGCGTCTTCGACATTCGCGATCCGGAGGACCCGAGTGAGATCGCTTACTTCAACGCGCCCATCCCGAAGCGCGACTCCCCCGGGTTCGAGGCCTCGAACTGGGCGATGTCGAGCCCCGCGTTCGTCCCCGATCGAAACGAGATCTGGTACTCGGACGGCTACAGCGGCTTCTACGCGGTGCGGCTGACGAACGACGCCTGGCCAGCCAACGGCGGGGACGGGGGTCGTGGCTGCAACCGTGTCGCCGGCACCCGCGGCAAGGACCGGATCCGCGGCACCGCCGGCGCCGACTGCATCCGCGGACGCGCCGGGCCCGACCGGCTCCTGGGCGCAGGCGGCGGCGATCGCATCCGCGGCGGCCTGGGCCCGGACACGATCCGCGGCGGCGCCGGCGACGACGTGATCCTCGCCGCGCGCGGCGGCCGCGACCGCGTCGACTGCGGCCCCGGCGACGATTCGGTCGCCGCCAAGCGCGGCAAGGACCGCCTGCGCCGGTGCGAGCACGTGCGCGGCTGACCCGCGCCGCGCGCTGAAGCCCGCTGCTGCCACGTGTGGGAGCCGCTGGCGGTTCGCTCCGCTCCAGGCGCGATCATCGGGCCGGTGAACTCCACCGTCAGCGAACCCACCCCCGGCCCGGGGCCCGGGCTCGTCTCCGACCGCGCCACGTGGGGCGTGCCGACCGCCTCCGCGCCGGAGCCTGCCGGCGAGGTCCGCAAGCGGATCATCGGCCGCGAGTTCGAGTGCGCCGAGGAGGTCGTCGTGCTCGACGACGAGCGCCTCGTCGGCCTGGTCTCGATCGAGCGGCTCCTCGCCGCGGCGCCCGAGGCGCCGCTCGAGGAGATCATGGATCCGAACCCGCCGGTCGCCGCCCCGGATGCGAACCAGGAGCTCGCCGCCCACCGGATGCTCGCGCACGAGGAATCGAGCCTGGCGCTGGTCGACGATCGGGGGCGGTTCCGCGGCCTCGTCCCGCCTCGGGCGATGCTCGACGTCCTCTTCGAGGAGCACGCGGAGGACCTCGCGCGGCTGGGCGGCTATCTCGCCGGCTCGAGCCGCGCCCGGCTGGCCGCCGAGGAGCCGGTCAAACGGCGGTTGATCCACCGGCTCCCCTGGCTCTTGATCGGCCTCGCCGGGGCGATGTCCTCGGCGGTGCTCGTCGGCGCGTTCGAGGACGAGCTCTCGACCAACGTCCTGCTCGCGTTCTTCCTGCCGGGCCTCGTCTACATGGCGGACGCCGTCGGCACGCAGACGGAGACGGTGCTGATCAGGGCGATGGCGGCCGGGGTCTCCCCGCGCGCCGTGCTCGCACGCGAGCTACTCACCGGGCTCATCGTCGGGGTCATCATCGGGGCGGTGTTCGTCGCCTTCGCGCTGGCCGGCTGGGGCGACGCCGACGTCGCGCTCGCCGTCGGCGTCGCGCTCTTCGCGAGCTGTTCGATCGCGACGCTCGTCGCGATCGCCCTTCCCGCCCTGATCCACCACTTCGGCGGCGATCCCGCCTTTGGCTCGGGCCCGCTCGCCACCGTGATCCAGGACCTGCTCTCGATCGCCGTCTATTTCGCGATCGTCGTCGTCTTCGTCAGCTGAGGCCTCGATCCGGGCCCGTCCGCGGCATCGCCGCATATCCTTCGGGACGATGAGCAACCGCCTTGAGGGACTGGGCGTCGAGGCCGGCCGTCACCAGCTGCGGCCCCTCTTCGACCGGATCGTGATCAAGGAGCTCGATTCGGACCGGATGCGCCGCTCTGGCCTCGTCGTGCCGCCCGGAAGCCACGACCCGCCGCCGCAGCAGGGGATCGTGCTCGCCGTCGGCCCGGGCCTCGACTGGTGGGAGCACGTCGGCGTCTCGATGCCGGTCCAGCCCGGCGACCACGTCGTCTTCCCCGCCTCGGCGGGCGTGTGGGTGGAGGTCGACGAGGAGCGCCTCCTGGTCTGCGGCGTCGGCGACCTGCTCGGCGTGCTCGAGGCGGTTCCCTCTCCCGCGGACCGCTAGCCCCGCCTCGCGACGCCCGGCACGCCGGAATCCCGCGATCAGCGGGTAGGGTCGGCTCGATGGCGCGCATCCCGCTCCTCGAGGAGCACCCCCGGCCGCTGCGGTTCGTGCTGGTCGTCGTGCTCCCCGCGGCCTTCGGGGCGGTCACCGGATACTTCCTCGGCGTCTCGGAGACGACCTACCTCGTCCTCTCCGTGATCGGGATCGTCGGTGGCGTCGGCGCCGGCTATGACCACGTCGGCGCCAAGGCGGGCGCCGGTCGTGGCGTGATCGCCGGCTCGGTCTTCGGCGCCTCGATCCTGATCGCGCACGAGATCCACGGGGCCACCGCGGAGGCGCACCTGCCCGAGCCGCCGATCCTGCTCGTCGTGGTCACGACGGTGCTCGGCGCGGCCTTCGCGGCGATCGGCGGCTGGCTGCGGGCGCGCTCGATGCGGCGCCACGGGATCCATCCCGCCCAGGTTCGCGAGCAGGCCGAGGCGGAGGAAGCCGCTCGGGGCCCGTTCGTGAGGCCGCCGCTCTCTCCCGCGCCCGCTCCGGCGCCGCCGGGAACCGTCGTCGACCTCAACTCGGGCAGCTCCGAGGAGTTCCGCTCACTCGGCATGTCGGTGACCCAGACCAGGCGGATCATCGAGTTCCGCGAGCAGAACGACGGCTACGCGAGCGTCGACGACCTGGAACGCGTGCCGGGCTTCTCGCAGGAGTTCCTCGCGCAGATGAAGCGGCGCCTGACGGTCTGAGTCAGTCGCGCCCCGGCACGAGCGCGGGGTCGTCCTCGTGCTCGCGGAAAAAGCGGACCATCGCGGCGGCGTAGTCGCGGAAGTTCGGCGGGCGCAGGTCGTGGGGCGAGAGCACGCGGACGGCCCGGCGGGTGTCGAAGGTGACGGGGTGGTTGAGGTAGACGATCGACTCGCGCGGCGCCCCGCCGAACCGGTCGCGGACCCACTTCATACGCAGCGAGTTCGCGACCAGCGAGGGCGGGATGCGGAACTTCGGATCGCGGCCGCAGTACTCCCGCGACAGCGCCTCGGTGAGCTCGGCGGCGGTGAGCGGCTCGGGGTCGGTCAGGTGCAGGGTCGCCGACTCGGCGCCGGGATCGGTGGCTGCGGCCGCGATCGCCTCGACCACGAAATCGACCGGGACGACGTTGAAGTGGGCGTTTGAGCGGCCGAACTGAGGAACCGGCCGGCCCCGCTTCTCGGCCTCGGCGATCGTGCGCAAAATGAAGTACGGGCCGTCGAACTTCTGGGTCTCGCCGGTCCGCGAGTCGCCGACGACGATCGCGGGCCGCAGGATCGTCGTCGGAACCCGGTCCATCACCTCGCGGACCCACACCTCGGCCTGGAACTTGGTCGACTCGTAGTGGTTCTTGAAGTCCTGGCCCAGGCTCAGCTCGTGCTCGTAGACGACGCCGGTGCGCAGCCCGGCGACGTAGGCGGTGCTGACGTAGGTGAGCCGCTCGAGGGACTCCGCCGCGGCGCAGAAGTCGAGCACGTTGCCGGTGCCGTCGACGTTCACCCGCTGGGCGACGCTGAGCGGCACGGCGAGGTCGTAGACGGCGGCGAGGTGGTAGGCGCGCCGCATCTCGGCGCGCAGGCGCTCGCGGTCCTCGTCGGCCAGCCCCAGCCCCTGCTCGGTGATGTCGCCGGTGACGAGCTCGAGCCGCTCGGCGTCGATCTCGGCCGCCGCGGCGCGCGCGGGCTCGAGCATCCGCGCCTCGACGAGGGCGACGATCCGCTCCTCGGGGTCGCCCGCGAGCAGGCGCGCCGCGAGCCGGCGGCCGATGAAGCCCGGGAAGCCTGTCAGCAGGGAGAGCGCCACTTGAGCCTTGCGAGGGCCGGGACTGTAACATCGACCGTAACATCGATTGATGTAAGGGTCATGAGCGTCGACGCCCCAGCACTGCGGATCTACCTCGACGGCGAGCACCGTCTCGTCCGCGAGCACGTGCGCGCCGTCCTCGCCCGGCCCGAGTTCGAGAAGGCCCCAGAGCCCCTACCCACCGCGGAGTACCGCGAGAAGGTGATGGCGTGGGCCCGCGAGCTCGCGGAGACCGGCGGCCCCTCGCTGCTCTTCCCGCGCGAGTTCGGCGGCTTCGACCAGGTCGGCGCCGCGATCGCCGCCTTCGAGACCCTGGCGCACTCCGATCTCTCTCTGCTCGTCAAGTGCGGCGTGCAGTTCGGGCTCTTCGGCGGCGCCGTCCACCACCTCGGCACCCGCAAGCACCACGAGGCCCACCTGAAGTCGATCGCGACGCTCGAGCTGCCCGGCTGCTTCGCGATGAGCGAGACCGGCCACGGCTCGAACGTCCAGCGCGTCGGGACCACCGCCACCTACGACCCCGACGCCGAGGAGTTCGTCGTCCACACCCCGAAGCCCGAGGACCGCAAGGACTACATCGGGAACGCCGCCGACCATGGCCGCCTGGCCGCCGTCTTCGCCCAGCTCGTCGTCGGGGGCGACGTGAAGGGGGTGCACGCCCTGCTCGTCCCGATCCGCGAGGAGGACGGGACCGTCTGCGACGGGGTCACGATCGAGGACTGCGGGCACAAGCTCGGGCTGAACGGGGTCGACAACGGGCGGCTCACCTTCGACAAGGTCCGCGTGCCGCGGGACGCGCTGCTCGACCGCTACGCGCAGGTGAGCGCCGCCGGGGAGTACTCGAGCCCGCTCGAGAACCCCGACCGCCGCTTCTTCACGATGCTCGGCACGCTCATCCAGGGCCGGGTCTCGGTTGGCGGCGCCTCGATCAGCGCGACGAAGTCCGCGCTCGCGATCGCCGTGCGCCACGCCACCAGGCGCCGCCAGTTCGGCCCGCCGGACTCCGAGGAGGAGATGCCGCTGCTCGACTTCCGGGTCCACCAGCGGCGCCTGCTGCCCGCGCTGGCGACGACCTACGCGCTCAGCTTCGCGCAGATCTCCGTCGTCGCCGAGCTCGACCGGATCTTCTGCCGCGACGACGTCGACCAGGAGCGGCGCGTGCTCGAGACCCGCGCCGCCGGCCTGAAGGCGGTCGCGACCTGGCACGCGACCGAGACCATCCAGGCCTGCCGCGAGTGCTGCGGCGGCGCCGGCTACCTGAGCGAGAACCGCTTCGCGGAGCTCAAGGCGGACACCGACGTCTTCACCACCTTCGAGGGCGACAACACGATCCTGCTTCAGCTCGTCGCGAAGAGCCTCCTGACCGGCTTCCGCGACGAGTTCGGCGAGATGAACCCATTCGAGACCGCCGGCTTCTACGCCGGCCAGGCGTGGGAGACGGTGGTCGAGAAGACCGGCGGCCGCGAGTTCCTCCAGCGCCTCACCGACGACCTGATCCCGAGCCGCGAGCGCGACGAGGACCTGCTCGAGCGCGAGTATCAGCTCAACCTCTTCCGCTGGCGCGAGGACCACATGCTCGCCGGCGTCGCCCGCCGCCTGAAGCGCGGGATCGACGACGGCGCCGAGCCCTTCGAGGTCTTCAACGCGGCCCAGGACCACGTTCTCGCCACCGCCCGCGCGCACGTCGACCGCGAGGTGCTCGAGTCGTTCGTGACCGCGATCGACGACTGCGGCGACCCGGGGCTCGAGGAGGTGCTCGGCCGCCTCTGCGACCTGCACGCGCTGGCGACGATCGAGGCCAACCGCGACTGGTACCAGGAGCACGGCCGGATCTCCTCGACGCGGTCGAAGCTGGTGACACGGGCGGTGAACGAGCTCTGCTGGGCGCTGCGCCCGGACGCCGCCGACCTCGTCGACGCCTTCGGCGTCCCCGACGCGGTCCTGGCCGCCCCGATCGGCCTCCCCGGCGGTGAGGCGAGCCGCACCTCGATGGCCGACATCGGCGAGGAGTTGCCGAACGCGGGCATGCTCCTCGGCGAAGCGGGTATGCCAACCGCGTCATGAACGCTTCGACGCGACGCCCGGCCGCCATCCTCGGCGGCAACCGCATCCCGTTCGCGCGGCAGAACGGGGCCTACGCCGAGGCCTCGAACCAGGACATGCTCACCGCCGCCCTCGACGGGCTCGTCAGCCGCTTCGGGCTGCGCGACGCGACGCTCGGCGAGGTGGCCGCCGGCGCCGTCCTCAAGAAGAGCCGGGACTTCAACATGACCCGGGAGAGCGTCCTCGGTTCGGCACTCGCCGCCGACACGCCCGCCTACGACGTCCAGCAGGCCTGCGGCACCGGGCTGGAGACGACGATCCACGTCGCCAACAAGGTGGCGCTCGGCCAGATCGAGTGCGGCGTCGCGGGCGGCGTCGACACCACTAGCGACGCCCCGATCGAGGTGAACGAGGACCTCCGCCGGCTCCTCCTCGACCTGAACAAGGCGAAGTCGGTGCCCGAGCGCATGCGCCTGCTCACCCGCCTTCGCCCGGGCCAGATCGTGCCCCTGATCCCCCGCAACGAGGAGCCCCGCACCGGCCTCTCGATGGGCGAGCACCAGGCGATCTCGACGAAGCGCTGGGGGATCGGCCGTGAAGAGCAGGACGAGCACACCGTGCGCAGCCACCAGCGCCTCGCCGCCGCCTACGACCGCGGGTTCCTCGACGACCTGATGACCCCGTTCCTGGGCCTCGAGCGCGACCAGAACCTGCGCCCGGACTCGACGATGGAGAAGCTCGCGAAGCTCCGGCCGGTCTTCGGCGAGGGGCCGGACGCGACGATGACGGCGGCGAACTCGACCCCGCTCACCGACGGCGCCTCCACCGTCCTGGTGGCGAGCGAGGAGTGGGCCGAGGAGCGCTCGCTGCCGGTGCTCGCGCACCTCGTCGACGCCGAGACCGGCGCGGTCGACTTCGTCCACGGCGGGGACGACCTGCTCGGCGCGCCGCTCTACGCGGTGCCGCGCCTGCTCGCGCGCAACGGGCTCGAGCTGGGCGACTTCGACTTCTACGAGATCCACGAGGCGTTCGCCTCGCAGGTGCTGATGACGCTGAAGGCCTGGGAGGACCCCGCCTTCTGCTCCGAGCAGCTCGGGCTGGAAGCGCCCTTCGGCTCGATCGACCTCGACAGGCTGAACGTGAACGGCTCCTCCCTCGCGACCGGCCACCCGTTCGCCGCCACCGGCGGGCGGATCGTCGCCACGCTCGCGAAGCTGCTCGCCGAGCGCGGCTCGGGCCGCGGCCTGATCTCGATCTGCGCCGCCGGCGGCCAGGGCGTCACCGCGATCCTGGAGCGGCCCGCGTGAGCCCGGCCGACCGCTTCCAGTCGATCGCGAACTCGCCGGTGGGCGGGCGCATCACCCGCACGCTGGGCCTCCCCACCCCGCCGATCCTCGAGCGCCACGAGCCCGGCAAGCCGGTGGTGAGCGGGCCCGTCCTGCTCGGGGGCGCCCACGGCGGCCGGCTCACCGAGCCCGCGCGCGAGGTCCTGCGATCGATCGGCGCGCACATCCTCGACAGCCCCGCGGCCGCGTCCGGCGGCGAGGACCCCGACCTCTCCGCGATCGTCTTCGACGCCAGCGGCATCGACGGTGTCGAGCGCCTGAAGGCGCTCTATGAGTTCTTCCACCCCGTAGTCCGGGCGCTGCGGCGCAGCGGGCGGGTCGTCGTGCTCACCACGCCGCCCGCCGAGGCGGACTCGCCCGACGAGGCGATCGCGCAGCGCGCGATCGAGGGCTTCGTGCGCTCGGTGGGCAAGGAGGTCGGCTCGCGCGGATCCACCGCCCAGACCCTCCAGGTGGCGCGCGGCGGTGAGCCCGGGCTCGAGTCCACGCTGCGCTTCCTGCTTTCGGCGCGCTCGGCCTACGTGTCCGGACAGGTGATCCGCGTCGAGGCGACCGAGGCCGCCGACGTCGTCGTCCCCGAGGACTGGGACGCGCCGCTGGCGGGCCGCGTCGTCGCCGTCACCGGAGCCTCCCGCGGCATCGGCGAGTCGATTGCGACCGTCCTCGCCCGCGACGGCGCCGAGGTCCTCTGCGTCGACATCCCGGCCGCCGGCGAGGCGCTGAGCGCGGTCGCGAACCGGATCGGCGGCTCCTCGCTTCAGCTCGACGTCACCGACTCGCAGGCCCCCGCTCGGCTCGCCGACCACGTCGCCGAGCGCCACGGCCGCCTCGACGGGCTCGTCCACAACGCGGGCATCACGCGCGACAAGACGCTCGGCCGCATGAGCGAGGACCAGTGGGACGCCGTGCTCGACGTGAACCTGGCGAGCCAGACGCGGCTCAACCGCGAGCTTTTCGAGCGCGAGCTGATCGGCGCCGGCGGGCGTCTCGTGTCGGTCTCGTCGGTGAGCGGGATCGCCGGCAACCGCGGGCAGTCCAACTACGCGACCTCGAAGGCCGGGATAATCGGCATGGTCGGCGCCCTCGCCCCGATGCTGCGCGAGCGCGGCGCGACGATCAACGCGGTCGCGCCGGGGTTCATCGAGACCGCGATGACCGCCGCGATGCCGCTCGCCGTCCGCGAGGGCGGGCGGCGCACCAACAGCCTCGTCCAGGGCGGCCAGCCGGTCGACGTCGCCGAGACGATCGGCTGGCTCGCGAGCCCCGCCTCGACCGCGGTGAACGGCAACGTCGTGCGCGTCTGCGGCCAGGCCCTGATCGGCGCCTGAGGCCGTCGGCGTGGCGCGCTCCCTCCTCCCCTCCTACGCCAAGGCGATCGTCGGGCCCCTGATCCCCGGCGGCGGTGACGGGCTCCCCGACCACCACGTCGAGGAGACGGAGGTCGAGATCGACCCCGACCACCTCGCCGCCTACGACCGGGTCTGCGGCTTCGGCATCCGCGACACGCTGCCGCCCACATATCCGCACATCCTCGGCTTCCCGCTCCAGATGTCGCTCATGACCGAGCGCGCCTTCCCGTTCGCGCTGCTCGGCATGGTCCACATCGGGAACCGGATCGAGCAGCGCGCCGCGATCCCCCTGACCGCGCGACCGACCGTGCGCGTCCGCGCCGAGAACCTCCGGCCGCACCAGCGAGGCCAGCAGCTCGACATGGTCACCGAGGTCGAGCTCGACGGCGAGCTGGTCTGGCTCGAGCACTCCAACTACCTGAAGCGCGGCTCGGGCGCCGACGAGTCCGCGCCGCCCAACCCGCTGGCCGAGCGGATCGAGCCCGGCACGCTCGAGCCGGCCGCCGTCTGGAAGGTCCCCGGCGACGTCGGCCGCCGCTACGCCGACGTCTCGGGCGACCGCAACCCGATCCACCTGCACCCACTCACCGCCCGCCTCTTCGGCTTCCCCTCCGCGATCGCCCACGGCATGTGGACCCTGGCGCGCTGCCTCGCCGCCTTCGAGGGCCGCTATCCGGCTTCCCACACCAGCGAGGTCGCCTTCCAGGCCCCCCTCCGCATTCCCGGCAAGGCCCGCCTCGCCGACCGCCGGCGCGACGGCGCCTGGGACTTCAGCCTCGAGCGCCCCGACGGCGAGCGCGCCCACGTCGTCGGAACGATCGACACGGCGTAGCGGAGCCCCCGGCAGCACGGGATAATCGACGCCGGATGTCGGCCGAGAACGTCGAGCTCGTCAAGACCTGGTTCGATCGCTGGAACCGTGGCGAGAGGTTCCTCGGTGAGGAGCTCCACCCGGAGGTCGAGATCGAGAGCCGCTTTCAGCCCGAGCCATACCGGGGGCCGGAGGGCTTTCGTCGGTGGACCGAGGAGGTCGACGAGCAGTTTCAGAGCTGGCAAATCGTCATCGACGAGTTCCGGGACAGCGGAGGCGGCGAGGTCGTCGCGCTCGGACGCGTGCATCTGGTTGGCCATGAAAGCGGTGTCCCATACGAGCAACCCCTGGGCTGGATCGTCCGCGTCGATGATGAGAAGCTGCGGCACCTCCGGATCTTCCGGGACCAGGCGGATGCGCTCGCGGCCGCCGGTCTGAGCCGGTAAGCAGCATTCCCCCACCGCAGAGCGAAACGAGCCCGGCGCTTGGCCGAGCTCGGTTCCGAATCCATGTGAGGCCGGTCAGGCCGGCGGTATCCTTGGGGCACGGCTGTCCCTGGGTTCTTTTTGCGTCTCCCTCTCCACCGACGGCAGATCATTCGAGGGGAGCGAAATGAAAGGAGCAGCTCGTGAGTCACGACCGCCGCCTCGCCGAGCTCGAGGCAAACGCCCGGCACGCCGACGAGCGCTACCGGCTCTACCGGGCCAAGGTCTTCGGCCCGAGCCCCACCAGCCCCGATCGCCTGCGCCGGCTCCAGCGAGAGGCGGAGCGCGCCGAGGGGCTCCTCGCGGGGGCGAGGGCTGCGCCCCACCGGAACTGAGAACCCGCGTGGCACCATGACCGTGGGACGACGCCCGACGTGATCGCCGGCATCGCCCTCGCCCTCGCCTCCGCGATCGCGACGAGCGTCGGCTTCCTGCTCAAGCACCGGGGCGCCGTCCTCGCGCCCCCCGTCCGGGTCCGCCATCTGCTGCGCAGCGCCGCGGACCTCTTTCGCTCACGCTGGTTCGCGCTTGGCTGGCTCGTCGCGGTGGGCGCCTGGGTCCTCCACGTCGGCGCCCTCGCGCTCGCCCCGCTCTCGATCGTGCAGGCGGTCCTCTCGGGCGGACTGGTCTTCCTCGCGGTGTTCGCCGAGCGGTTCTTCGGCTTTCGCCTCGGCCGGCGCCAGTGGGCAGGCGTGGCCCTGACGGCTGTCGGACTCGTGGTCATCGGATTGACCTCGGAGTCGGACGGCCCGCCCCGGCACTACGCGGTCGCGGCCCTGATCGCGATCGAGTGCGGTGGCCTCGTCGCCTGCCTGGCGGTCGCGTCGGCCTCGACGCACCACCGGATCCCCTCCGCCGCGCAGGGAATGATCCTCGGCGCCGTCGCCGGGGCCCTCTTCGGCATCTCCGACATCGCGATCAAGTTCCTCGTGGACGACACCGCGAGCGGGATCCTCGAGCTGATCAGCCCGTGGACCGCGGCCGCGGTGATCGCCTCGGTCGTCGCCTTCTATGCGTCGGCCCGCGGCCTGCAGATCGGGCCGGGGGTCGAGGTGATCGCGCTCACGTCGGTGGCGGCCAACCTCGTCGCGATCGTCGGCGGCATCCTCGTGTTCCGGGACCCGATCGGCTCGGGGACCGTGGAGATCGTGGGCCGGATGGCTGCCTTCTTCCTGGTGATCGCCGGAGCCGCCCTGATCCCGGGGCCGGTCAGGGCGGCAAGCTCGATCCACGAGGCAGAGGCGCGGGCTCAGAGCCCCTGAAAACGAAACGAGCCCGGCCGGAGCCGGGCTCGATCCAATCGCTTTACGGAACTGGTCAGGCCGCTTCGCGCCAGGCGTCGAGGGCGCTGTTGCCGGCGAGCCGGCGCAGGCCTCGGGCCTCGAGCTCGCGAACCCGCGCCTGCGGGATCTCGAGCCGGCGGCTCACGTCGCGGAGCGAGACCTCGCCCTCGCCGGCGGTGCCGAAGCGGAGCTCCAGCACCTTGCGCTCGGCCTCGGGCAGCTGGCCCAGGGCCTGGGCGACGGCGCGCTCGCGCTGGCGGTCGATGACCTCCTCGTCGAGCGCGGGGGTCTCCTCGTCGGCGTGCAGCTCACCGAAGGTGGTGTCGCCGTCGCCGACGGTCGCGTCGAGGCTGTTGGTCACGCGCGAGAGATCGCGCAGGGCGGCAACCTCCTCGGCGGTGAACTTCGACTTCTCGGCGACCTCCTCGTCGGTCGGCTCGCGATCGAGCTTCGCGGTCAGCTCGGCCTCGGTCCGCCCCAGCGTGCGCTGCTGCTGGGCGATGTGGGCCGGCAGGCGGATCGGGCGGCCGGTGTTGTCCAGGCCGCGCTGGATCGCCTGGCGGATCCACAGCGTCGCGTAGGTCGAGAACTTGTAGCCGCGGCGCCAGTCGAACTTCTCGACGGCGCGGATCAGGCCCAGCATCGCCTCCTGGACGAGGTCCGGGAGGGGCAGGCCGAAGCCCTGGTACCGGCGGGCGATCGAGACGACGAGACGCAGGTTCGAATTGACCAGCCTCTCCTTCGCGGCGAGATCGCCGCGCTCGATGGCCTTCGCGAGCTCGAGCTCCTCCGCCGCGGTGAGCAGCGGAAAGCGGCCCGCCTGGTTCAGGAAGAGCTGGAAGCTCTCCGGCGTCCCCAGGTCGTCGGGCGCGTGCTCGGCCGGACGGCGCCGGTCGCGAGTAACGGACGAGGCGCTGGCGGGATGCTCTCCGCGGCGCCTGCTGTTGGCGCGTGCCTCGGAATTGTTTCGGGTCCTTCGCATCTTGGCTTTGTCTTTTCCCTCTTTGATTTCGGCGTGTTCGGGGTCCGTCGCGCTGTCCCGGTCCTCCCCTCCGAGCGCCTGGCTCGGAGTCACGTTTACCCTGGCCTCGCGGCTGGGTTACGCGCCGGTTCACATGCTCCTGTCCGCGACATGGGCGGTGCGACTAACGGAGCAAGAAGATTCCGTGGTACCCGCCAGGGCACCACACCACGCGTAAGAATATCACATTTAGTTGAGGCGTCAAGGAAAACGCCCCAATTTCCTAATGCTTCTTCCAGCCCCCTCCGAACAGGCGGCTCAGGCGCCCCCGCGAGCGGCTTGGGCTGAATCGTGGCGGCGCCTTCTGCGGCGGCGGCAGCTCGGCCGCCTCGGCGGCGGTGATCGTCAGCGTGACCGCCCGCTCGGCCGTCCGGGCCACCTCGGGGCCGTCGACGAAGCGCAGCCGGCCATCGGAGTCCTCGAAGACGATGCCGTCGAGGATGTGCTCGTTGTAGTTGTCGACGACCTCGTCGACCGTGCCGACCCGAGTCCCCTCGGAATCGAGCACGGGGGTGCCCCGCTCGACCGCGGAGTAGTGGATCGCGTGGCCGTCGTCGGTCACGGGATCAAGCATACGGGCGCCGGATAAGCGCCGGCTATACCACCTGTTCGGGGTAAGTTCAGCAGCCGGGGTAGGCGTGCCCGGCGGCCGCGGCGAAGCGGCAGAAGACCGGGCGGGGCCGGAGCGGGGAGCCACCGAAGCGAAGCCAGGCGTAGCCGTGCTCGCGCGGGTTCACGGTCGAGTCGAGGGGCTCGATCACGCGGTGATAGACGACGCCGGCGACGTCGGGCATCGACTCGACCTGCGCCTGGATCCGCTCGATCGCGTTCGCCTGGCGTCGTTCTCGGGCAAGGACCAGGTCGGCGGTCGAGACGCCCGTCTCGGTCACGAGGATCGGCGTGCGGTCGCCGTGCGCGTCGCGGATCGCGCGCAGGTCGCCGAAGGCGCGGCGGAAGCGGCTCCCGGGGCCGACGGAGGACCCGACCGGATAGGGATGGAGGCCGATGTAATCGGCGCTGCCCTCGATCGAAGGCAGCGACGCGTAGGCGACGGACAGGAAGTCGCGGACCGAGACCTCGCCCTTCAGGGGGTCGGTCCGGCGCACGTTGAGCAGGCCGCCCGAGACGACCTCGGTGCCGGGGCTCGTCGCCTTGATCGCGTGGTAGGCGAGCGTGAGCAGCTCGGCGTAGCGCTTCGGATCGGGCGCCGGGCGCCAGAAGTCGTCGGTGTTGGGCTCGTTCCAGACCTCGATCGTCGCCCGCGGGA
This sequence comes from Solirubrobacterales bacterium, assembly GCA_036375215.1. Taxonomy (GTDB): domain Bacteria; phylum Actinomycetota; class Thermoleophilia; order Solirubrobacterales; family 70-9; genus DASUSH01. The sequence goes on from DASUSH010000064.1 coordinate 17,569, forward strand.
AGCGCCGGGCGACCTCGGCGGCGTACTCCGCCCACTCCAGGTCCATCGCCGGGCGCGGCGGCATCTCGCAGGGGCCGACGGCCGCGTGGATCAGCGGCAGGGTCACCGGCCCGTCGCAGCCCACCCCGGGCTCCCGAGCCCACCGCGGCGCGAAGCCGACGACGAAGATCGGCCTCACCCCGCGCTCGAGCGCCGCGTCGTAGAGCGCATCCCACTTCGACCACCACGACTCGTCCCACGCGTCGAGGCCGGGCTCGGCGACCCGCCAGTCGAGGTTCGTGCGGATCGCGTTCCCGCCGGCGACCCGGACCAGGCCGGCGTACTGGTCGGGCGAGACGCCGTGCTCCCCACCGACGGCGTCCTCGTTCCAGCCGAGGATCTCCTCGGCGCCGGCATCGCTCGCGAGCGCGAACAGCGCGAGCACCGCCGCGAGCACGCCGACGACGATCGCGCGCATCTCAGCCACCCCCGCCCGTGGCGGCTATCGACTGCCCATCCCCCACGAGGCGCGCGATCGTATGGGAACCCCGCGGGCGCCGCGCCGATGACTTCGTCCCGACCTGTCCCTTTGGGGTCAGACCCCGAAGGGTCAGGTCTCGGCGAACCCCGCCTCGGCCGCGAAGCGGGCGATCTCCCGCGAGAGCTTGCCGCCCTTCCAGGCAAGCGGCGCCTCGCCCTCGGCCTCGCTGATCAGGCGCGCGTTCGGCAACGCCTCCGTCCAGGCCTCGGCGACGGCGTAGGGATGCGCCGGGTCGGCGACGTCATGGCTGGCGACGACGAGCGCCGGGGCGTCGAGGTTCTCGAGCTCGCCGATGCCGTCGAAGGGCACCGAGCGCGGCACCTCGCGCAGCGCCTGCGCGACCGCTCCGAGGTGCTCGTGGGCCCGGAGCCGCGCCCGCGTGAAGCGCTGGATCGGCTCCTGCCACTCGGGCGCCAGCCCCTGGCGGACCTGGACCCCCAGGAACCCCTCGATCCCGCCCTCGAGGCCGTCGGCGAGCTCGTCCCACTCCGCGAGCACGTCCGCGGGCGGCTCGAGGCCGATCGTCGCGGGGCCGGCGAAGACCGCGGCGCCGACGCGCTCCGGGTTGGCGAGCGCCCAGGCGGCGACGGTGTGGGCGCCCATCGAGTGGCCGACGAGCATCACCCGCCCGTCCCCCGCCACCTCGTCGGCGATCTCGCCCAGGTCCGCCGCCAGGAACTCGTAGCCGTAGCCCTCCCCCTCGGGCGCGGGATCGGAGCTGCCGTGGCCGCGGGCGTCGTAGGAGGCGACGTGGAAGCCCTTGCGCGGCAGCGCTCGCGAGCCGTGCAGCACGTAGCGGCGCGTCGCGGTGAGGCCGTGGGCGAGGACGACCGGCGGGCCCTCCCCGAGCGCCTCGCCGCGCAGCGTCCGCCCGCGGACGGAGCGTTCGAAGTGCTCGGGCTCGAGCGGGTCGCGCTCGGGGCTCACGCGCCGATCAGCCCCGGGACGTCGGCGATCGAGTCGACCGTCGCGGTCGGCTCGACGCCGGACTCGCGCACGAAGGCCTCGCGGTACTTCCCGGTGCGGACCAGGATCCCGGCGAGTCCCTCGTTCATCGCGCCGGCCACGTCGGACTCCACGTCGTCGCCCACCATCGCGGCGTCCCCCGCATCGGCGCCGAGCCCGCCCAGGACGCCCTCGAAGAACGCCGGCGCGGGCTTCCCGACGACATAGGCGTCCCTGCCGCTCGCGTACTCGATCGCCGCCACGAAGGGGCCCGCGTCGAGCGAGAGCCCCTCGTCGGTGAGCCAGAAGCGGTTCTTCTGCAGCGCGATCAGCTCGGCGCCGTCCATCACCATCCGGAAGGCGCGGTTCAGGATCGGGAACCCGAAGGCCTCGCCGAGGTCGCCCATGATCACCGCGTCCGGCTCCTCGCCCGAGCCCTCCCCCACCTCGCGCAGCCCGCCGAAGTCGTCCTTGACGTCGTCGTTCATGATCAGCGCCACGGCTTCGTGGCCGCGCTCGGCGCAGTGCCGCCGGGCGAGCGCCGCGGGCGTGATCAGCTCGTCGGGCTCGACCTCGAAGCCCAGGCGGCCCAGCTTCTCGAGCGTCTGCGCGCGCGAGCGCGCGGTCGTGTTGGTGACGAAGCGGAGCCCGAGCCCGGCCTCGCGGAGCCGGCCGACTGCTTCCGCCGCCCCGGGAACGGGGCTGTCCTCGACGTAGAGCACCCCGTCGAGGTCGACGAGCATCGCCTCGATCCCCTCGAGCGACGCCATGGCGCCTGCCTCAGCCCTCGTCGAGCGTCGCCTTCGAGATCACGACCGGCTCCGAAGGCGGCCCGTCGGCGCCCGCGACGCCGAGGTCCTCGATCGCGCTCACCGCGTCCTCGCCGTCGACGACGTTGCCGAGGATCGCGTAGTCAGTCGGCAGCCCGGCGTCGGCGCCGGTGACGACGTAGAACTGGCTGCCCGAGCGGCCCGGCGGCTCGGCGGCCGACTTCGCCATCGCGACGACGCCCTTGGTGTAGGCGGTGTCGGGGGGAGGCGGCTCGTCGACGAAGTACCCGGGGCCGCCGGTGCCGTCGCCGGAGGGATCGCCGCCCTGGATCACGAAACCGGGGACGACGCGGTGGAAGGCGGTGTCGTCGTAGACCCCTTCCTCGACCAGGTAGGCGAACGAGGCGGAGGTGCGCGGCGCGTTCCGCGTGTCGAGCTCGACCGTGAAGCTGCCGCAATTGGTCTCGAAGGTCGCCGTGGTGCCGGCCGGTGGCGGCTCGAGATCGGGCTTCTCGAGCTTCACTTCCTTGGGCGCCGGGTCCTCCACCTCGGTGCAGCCCGTGTCCGACGCCGCGGTCGAGGTCGTCTCATCGTCGCCACCGCAGCCCAAGAGCGCGAGCGCGAGCGTCGCGAGCAGCAGGATTGGCGCCTTCGGCCGCATCGCGCGCCAGGCTACCGGGTCCGTTCCGCTGCTCCGAGGACGTCCCGTAGAGTCAGCCCGCGTGAACGACGAGCGGCGATACCTACTGCTCGTGAACCCCTCCGCCGGCGGCGGCAGGGTCGGCGAGCTGCTGCCGCGCGCGGAGGCCGCGATGACCGCGAACGGGCTCGCCTACCGGCTCGTGCGGACGAGGAACCTCGAGCACGGGGTCGAGGAGGCGGGCTCGGCGGCGGCCGCCGGTGAGATCCCCGTGGTCATGAGCGGCGACGGGCTGATCGGCCAGGTCGGCGGAGCCCTCGCCGGCGGCGAGGTGCCGCTGGCGGTGATGCCGGGCGGCCGCGGCAACGACCTGGCCCGCGTCGTCGGCATCCCCACCGAGCCCGAGGCGGCGGCCGCGCTGATCGCCGCGGGCACGACGCGGACGATCGACGTCGGCGACGCCAACGGCCGGCGCTTCCTCTGCATCGCGAGCTGCGGCTTCGACTCCGACGCCAACCGGATCGCTAACGAGACGAGGTGGCTGCGCGGCAACCTCGTCTACCTGTACGCGGCCCTGCGAGCGCTCGCGGGCTGGAAGCCCGCGCGGTTCACGCTCGAGCTCGACGGCGAGGAGCGGGTCGTGACGGGTTACTCCGTCGCCGTCGCCAACAGCAAGGCCTACGGCGGCGGCATGTTCATCGCCCCCGGAGCGAAGCTCGACGACGGCCTCCTGGACGTGGTCTGGACCGAGCACGTCGGCAAGCTCCGCTTCCTCTCGCAGCTGCCGAAGGTGTTCAAGGGCGACCACACGGAGAACCCGGAGGTCCACGTGGAGCGGGCGGCCGAGGTCGTGGTCGGGGCCGACCGGCCGTTCGCCGTCTACGCCGACGGCGACCACCTCACCGATCTGCCGGCGACGATCAGCCTCCTGCCCGGGGCGCTCCGCCTGATCGCGCCCGAGACGCCGCCGGCGTGAGCGCCGCCTTCGGCGCGAAGGTCGCCCTGGCGCGGGCGGTCGGCCGGCTCAGCCGCCGCACCGGCCGCGGCGGCGGGACGACGCTGCCGGGCCGGATGCTGCTGCGGATGGAGCCGGACGCCCTCGCCGTGCTCGGCGAGCGTCTCGCCGCGGGGGCGACCGTGATCAGCGCCACCAACGGCAAGACGACGACCGCGGGCATGCTCGCGACCGCGCTGCACGCGGCCGGGCGCGAGCCGGTCCACAACCGCGCCGGCTCGAACATGACCTGGGGCGTAGCCACCGCGCTCCTCGAGCAGTCCGGCTCCGAGGGCCTCTTCGAGGTGGACGAGGCCTGGGTCCCCCACGTCGTCGAGGCGCTCGACCCTCGCCTCCTCGTCCTCTGCAACCTCTTCCGCGACCAGCTCGACCGCTACGGCGAGCTCGAGCGACTCGCCGACATCTGGGCGGGCGTCGTGGCCGAGCGCGAGGGGAGATCGCGCTTCGTGCTGAACGCCGACGACCCGCTCGTCGCCGACCTCGGCCGCGACCGCGAGCTGCGCCGCCGCGACGGGGTCACGTACTTCGGGATCGAGGACGCGAGCCAGGCGCTTCCCGAGCTCCAGCACGCCCACGACGCCAAGCACTGCCGCCGTTGCGGCCACGCCTACACCTACGAGCGGGCGTTCGTCGGCCACCTCGGCCACTACGACTGCCCGAACTGCGAGGCCGACCGCCCGGTCCCCGACATCGCCGCGACCGAGATCGAGCTCGAGGGGATGAGCGGCGCGCGGGTCAGGGTGCGCTCACCCGAGGGCGAGATCGGCCTGCGCCTCCCCCTCCCCGGCCTCTACAACGTCTACAACGCGCTCGCGGCGCTGGCGGCGGCCCGCGACCTCGGGCTCGAGCTGCAGGCGGCCGCGACCGCGCTCGCGGGGATGCGGGCGGTCTTCGGCCGCGTCGAGACGATCGAGGTCGGCGAGCGGCCGGTCTCGATCCTCCTCGTCAAGAACCCCGCCGGCGCCAACGAGGTCCTGCGCACGCTGCGGCTCGAAGCCGGCGCGAACGAGCGCGGCCTCGACCTCTGGCTCGCCCTCAACGACCGGATCGCCGACGGCCGTGACGTCTCCTGGATCTGGGACGCGGACTTCGAGCTCCTCTCCGGGTCGGTGCGCCGAGTCGTCTGCAGCGGCACCAGGGCACCGGAGATGGCGGTCCGGCTGAAGTACGCGGGCTGGCCCGTGGACCGGATCGAGGTCGGCAAGGGGATCGCCGACTCCCTCGACGACGCGCTCGCGGGTGGCTCGGGCCCCCTCTACGCCCTCCCCACCTACACCGCCCTGCTCGAGCTGCGCAAGCTGCTCGCCGATCGCGGGCTGGCCCCCGCCTACTGGTCGTGATCGCCGTGCGCGAAGAGGCGGTCTGGCACGACGTCGAGTGCGGCGCGTACGGCGCCGACCTCGGGCTCTGGACCGAGCTCGCCTCGATCGCCGCCTGGGGCGGCGAGCGCCGCGCCGAGGTGCTGGAGATCGGCTGCGGCACCGGCCGCGTCGCGCTCCATCTCGCGCGCCGCGGGCACTGCGTGACCGGCGTGGACCTCGACCCCGTGCTGATCGAGGCCCTCGCCGAGCGGGCCCGCGCCGCGGGGCTCGCGGTGGATGCCGTCGCCACCGACGCCCGCGAGCTCGATCTCGACCGCCGCTTCGGCCTCGTCGCCGCACCGATGCAGGTGATCCAGCTGCTCGGCGAGCCGGGCCGCGCCCGGGCGCTCGCCGGGATCGCCGCCCACCTCGCCCCCGGCGGGCTCGCCGCCTTCGCGATCCTGGACGGCCCGGCCGAGCCCTGGCGGGCGAGCCCGGGGGCGGCGGCGCCGGCGCCCGACGTGCGCGAGCGCGACGGCGGGGTGTGCTCGAGCCTGCCGCTCGCGATCGAGCCCGAGGGCGGGGTGATCGCGGTGCGCCGCCTGCGCCAGATCGTCTCGCCCGCGGGCCAGCTGAGCGAGGCGGAGGACGTCGTGCGCCTACACGAGCTGGCGCCCGGGCAACTGGAGCGCCAGGGCGAGGCCGCCGGCCTGCGCCCGCGCGAGCGCCGCCGGATCGCCCCGACCGACGACCACCTCGGCTCGGTCGTCGTCGTCTTCGAGGGAGCCGGATGAGCGGCGCGGCGGACACCCTGCGGATGCTCGCGCTCTACCCCGAGCAGATGAACATCTACGCCGACCGCGGCAACATGCTGTTCCTGCGGCGCCGCTGCGAGTGGCGGGGGCTTGGCTTCGAGCTCGCGGCGGCCGGCCCCGGCGAGGGCTTCGACCCCGCCGCCCACGACCTGGTCTACATCGGCGGTGGCCAGGATCGCGACCAGGCGATGGTCGCCCGCGACATGGTCGACTCGAAGCGCGACGCGCTTGCCTCGGCGGTCGACGACGGCGCCGTCCTGCTCGCCGTCTGCGGCGGCTACCAGCTGCTCGGCCACAGCTACGAGATGGGCGAGGAGAAGCTGCCCGGTCTCGGCCTGGCCGACCTGGAGACCGTCCGCGAGGAGGGCCCGCGGCTGATCGGCAACGTCGTGATCGAGGCCGAGCTGGGCGGCGGCCCGCGCACGATCGCCGGCTTCGAGAACCACGGCGGGCGCACCCACCTGCACGGCGCCGAGCCGCTCGGCCGCGTCGTCCGCGGCCACGGCAACAACGGCACGGACGGCCACGAGGGCGTCCGCCGCCTCAACATGTTCGGCACCTACCTGCACGGCCCGCTCCTGCCGAAGAACGCCTGGCTCGCCGACCACCTGATCGCCCTCGCCCTCGCCCGCCGCACCGGCCGGATGCCCGACCTGGAGCCGCTCGACGACGAGCTCGAGTCGGCCGCCCACGACTCCGCCTACGCGGCGGCGATGCGGGGGTAGGTCGCGCCCCGACGGCTTGACCGCGGAAAGAGGGCCGATCGATGGACGACGCCGCGTCTCGGCGTAGCCCGGCTAGCGGCCGCTCGATCCGAAGCCCGCGAGCCCGCGCTCGGTCTCGTCGAGCGCGGCGACCTCGGCGGGCTCAACCGGGACGAACGGGACGAGCAGGAGCTGGGCGATGCGGTCGCCCGGCTCGATCTGGAAGGCGTCGTCGCGGTCGGTGTTGAGGAGCAGCACGCGCAGCTCCCCGCGGTAGCCGGGATCGATCAGGCCGGGCGCGTTCACCAGCGCGATCCCGTGCCTGGCGGCGAGCCCGGAGCGCGGCAGGACGAGGCCGGCGTGCCCGACCGGGATCTCGACTGCGAGGCCCGTGCCGACCGCCGCCCGGGCGCCGGGCTCGAGCGTCGCCGATTCGGCCGAGTGCAGATCGAGCCCCGCGTCGTCCCCGTGGGCGCGCTCCGGCACCCGGGCCGACGGCGCGAGCTTGGCGAACCGAAGCTCCATCGCGGCGAAGCTATCAGCGCCGGAGGACCTGCCACCTGAGGGGTCTGACCCCAAAGGGACAGGTCAGTCGCCGTTCGCCGGCTCGGACCCGTTCACGTCCAGGTCCTCGAAGCGGTGCGCCAGCGCCGCGGGCACCCTCGCCCGCACCAGAACGCCCTCCGGGCGGTCCTCGCGCTCGACCCGGCCGGCGAGGTCGTGGAGCTCGGAGAGGCGATCGCCCGCGTCGTAGGGGACGAGGACCTCGACCGGGCGCAGGGTCTCCTCGAACGCCCTGGCGATCGCGTCGCGCAGTTCGTCGAGCCCGATGCCCTCGGCGGCCGAGATCGGGATCGCGCCGGGGTTCGAGATCGCGAGGTGGCTGCGCTCGTCCTCCTCGAGGAGGTCGACCTTGTTCAGGACGAGCAGGCGCGGCGCCTCGTCGGCGCCGATCTCCTCGAGCACGCCGTTCACGGCCGCGATCGCGGCGGCGCGGCTTTCCTCGTCCTCGGAGGCGTCCACCACGTGCACGATCAGGTCGGCGCGCACGGTCTCCTCGAGCGTCGCCTTGAAGGCCTCGACGAGGTCGTGCGGGAGCTTGCGGATGAAGCCGACCGTGTCGGTGACGAGGTAGCGGCGGCCGTCGTGCTCGTAGGCGCGCGTCGTCGGGTCGAGCGTGTGGAAGAGGCGGCCCCCCACGCCCACCGACGCTCCGGTCAGGGCGTTCAGCAGCGTCGACTTGCCGGCGTTCGTGTAGCCGGCGAGGGCGACGGCCGGCAGCGCGCTCGCGGCCCGCTGGGCCCGCATCACGCCGCGGGTCCGCTCGACCTTGGTGAGCTCGCGGCGCAGCGAGGCGATCCGGTCGCGCGCGAGGCGGCGGTCGATCTCGATCTGGCGCTCACCCGGGCCTCGCGTCGGGCTGCCGCCGCGGGTCCCGATCCCGCCGGCGAGCGAATCCAGGTGGGTCCACAGCCCGCGCAGCCGGGCCACGTCGTACTCGAGCTGGGCGAGCTCCACCTGGAGCTTGCCCTCGGCCGTGTTCGCGTGGTCGGCGAAGATGTCGAGGATCACGGCGGTGCGGTCGACCACGGGAACCCCGAGGGCCTTCTCGAGGTTGCGCTCCTGGCGGGGGGCGAGCTCGTCGTCGGTCGCAACCAGGTTGGCGCCGGCGCGGCCGATCGCCTCCTTGAGCTCCTCGAGCTTGCCCCGGCCGAAGTAGCGGTCGGGGTCCGGCGCCTCGCGGCTCTGGACCATCTCGCCGGCGGTCGCGACCCCCGCTGTGCGAAGGAGCTCCTTGAGCTCGTCGAGGGTTCCCTCGTCGTCCCCGCCGGCCGAGATCCCGACGGCGAGGGCGCGCTGCTTCGCGCGCGGATTCTCTACGCCGGCCGGGGTCTCGATCACCGGTCCAAGTGTAGGGTTGACCCCCGTGAGGGTCTTCGTCACCGGGGGAACCGGATTCATCGGTGGGCACGTCGTCCGGCAGCTGCGCGACCGGGGCGACGAGGTCGTCGCGCTGGTCCGCGATCCCGCCCGGGCCAAGGACCTGGAGACGCTCGGCGCGACCCTCGTCACCGGCGACCTCGCCGACCGCTCGAGGCTCGCCGCCGCGATGGAGGGCTGCGACGCGGTCATCCACGGCGCCGCGATCTACGAGGTCGGGATCCCCGCCAAAGAGCACGAGAACATGCGGCAGGCGAACGTCGTCGGCACCGAGAACGCCCTCGGGGCCGCGCTCGACGCGAAGGTGCCGAAGGTGGTCTACGTCTCGACGATCGGCGCCTACGGCAATACCCACGGCGAGGTCGTCGACGAGACCTACGAGCACCCCCGCGACAGCTACACCTCCTACTACGAGCAGACCAAGACCGAGGCCCACGACGTCGCGAAGCGGCTTACAGCCGAGGGCCTGCCCTGCGTGATCGTCCAGCCGGGCGGCGTCTACGGCCCCAACGACCACTCCGCGCTCGGCAAGCAGATGAACGACTTCCTGGACGGCAAGATGCCGGCGCTCGCCTTCCCCGACCTGGGCATGAACATGGTCCACGTCGAGGACGTCGCCGCGGGCGTCCTGCTCGCCCTCGACAGGGGCGAGGTCGGCGAGTCCTACAACCTCGGCGGCGAGATCACGACGATGCGCGGCCTGATCGAGTCGCTCGCCGACGTGAGCGGCAAGCGGCCGCCGAAGCGCGACGTCCCCACCGGCCTGCTCAAGGCGCTCACCCCCGTCGGGCCCCTCGTCGGCAGGGCGATGGGCCAGCCGCCGAACCTGCGCGAGCTGATCAGCTCGGCCGACGGCGTCACCTTCTGGGCCCGCCACGACAAGGCGATGAGGGAGCTCGGCTACTCGCCGCGCGCGCTCGAGGTCGGGCTGCGCGAGACGTTCGAGGCCGAGGGCAAGCTGCCCGCGAACGCCTGAGCCCTAACGGTCGATCGTCCCGGGCAGGAGGAACGGGTAGGGGCGCCGCCTGACGTGCAGGTGCCAGGCGCGGTCGAGACGGCGGGCGCGCAGGAGCGACGCCCACAGGAGCTTGTCGCGGCGGTAATAGCGCCGCACCTGATCCGCGGTGATCGGCTCGCCGAGGTGGCCGTTCACCTGCTCCAGGACCGGGTCGAGCCAGGCGTCGAGGCGGTCGCGCAGCAGGTTCCCGCAGATGTCGAAGTAGACCTTGCGCAGGTCGCGGTAGGTGTCGAGGATGCCCGGCGCGACGAAGCGCATCAGGGCGCCGCGCAGGATCCAGGGGAAGGCGAGCGACATCGGCTCGATGTCCAGCCGGCACTCCCCCTCCTCCGACCAGATCATCGGCGTCGAGACGTCGATGTAGGTGAGCCCCTCCCCGTCCCAGATCCAGTTGGCGAGCTGGGCATCCAGCCCGAGCGTTGGGCTGACCGTCCGCGCGGCCGTCTCGGCGACCGCCGCGAGCAGCGGATGTCCCCGGCGGGGGTCGCTCCGCGCCAGGACCCGCGGCGCGAGCTCCTCGGCGGGCAGGATCGGCTGGACGACGTAGCCCGCGACGGCCTCCCCGTCGAGGGCCACCGGGCGCATCTCGGTATCGACGACGCGGATGCCCGCCGCCCGCAGCGCCGCGAGGTAGTCGTCGAGCGTCGCGCGATAGGCATCGAAGCGCTGCCGGGACCGAAACGGCGGCAGCCGCTTGCAGGCGAAGGCGGGGTCCTCGCGCGGCCAGCCGAGGACGAGCGAGATCTCGCCGAAGCCGAGGGTGGGAAGCGCCGAGGCGTCGCCGCGGCCGAGCGCCTCTGCGACGGCAGCGTCGAGCGCGCGCAGGTCGTCGTCGTCCAGCCGCCGCGCCGTGCCGCTCTCGGCCTCCGGCGTGGCCATGGCGCTCAGGCCAGGGCCCCGCGAACGATGCCGATGATCTCGTCCGCCTCGTCGTCGCCGAGGATCAGCGGCGGCTTGAACTGGGTGACGCGGTGGTCGTGCTCGGCGAAGACGGCGAATACGCCGGCGTCGATCAGCCGCTTCGCCGCCGCGGTCCCGCCCTCCTCCGGCTCGAAGCGAAGGCCCATCGTCAGGCCACGGCGGCGAAGCTCGAAGGGGAGCCCGGCGAATCCCGCCTCGAAGCGCCCGCCGAGCTCCTCGACCCGCGCGAGGAACTCGGGCTCGAGCACCTCGTCGAGGACCGCCTCGGCGACGGCGCAGCCGAGCTCCGCGCCACCGAAGGTGGACACGTAGGCGAACGGGTTCTCGTCGAAGAAGGTCTCCAGGTCGGCGCTCAGCAGCGCGGCGCTCACCGGGTAGAGGCCGCCGCCGAGGCCCTTGCCGGTGATCACGACGTCGGGGACGACTTCCTCCTGCTGGAAGTACCAGGCGGTGCCGGTGCGGCCGAGGCCGGTCTGGACCTCGTCGAGCACGAGCAGCGCGCCCTGCTCGCGGGCGGCGGCCGCGACCGCGGCCAGGTACCCGGGCTCGGGGGGCGGGAAGCCGAGCGTCGCTGGGATCGACTCGAGGATCACCGCGGCGGCCCCCTCCGAGACGGCCTCGGCAATCGCCTGCGCGTCGTTGAAGGGAACGTGGTCGAACCCCGGCGGCCCGAAGCCGAACGTCTCGACCCAGCGCGGGTCGCTCGCCGCCCATCCGTAGCCGGCGAGGCCGTGATAGGAGCCGAGCGTTGAGACGATGCGCTCGCGGCCGGTGAAGGCGCGGGCGAGTCGCAGGGCCAGGTCGACCGCCTCGCTCCCCGACGGGGTGAAGACGGCGAAGGGCAGCTCTCCCCCGGTGCTCTCGGCGAGCCGCCCGGCGAGCCGCGCGCGCCAGCCGCTCAGCAGGTGGTGGTTTCCGACGTCGAGGTGGTCGAGGGCATCGCGCATCGCCGCGACGACGCGCGGATGGCGATGCCCCAGGTTGAAGACGCCGCCGTTGTTGTGGCAGTTCCAGTACCAGCGGCCGCTGTAGGCATCGCGAAAGCGGCCGCCCTCGCGCTCGCCGACGACGATGTCGACGCCGATCGCCTCGAGTGCGCGCGCCTTGCCGCGGTTGACGTGTGCCGCGAACTCGGCCGCCGTCTCCTCGCGGCTGGGATACGGCTGGGAGGCGTCGGCGGCGGTCACGCTCAGGCGGCATCCTCGGCCGCGGGGGAGCTGCCGACCCCCTTCAGCCGTCCCATCGCCGCGATCTCGCGCTCGAAGGCCGTGATGATCGCCTCCGGATCGGGGACGAGGCCGGCGTCGGCCATCAGCCCGATCGTGACCTCGCCGGCGTAGCTGAAGATCGCCACGCTCATCCCGACGCTGCCCGAGCAGGGCGCCCAGACGAGCACGCCGCGCACCGGCGTTCCCGCCAGGTAGACGGGCTGCCGGGGTCCGGGCACGTTGGTCATCACCGCCGTCGCCTTGGCGGAGAAGAGCTCGACCAGCCGTTGCTCGAGCTCCACCGGGGTCCTCCCGACCGCGCCGAGGACGCCGTAGGAGATCGCGCCCTCGGGCGAATGCTTGATCTTCTCCATCCGGTCGTGGACCTCGCGCAGCCGGCGGCGGCGGTTCCCGGTCCCGATCGGGAGCCGCAGGAAGACGAGCCCGAAGCGGTTGCCGAGCTCCGGCGCCAGCGGCCGGTCGAGGGGCCGCAGGTTGAAGGGGACGAACGCGGTCAGGTCCTCGACGAGCGCGTCGCGCGCGCGCAGGTACTGCCGCAGCGCTCCGGAGACGGCGGTGAGGACGACGTCGTTAACCGTGGTGCCGGTGGCGTGGCCCATCGACTTCACGTCGTCGAGCGGGATCGGCGCCGACCATGCGACCCGCTGGGCGATGCCGAGCTCGCCCTTGAGCGCGGAAGGCGTGTCGGCCCCGGGCGCGAGCACCTTCGCCAGCGCCGAGACGTCCTCTCGCGCCGTCGAGGCGAGATCGGTCAGCTCCTCCTCGGGGTGGCGGGCGACCTCGACCGCCTCGTGCACGATCGCGCCGGTCGCGTCCCGGGCGATCCCGAGCGCCCGGCCGACGGGATGAAGCAGCGAACCGAGCACGCCGTGGCCGGCGCTGGGGCCTCGCTCCGGCTCAGCCGGGGCGATGCCCGCGTCCGGGGCCTCGTCGGTGAGCGAGAGGAGCACGCGCGAGAGCGCGATCCCGTCCGCGATGCAGTGGTGGAGCCGACCGACGATCGCCGCGCCCTCGCCGTAGCCGTCGACGAAGTGGAATTGCCAGAGCGGCTTCGAGCGATCGAGCGGCGTCGCCATCAGGTCGGCGACGAGCGCCTGCAGGGCATCCCTGTCGCCGGGCGCGGGAAGCGCGACCCGGTGCAGGTGCAGGTCGATGTCGAAGTTGAGGTCCTCCTCCCAGTGCGGCCCCGAGAGTGGTCGGCGGCCCTCGACGACGCGCTGGTGGAAGCGCGGGTACGGGTCGACGAGCCGCGTCTGGAGGATCTCGCGGACGCGGGCCCAGTCAGGCGTCTCGTCGAACCAGATCGCCGCCGTCACGACCATCAGGTTGGTCGGCTGGTCCATGTGCAGCCAAGCGGCGTCCGCGCTCGACATCGGCTGCGTCGTGGGCATGGGACCAGCCTAGATGCGAAGCGCCGCCGCGTCCTCCGTAGTCAGTCCGGAGGAAGGTCGGGGTCGGGTACCGATGCGGAACGCGCTCAGTACCCCGGTCCCCGCCTGACCCGCTTGCGGGCGTGCTCGGGGAGGCTCTCGCCGCGCTTGTCGAGCAGCTGGCAGGCGCGCTCGATGTCGTCGACCAGCGTGCGGGCGCCGGCGTGGCCGACGTTCTCCTTGACCAGCGCGCGCATGATCGTCACGTCCTGGGCGTTCGGCGGCATCGTGTAGGCGGGCACCATCCAGCCGCGCTCGGCGGCGAGCTGGCCGGAGACGTCGAACTCGTCGTACGGCGTCTCGCCGGAGAGCTGGAAGGCCACCAGCGGCAGCTGCGGCGATTCGGCCGTGATCAGCCGGAATCGCCCGCTCGAGACGAGCTGCTCGGCCAAATACCGCGCGTTTCGCTGCATGCCCTCCATGACCGCCGTGTAGCCGACGCGGCCGAGCCGGCAGAACATGTAGTACTGGGCCAGCATCACCGCCGCGCCCGTGGAGAAGTTGAGGGTGAAGGTGGCGTCCGTCTCGCCGAGGTAGTTCTCGTAGAAGACCAGCTCCTCCGGCAGGTCCTCCTTCGAGCGGAAGACGAGCCAGCCGATGCCGGGGTAGACCATCCCGAACTTGTGGCCCGAGACGTTGATCGAGCGGACGCTCTCGAGCCGGAAGTCCCACCTGTCGTCGGGGTGCAGGAAGGGCCAGACGAAACCGCCGCTGGCCGCGTCGATGTGGAGGGGAACGTCGTTGCCCTTCGCGCGCAGATCGCCGAGCAGCGCGTCGATCCCCACGATGTCCCCGGCGTGCCCGGTGAAGGTCGTCCCGAGCACCGCCACGACCCCGATCGTGTTCTCGTCGACGTGGGGCTCGACGTCCTCGGCGTTGATCGTGTATTTGCCCGGCTGGAGCGGGATCTCGCGCGGCTCGACGTCGAAGTAGCGGCAGAACTTCTGCCAGACGACGTGGACGTCGTTGCCGTAGACGAGGTTCGGCCTCGAGGCGTCCTTGCCCGCCGCCTCGCGCTGCTTCCGCCAGCGCCACTTCGCCGCCAGCGCGCCGAGCATGACCGCCTCCGATGAGCCCTGGGTGCGGCACCCGGTCGTCTCGCCGGGAGCGTGATAGAGGTCGGCGAGCATCCGGATGCAGCGCTGCTCGATCTCGGCCGTGCGGGGGTACTCGGCGTGGTCGATGTAGTTGCGGTGGAGGTTCTCGGTGACGAGCTTCTGCGCCGGATACTCCATCCAGGTGGTGACGAAGGTCGCGAGGTTGTGCGCGGGGTCGCCGTCGAGCGCCATCTCCTCCTCGAGGAGCTGGTAGGCGTCCACCGCGGGCATGCCGGACTCCGGGAAGCGCTCGGTCGGGACGCCCTCGGTGAAGAAGCGGCCCCCGTAACGCGGCGGCAGGTCCGCCGGAACCTCAGCCATGGCGGCACTCTACGCGAGCGCCTCGCCGCGCCGCAGGGCGCCGCTAGGCGGTGCCGACGCGCGCGGCCCGCACCGGGCCGGGCATGAGCGCGGCGGCGGCGATCACCGCGGCGAAGGCGAGGCTGCGGGCGACGATCTCGACCGCGCCCGAGCCCATCGGGTCGCCGAAGACGATGAGGCCACCCAGGATCGCCGTGACGTTTGCCGCGATCGAGCTGAGCGCGATCACCGAGATCGCGTTGCCGACCTGCAGGCCGCGGGCGACGGCGAAGAATGCGAGGACGCTGGCGGCGATCGCGGTCAGGGTCCAGGGGCTCAAGATGCTGAGCAGGTCGCCGGGGACGGTGCCGGCGAGCGCCTTGAGGGCGACGTCGGAGACCCCGATCAGGAGGCCGGCGGCAAGGCCGAAGAGGACCCCGTGCCGCTCGGTGACCGCCTGGCTCGCCCGCGGGTGGAGCATCATGGCGCCGACCGCGAGCAGGATCGCCTCGAAGGCGAGCATCGGCGCGACCGAGTAGCTCGAATGCGCGCCGTCGGGGCTGGCGGTGACCGCCAAGAGGGCGAGCCCGAGTGCGCTGAGGCCGAGCCCGATCCACTCGCGGCGGCCGAGCTTGAAGCCGAACCAGCGCTCGGCGGGCCAGGCGAGCAGGACGAGCCCGCCCGAGATCACGGCCTGGACGATCGAGATCGGGGCCAGGGCGAGGGCGGCGACGTGGAACACCCAGCCGCCGGTGGCGACGAGCATCCCGATCGTCCACCAGGGCGAGCGGAAGAGCGCCTTCGTCGACTCCCACGGCTTCGAGAAGCGCACGTCGGGCGCGGCGACCGCGCCTCTGTGCTTGCAGAGGAAGCCGATGTTCCCGATGAGCGCGCAGAGCAGCGCGAAAAGGATCCCGAGTTCGATCATTGAGTGGGTGCTGTGGTCTTCGACGGCCAGCCCCGAAATCGTCTTTCGGGATTTCCCCCCGGCCGGTGTCGCTTACCTAGTGTGTCGACGCCAGTACCCGAAGCTTCCAGCTTCTAGACGTCGCAACCCCCGTGAGCGAGCGCGGGAGAGTAGCGGGCCGGACTAAAGAAAGCGCCGGTTCCCAAGTGCGGATTCGCGCTTTGGGGGCGCGATCCGGCCTGCCTAGCCGAGATGCTCGCGCATGCGCTCGACGGCCTCGGTCAGGCGCTCGTCGGGAGTGGTGAGCGAGATGCGGAAGAAGCCCTCGCCGCTCGGCCCGTACATCGAGCCCGGGCTGACCACGACCGCGGCCTCCTCGAGCACGAGCTCGGCGAAGGATGCGGACGTGTATCCCTCCGGCACCGGCGCCCAGACGTAGATCGTTCCCCGCGGGGGCTCGAGCTCGACGCCGATCGCGGCGAGCGCCGAGACGACCAGATCGCGGCGGCGGGCGTAGATCGCGTTCATCTCCTCGAGGGGCTCCCGCGGGCCGCCGAGGGCGGCCGCGCCGGCGAGCTGGACCGCCTCGAAGAGGCCCGAGTCAACGTTGGTCTTGAGGCGCCAGTAGGAGCTGATCGCGTCCGAGTTGCCGAGGATCGCGGCGCAGCGCCAGCCGGTCATGTTGAAGCCCTTGGAGAGCGAGAAGACCTCGACGCCGACCTCCTTCGCGCCCGGGGTGGCCAGGAAGCTCGGCGCCACGTAGCCGTCGTAGGTCGTCTCCGAGTAGGCGTTGTCGTGCACGACGAGGATCTCGTGCTTGCGGGCGAGCTCGACCACGCGCTCGAAGAGCCCGTCGGGGACGACCGCCCCGGTCGGGTTGTTCGGGTAATTCAGGAACATCAGGCGGGCGTTCTGGAGCGCGAAGTCGTCGATCGCGTCGAGGTCCGGGACGAAGCCGAGCTCGGGGACGAGCGGCATCAGCACCGCCTCGGCGCCCGCGAGGAGCGGTCCGCCCGTATAGACGGGGTAGCCGGGGTCCGCGGCGAGGGCGACGTCCTCGGGGTCGAGGAAGGCGAAGCAGAGGTTGTAGATGCACTCCTTGGCGCCGATCGCCGGGATGACCTCGCTGCCGGCGTCGATCGCGACCCCGAAGCGCTCGTCGTAGAAGCCCGCGAAGGCCTCGCGGAACTCCGCCCGGCCTCGGTTCGAGGGGTACCGGTGCGTGCTCGGGTCGGCGACGGCCTCGCCCATCGCCTCGACGATGTGCGAGTAGGTCGGGCGGTCGGGGTCGCCGATCCCGAGGCTGATCACGTCGATCCCGGCCTCGGTCTTCTCCGCGATCCGCCGCTCGAGCTCGGCGAACATGTACGGCGGGATCGCGTCGAGGCGCTTGGAGGGATCGGTGAGGGCCATCTCATGCAGATGAGATCGAGCCGAACTCGGGCGCGTCCCATTCATTCCGAGGATTCGGCGTATTCATCGAGGCGGGCAGCCTAGCGCCCGCCGAGGTACGCGCGCCCGCGCGGCGAGAGGCGGTAGCCGACCTCGAGGCTCTCCGTGAGACCGAGCTCCTTCAGGCGGCGGACGCGGCGCTTGAAGGCCGGCTTCTCCTCGCCCCGCGAGGCCGCGAGCCGCTCGGCGAGGGTCTCCGGGCGCTCGGCGATCAGGGCGAGCACGTCCGCCGTCCAGGGCCCGGTGCGGCTGGCGGCGTCCATGCGGGCGAGGCGGGCGTCGATCTCGGCCCGCTCCTCCGCGTCGATCTCGGCGCGCTCGCGCAGCGCGACGCGGGGGTCCGGGCCCCCGTGGTGCAGCTCGATCCGGTGGATCTCGCCCGCGGCCTGCCGGCCGCCCCGGCGGCCGCCGTCGAGCACCCGGAACAGGGCCTCGCGCGAGGCGAACCCGGCGCGGCGCGCATCCTCTTCGTCCACCTCGCCGGCGCCGACCACCTCGACCGAGTCGATCTCGACGATCCCCGAGGCCGTTCGCATCCTCGTCCCGGCCTTCACCCGCGGCCGCTTCCACCGCCTGAACGCGAGCGAGATCTCGCCCGCGGCGATCCCCTCGCGGAAGCGCTTCGAGAGGAGCACTGGCGCTAGGCCGCGAGCGCGCGGACGAGCTCGGCCGACAGCTCCCCCGCGCAGATCGGCTCGGCGGTGCCCGTCAGGGTGACGTCGAGGTCGTCGGTGACCTCGACGGTCAGCTCGCCGCCGTCGAGCGCGACCGTGACCGGGCTCGGCGCCCCGCCCAGGAACGCGGCCACGGCCGCGCCGCTCGCCCCGGTCCCCGAGGAGAGCGTCTCCCCCACCCCGCGCTCGAAGATCCGCGCCCGCACGGTCGAGCCGTCGACCCGCGTGAACGAGACGTTCGTGCGGCTCGGGAAGAGCTCGCTCGCCTCGATCGCGGGCCCGATCGCGGGCAGGTCGAGGTCCTCGACCTCGTCGCCGGCCTCGATCACGCACTGGGGGTTGCCGACGTTCACGTGCTGGAAGCGCCACTCGCGGCCGGCGGACTCGATGGTGCCGGTGCCGTCGGGCGGCCCCGAGGGGTAGTCGGGAGAGGTCACCGATGCCCGCCCGATCGCCATCGAGACCGTGTCTTCGCCGGTGATCGTCGGCGTCACCGGGCCAGCCTTGGTGATCACGCTGAACGTGTCGGCGTCGGTCCAGCCGGAGCGGCGCAGGTAGAGGACGGCCTCGCGCGCGCCGTTGCCGGAGAGCTCGGCCTCGGAGCCGTCGGGGTTGAAGATGCGCAGCTCGGCGACGTGCTCGTCGCTCGGCGGCGGTGAGAGGAGCAGGACGCCGTCGGAGCCGACGCCGAAGTGCGGGTCGCAGATCCGCCGCACGCGCTCCGCGTCGAGCTCCCAGGGGAGCGCCTCGCGTTCGAGGATCACGTAGTCGTTGCCGAGTGCCTGCCACTTCTCGAAGCGCATGGGCCGGGACGCTAGACGAACGCCTCGCCCGCGTCGAGCAGGCCGGTGACGCGGTCCGCGACCGCGGCGTCGTCGAGCCCGGTGCGATCGATCACCTCGACGCCCTCAAGCCGCCGCAGCCAGGTGAGCTGGCGCTTCGCGAAGGCGCGCTGGGCGCGTTCGTAGGCGTCGATGTCGCCGGCGAGGAGCTCGTCGAAGCCGATCGCGGCCCGGGCGGTGCGCGAGGCGCCCGCCCGGTCGGCGCGGCGGGCCTCCTCCGCGGCGCCCGCGGCGGCGATCTCGCGGGTGCGCTCGGCGATCCGGGCAACGTGCGCCTCGCGGTCCATCGTCAGGCCGATGAGCGCGGTCGGGTGGCGCAGCTCGGCGGTCCAGAGCTCGCCACCGCCCGGCGGCGGCGGTTCGAGCCCGGCCCGCTGCAGCTCGAGCGCGCGGGCGATCCGCTTGCGGTCGTTCGGGTGGACCCCGGAGCGAAGCGCCGGATCGAGCTCGCCGTGGAGCGACTCGGTCCCGCGCTCGGCGATCTCGCTCTCGACCTGCTCGCGGATCTCGGCCGGCACGGGCGGGCGCAGCTCGAGCTCGGCGAGGGCCGCGCGCAGGTAGAGCCCGGTGCCGCCGACGACGATCGGGCGGCGGCCCTCGGCGAGGAGCTCGTCGATCTCCCGGCGGGCGAGCTTGGCGAAGCGGCCGGCGCTGAACTCCTCGCCGACGTCGGCGATCCCGACCAGGCGGTGCTCGAGCCACTCGCGCTCCGACGCGCTCGGAGCAGCGGTCAGGGTCTCGATGCCCCGGTAGACCTGGAGGGCGTCGCAGGAGACCGCGACCGGGTCCTCGCCGCGCTCGCGGAGGCGCTCGGCGACCGCGATCGCGACCCCGGTCTTGCCGACCGCGGTGGGGCCGAAGATCGCGAGGATCTCATGCAGATGAGATTCAGCCGAACCGGACGCAGAGCGGAGGATTCGGCGGGCCTTTCGTTCAGGGCACCCGGCTCAGCAGGCGCTCGGTGCCGCCGAGCGTCGTCGAGGTCGCCGACTCGATCTCGACCTCGGTCATCTCCCCTGGCGCCGCGACGCCGTCGAAGTTGACGGTCTTGTTGTGGCGCGTGCGCCCACGCAGCCGCGCGGGATCGTTGCGGCTCGGGCCCTCGACGAGCACCTCCATCGTGCGCCCCACGAACCGCTGGGCACGCTCGGTGGCGCGGCGCTGGACGAGCGGGACGAGGCGCTCCATGCGCTCGCGCTTCACCGCGTGCGGCACCTTCCCGTCGAGCTCGGCGGCCGGGGTGCCGCGCCGCGGGGAGAAGATGAAGGTGAAGGCGCCATCGAACCCGACCTCGTCGACCACCGCGAGCGTCTCCGCGAAGTCCTCCTCGGTCTCGCCGGGAAACCCGACGATGACGTCGGTCGTGAGCGCGCAATCCGGCAGGTGCTCGCGGATCTGGGCGACGCGGTCCATGTAGCGCTGCCGGTCGTAGGTCCGCCGCATCGCCTTCAGGATCCGGCTCGAGCCCGCCTGCAGCGGCAGGTGGATGTGCTCGCAGACCGAGGGGCACTCGGCGTGCGCGGCGATCACGTCCGCGCGGATGTCCTTCGGATGCGGGCTCGTGTAGCGGATCCGGTCGACGCCACAGGTCGCGTCGATCTCGCGCAGGAGCTCGGCGAAGGTGATCCGGCTCTCCTTCGGCAGGTCGCGGCCGTAGCTGTTCACGTTCTGGCCGAGCAGCGTGACCTCGCGGACCCCGTCGGCGGCGAGCGCGCCGACCTCGGCGAGCAGCTCCCCGGGCGGGCGGCTCTGCTCGCGCCCGCGGGTCGAAGGCACGATGCAGTACGAGCACACGCAGTTGCAGCCCTGCGAGATCTGCACCCAGCCCTGGAAGGTCCGCTCGCGGCGCGCCGGCAGGTGCCCGGAGAAGTCCTCGAACTCGAAGTAGCCCTGCGCGGTGAGCGAGTCCGAGGTGAGGAACTCGGCGAGGCGGTGGATCTGGCCGGGGCCGAAGGCGACGTCGACGAACGGGAAGCGCGCGAAGACCTCGTCCTTCACCGACTGCGCCCAGCAGCCGCCGACGCCGACGACGCGCTCGGGGTCCTCGCCCTTGAGCCGCTTCGCCTCGCCCAGGTGGGCGACGAACCGGTTGTCCGCCGACTCGCGGATCGAGCAGGTGTTGAAGAGGATCAGGTCCGCCTCGGCGCGTTCCTCGCACGCCTCGTAGCCCAGCGAGTCGAGCATGCCCTTCATCCGCTCCGAGTCGTGCTCGTTCATCTGGCACCCGAAGGTGGTGACGTGGTAGCGCTTGGCGGGCACCGGAATCGGAGCGTAGCGCTGGTCGCGGTGCTAGGTTCGCGGTGGCGTGAAGGGACCATCCAGATGATCGGCCGGGCGACGATCGTGCTCGCCATTGCGCTGCTCGGAGCCTGTGCGACGCCGGCGCTTGCCGAACAGACCATTTTCGCGAGCACGCCGACGATCAAGCTGGACCGAGGCGGCAGCGCCGATCGGGTCTTCGGCAAGGTGCGCTCCGACGCACGTGCCTGCGAGCAGCGACGCAAGATCCGGCTCCTGCACCGGCCGGTCGACCAGAAGCAGCGCTGGTCCGTGGTCGCGAAGATGAGGACCGACGGCACGGGCGCGTGGTCTTTCCGGCCGGAGCCGAACTCGGCCGGCGACCGCTTCGCGACCGCCGGCAATTGGCACGTCAAGGTCAACGAAGTCAAAGTGAACTCCGGCGGTGGAGTGATCACCTGCAAGGAGAAGTTCTCCTCCTCGATGTTCGTCGGCTGAGCCCCGCGCCGCGGGGGCCGGCTACTCGACCGTGAAGTCCCCGGCCATGCCGAGGTCCTCGTGGCCGGGGATCGTGCAGATCATCTCGTAGGTGCCCGGGTCGAGGTCGACCTCGAGGTCCGCGCTCTGGCCCGGGTCGACGTCGTCGGTGCCCTCGAGCTCGTCGCCGCCGTCGAAGACGGTGAGGTTGTGGACGGTCTCGCCCTCGTTCTCGGCGGTGATCGTATCCCCGTTCTTGACGGTCACCGAGTCGGGGCCGAAGGCGTACTCGGTCATCGAGACCGTGCCGGCGTCGACCGCCTCCTCCTTCGCCCCGGCCGCCTCGGCGGCGCCCTCGTCGCCGGTGATCGGCCCCTCGGTCCCGGTCTCGCCGGCCTGGAGCTCCTCCGCCCCGGCCTGCTCCTGCTCGGCCGCCAGCTCGGCCCGGTGCTTCTCCTGCTCGTCGCGGGCGTTCACCACGGCGTACGTGGTCGAGCCGAGGACGAGGAAGACGAACAGCCCGACCACCCCGAAGAGCGCGCGGCCCGACGGTGGGAAGTTCTCGCTCCTGATGCCGATCGCGGAGACGACGAGCGCGGCCAGGGCCGTCGCGGCGCCGAGCCAGTAGAAGAGTTCGGGTTCCACGGGGGCCGGATCCTACCGTCGCGCGGCGGCGGTCGTTCAGTCGGCGTACGAGGTCGAGCGGCTCTCCCGGATCACGGTGACGCGGATCCGGCCCGGATGCTCGAGCTCCTCGCTGATCTGGTGCGCGATCTCGTGTGACAGCAGCGCGACCCGCTCGTCGTCGACCTCGCCCGGGTCCACCATCACCCGGACCTCGCGGCCGGCGCGCATCGCCAGCACGCGCTCGACGCCGTCGTGGCGGGCCGCGATCTCCTCGAGGTCGCGCAGGCGCGAGACGTACTGCTCGAGGGACTCCCCGCGGGCGCCCGGGCGGGCGCCGGAGACGGCGTCGGCGGCCTGGACGAGCACAGCCTCGACCGTGCGGGGCTCGACCTCGTTGTGGTGGGCCTCCATCGCGTGGGCGACCGCCTCCTGCTCGCCGTAGCGGCGGGCCAGCTTTGCGCCAACCTCGGCGTGCGTGCCCTCGAGCTCGTGGCTCACGGCCTTGCCGAGGTCATGCAGGAGCGCGGCCCGGCGGGTGGTCTCGACCGAGGCGCCGAGCTCGGCGGCGAGCATCGCGGCGAAGTTCGCGCACTCGACGAGGTGGTCGAGCACGTTCTGGCCGTAGCTCGTGCGGTAGCGCAGGCGCCCGAGCAGCTTGAGCAGCTCGGGGTCGAGGTTGTTGACCTTCGCATCGAGCGCGGCCCGCTCGCCGTCCTCGACGATCCGCGCCTCGACCTCCTCCCTCGCCTGCCCGTACATCTCCTCGCAGAGCGCGGGATGGATCCGCCCGTCGGCGATCAGCTTCTCGAGGGTCACCCGGGCGATCTCGCGCCGCACGCCGTCGAAGCTCGAGAGGACGACCGCGTTCGGGGTCTCGTCGACGATGATGTCGACGCCGGTGAGGTTCTCGAGGGCCCGGATGTTGCGCCCCTCGCGGCCGATGATCCGGCCCTTCATCTCGTCGTTGGGGAGCGCGATCGTCCGCGTCGTGGTCTCGCTCGCGTGCGTGGCGGCGAGGCGCTGCATCGCCACCGAGAGGATGTTCCGCGCGCGGCGCTCGGCCTCGCGGCGCGTCTCGTCCTCGATCTTGCCGAGCTCGGCCGCGGCGTCGGCGCGCGCCTCCGTCTCGACGTCGGCGATCAGCACCTGCTTCGCCTCGGCCACGGTCAGGCCGGAGATCCGCTCGAGCTCCTTGCGCTGGACCCGGCGCTGACGCTTGAGCTCGTCGGCCTGCTGCTCGAGGGTGCGCTCGCGGTCCTCGAGCGCGCGCAGGCGGCGGTCGAGGTCGCCCTTCTGGATCTCGAGCGACTCCGTGTCGCGCAGGGCGCGCTCCTCCATGCGCGCGATCTCCTCGCGGCGGGCGCGCAGCTCGTCGGCCAGCCCGGGCTCGGCCGGCGCCGGAGCCTCGACGGTCGGCTCGTCGGGGGCCGGCGGGCTCGGGGCCGCCTCGGTCAGCTCGCCGGCAGCCTCCGCGGGCGAGCGACGGCGTCCACGCCCGAAAATTGAGCGTCCTGCCCTTGACTCCATCGTGCCTCTCTTCCTCTGTTGCCCCCCGAACAGTCCGTTCGGGAGCCTGGCTTGCCGGGTTGGTGACCACGGCCGCCGAGACACGCGTATCTCTGCCTGCGTGACCGGCAGCGGGCCGGCCACGGTGGGTCGCGCGCGGGGCGCCCTAGCCGGTGTCCTCCTTCGTAGTCGTGGCGCGGGCGCCGCACCGTCGCTGGATGTCCGAAATCGCTCTCAAAGTGTCTTGGTCAGCAGTCAACGTTCGTGGTTCTCGGCGGCATCTTTGCCACCACAACCATCGTAGACCCGTGTGCGCGTTGCCGCAAGCGGCGCAGGCGCGCCCGGCGCTATGCCGCGTGCCGGCGGACCGCCTCGTAGGCGATCTCGTACTCGTAGCCGCGCCGGGTGAGGAATCCGAGGGCGCGGCCGCGGGCGACGTCGGAGTCGAGGTCGCCGCCCTTGCGCTCGAGCAGCTCCGTGGCGCGGTCGAGCTGCTCGTCGTGGGAGTCGGCTTCGAGGGCATCCTCGACCTCCATCAGCGGGACGCCGCGCGCGAGGAGCGCCTCGCGGATCCGCTCGGGCCCCCAGCCGGAGAGCTCGCGCTTGTCCTCCGCGTAGCGGCGAGCGAAGCGGGCGTCGTCGAGCTCGCCGACCTCCTCGAGGCGGTCGAGCGCCGCGATCCGGTCCTCCTGCTCGTAGCCGCGCCGGGCGAGCCACTCGGCGAGCTCGGCGCGGCTACGCTCGCGCCTCCTGAGCGCGCCGAGCGCGTGCGCGAATGCCTCCTGCGCGGCTGAGGTCGCGTCTGGCACGTCGCCCCGCCGTCGTCCTCAGGCGGCCTTCTTCGCGGTCTCGGGCTTCGCCTCGGCCTCCTTCTCGGCCTCGGCGGCTTCCGGCGCCTCGGGCTTCTTTCCGTCCTTTTCCGGCATCGGGACGACGGTCGGCCCCGCCGGGCGCTCGATCCCGAGAGCGGCGAAGATCTTGCCCTCGAGCTCGTCGGCGATCTCCGCGTTCTCCTTCAGGAACGCCTTGGCGTTGTTGCGGCCCTGGCCAAGGCGGGTCTCGCCGTAGGAGAAGAACGATCCCGACTTCTGGACGAGGTCGTGCTCGAGCCCGAGGTCGATCAGGCAGCCCTGCTTGGAGATCCCGACGCCGTACTCGACGTCGAACTCGGCCTGCTTGAACGGGGCGGCGACCTTGTTCTTCACGACCTTCACGCGCACCCGGTTGCCGACCGCCTCGGTGCCCTCCTTGAGGGTCTCGATCCGGCGCAGGTCGAGGCGCTGCGACGAGTAGAACTTGAGCGCCCGGCCGCCCGGCTGGGTCTCCGGCGAGCCGAACGAGACGCCGATCTTCTCGCGGATCTGGTTGGTGAACAGGCAGACCGTCTTCGCCCGGTTCAGGTTGCCGGCGAGCTTGCGCAGCGCCTGCGACATGAGCCGCGCCTGGAGACCGACCTGGGTCTCCCCCATCTGGCCCTCGAGCTCGACCCGCGGGGTGAGCGCGGCGACCGAGTCGACCGCGACGACGTCGACCGCGCCCGAGCGCACGAGCACGTCGACGATCTCGAGCGCCTGCTCGCCGTAGTCGGGCTGGGAGACCAGCAGCTCGTCGGTGTCGACGCCGATCCGGCGGGCGTAGACGGGGTCGATCGCGTGCTCGGCGTCGACGAAGGCGCAGACGCCGCCGCGGGCCTGGGCCTCGGCGATGATGTGGTAGACGAGCGTGGTCTTGCCCGAGGACTCCGGGCCGAAGATCTCGACGATGCGGCCGCGCGGCACGCCGCCGACCCCGAGGGCGAGGTCGAGGGTGGTGCCGCCGGTCGGGATCGCGTCGACGTTCACGGCGGCGTCGTCGCCCAGCCGCATCAGCGAGCCGGCGCCGAACTGCTGCTCGATCTGCTTCACCGCCGACTGCAGGGCGGCGTCCTTGGCCTTCGCCTCCTTGTCGCTGGTGCGGGCGCTGGCGGGCCGCGACTCCATGACGAGCGGAACTCTCTTCTCTTGTGCCATCACGTGCTCACTTTCAAGTCGGTAGAGCTCAGGGGCTCGTACTGGGCCCCCTGAGGCCTGAGGTTCGAACGGTAAAGACGGACCCGGCGGGAAAAGAAGGGCCGGGTGAGCTCCTCCGGGAGGGCGCGCGGGCGCACGGCGACCTTCGCGGGCTTGTTCGAGCCGCGGCGCTCACGGCGGGCCCGGGCGACCGTCACGTGGGGCCAGAAATCGCGCTTCTCGGGCTCGTAGAGCCGGGCGCGCTGGAGCGCGCCGGCGACCTCGGCCTGCAGCTCGACCGCGCCCGGGCTCTCGGCCTCGATCGCGAACAGGCGCGGGCGGCCCCGTGGGCGGCCGACCGGGCCGGGCAGGAAGCGCACCTCGGGGGCCGGGCGCCCGAGCTCGCCGAGCAGGGCGGCGATCCGCGCGATCTCGCGCTCGGGGAGATAACCGAGGAAGGCGAGCGTGACGTGGAGGGCCTCCGCGGCGACCGGACGCAGGACCGGGATCGGCTCGAGCTCGGCCCGCTGCCACCCCGCCAGGCCCTCCCGGATCTCCTCGGGCAGCTCGAGGGCGACGAAGAGGCGCGCGCGGGGGCTCTTCTTGCGTTGCTTCGCCACGGTTCGAAGCTAACCCGCGAAACCGGACTGAACCGTCGACGATTGGGAATATCCCGAGACGAATGAGCCGCGAGATGGGCATGGCGAGGGAAATTCCTTTTGTCGAGGGGGTCGAGCATCGCCAGGTCCTGGCGAACGGGATCCGGATCCACCTCGCGGAGGCCGGCGACCCGGACGCCCCGCCGGTCATCTGCCTGCACGGCTGGCCCCAGCACTGGTACCTGTGGCGGCACCTGATCGGCCCGCTCGCCGAGTCGCGCCGGGTGATCTGCCCGGACCTGCGCGGCCTCGGCTGGAGCGAGGCGCCGCCCGGCGGCTACCACAAGGAGCGCCTCGCCGACGACCTGCTGGCGCTGGTGGACGTGCTCGAGGTCGAGCGCGCGAGCCTCGTCGGCCACGACTGGGGCGGCTGGGTCGGCTTCCTCGCCTGCCTGCGCGAGCCGGAGCGCTTCGAGGCCTTCCTCGCCCTCGCGATCTCACCGCCGTTCTCGAAGCCGACGCCGCGCAGCCTCGCCGCCGCCTGGCGGCTCGCCTACCAGCTCCCCCTCGCCTCGCCTTGGGGCGACCGCGTCGCCGCCGGCCTCGCCGGCGCCGCCCGCCGGCCGGGCCTCCGCCGCCGATTCCAGTTCGAGCACTGGGACACGACCGCGCGGGACTCGTTCCTCGGCCAGTTCTCCGAGCCCGAGCGGGCGCGGGCGAGCGTCGGCTACTACCGCAGCTTCCTGATGCGCGAGCTGCCGGCGCTGGCGGGCGGGCGCTACCGCGACGCCCGGCTCCAGGTCCCCACCCGGCTGCTGCTGGGCAGCGAGGAGGCCGTGATGACGCCGGCGATGCTGGAGGTCGAGGCGGGGTCCGCGGACGACTACGAGTTCGAGGTCGTCCCCGGAGCCGGCCACTTCATCGTCGACCAGCGGCCGGAGCTGGTGCTCGAGCGGGCGAGGGCGCTGTTCGGGCTTCCGAGCTCATCGCCGAAACTGCTCTCCGACCCGATCTAGGGCCGAAAAGCAGCTTCGGCCCGGGTCAGCCGCGGCTGGCGGTCCTTCAGCCACCGGCGAGGCGGC
>DASUSH010000065.1:0-12033 GCA_036375215.1 Solirubrobacterales bacterium
GATCGCGACGATGTTCTCGGAGCTCTGCATCCCGACCTTGTGCTGGATCGCGCCCGAGATCCCGGCCGCGAGGTAGAGCTTCGGCGCGACCGTCTTGCCGGTCTGGCCGATCTGGGTCGAGTACGGGTACCAGCCGGCGTCGACGACCGCGCGGGTCGCGGCGACGGCGCCGCCCATCGCGTCGGCGAGCTCCTCGGCGAGCTTGAAGTTGTCCTTCTCGCCCAGGCCGCGGCCGCCGCCGACCAGGATGTCGGCGTCCTCGATGTTGACCTCCTCCCCGCCCGACTCACCGCGGGTCACGAGGGTGGCCTTGCCCGACCACTCCGAGAGCTCGACGTCGACGTCCTCGACCTCGGCCGAGCCGTCGCCCGACTCGTTCGCGTCGAACGCGTTCAGGCGGCTGATGATGATGCCGGGCTCCGCGACGTAGCCGACGTCGACGATCGCCGAGTCCTGGAGGACCGGGCGCTCGGCGACGAGCTTGCCGTCGGCGACCTTGACCGCCGTCACCTCCATCGTCACGCCGGCGTTCAGGCGGGCGGTGAGGCCGGCGCCGATCTCGAAGCCGAGCAGCCCGCCGCCGAACAGCGCGTAGGAGATGTCGTTGTCGGTGATCACCTTCGCCATCGCGTCGACGATCGGCTGGGCGAGCCCCTCCGGGACGCTCTTGGCGCGGTAGACCTTCTTGGCGCCGTAGGCGCCGAGCCCGGCGGCGGCGTCGTCGGAGACGTCGCCGACGACGAGCGCCGAGGCCTCGCCGCCGATCTCGCCGGCCAGCTTCGCGGCCTCGGAGATCGCGCCAAGCGAGTTCTTGTTGAAGTTGCCCTCGTCGTCGTGGAGGGCGTAGACCAGGATGCCTCCCATCAGTGGTTCCTTTCGTCGGTCATTTGTGCGTCTGGCCGCGAAAAGCAAGGGAGCCAAGGACGCAGGGAGCGTGGCGTGCTTGAAAAGCACGCGAGCGACTGAGGACGCCGGCTGCCGCCGCTTTGCAGCGAGCCGGCGCGCGAATGACTGGCGGAAGGAACCACTTAGATCAGCTTCCTTTCCTCGAGCCAGGCGACGATCTTCTCGACCGTCTCGGCAGTGTCTTCGTCCTCGATGATCTCGCCGGCCTGCTTCTCCGGCGGCGGGTTGATCGCGAGGACGGCCGTCTTCGACCCCTCCTCGCCGACCTGGCCGGCCTCGATGCCGACGTCGCCGGTCGCCTTCGTGTCGAGCTGCTTCTTCTTCGCGCCCATGATCGCCTTGAGCGACGGGTAGCGCGGCTCGTTGATCGCGTCGCCGACGGAGATCACCGCCGGGAGCTCGACGTCGACGGTGTCGTAGCCGTACTCGGCCTGGCGCTGGCAACGCAGCTTGCCGTCCTCGACGTCGATCTGGATCACCTGGGTCAGCGACGGCATCTTCAGGTGGTCGGCGACCACGGCGCCGATCGTGTAGCACTCGCCGTCATCGGACTGCTGGCCGAGCAGGACCAGGTCCGGGCTCTCGCTCTCCAGCACCTTGGCCAGCGCGAGGCCGGTGGCGCAGACGTCGGAGCCCTCCAGCGCGGCATCGGTCAGGTGGACCGAGCGGTCGGCGCCGAGGGCGACGGCCTTGTGGAGGGCGCGAACGGCGCTCTCCGGACCCATCGTCACCGCGATGATCTCGTCCACGTCGGCCTTGCCGCCTTCGCGGATCTGCATCGCGGCCTCGATGCCGTGCGTGTCGAACGGGTTCAGGTTCTTCTCGCCGGAGCGGTCGAGGCGCTTCGTCTCGGGGTCGATGCGCTTCGTGACCGCCGCGTCGGGAACCTCTTTGACGAGGCAGCAGATCTTCAACTTCGTAAGCCCTCCTGGATGGTGCCGCGAGGCGTGTTTACGCCGTCTGCGGCCCGGTTCGGGTGCCAGCGGCGGGGGATGTTAGCGAGTTCTACCCGGTTGACTGACCAGTCAATCGGGGTGCTCGCGGGGGCAGGCGGCCCCCCGCCTGCGTGAGAGCGAACCACCGCTACTTCCCGAGCGCGACCGGTATCAAGGGGTGGGTCCAGGGGGAACGCATCGGACCAGGAGGGATGAACGTGAAGAAGCTGAGAGGGCTGCGCGGGCGGCTGAGCTACGCGAACGTCGCCGCGACGCTGGCGCTGTGCCTGGCACTCGCCGGCGGCACCGCGGTCGCGGCGGGCAAGATCACCGCCAAGGACCTCGCCCCCGATTCGGTCGGCGGCTCCGAGCTGAAGGCCAACGCGGCGAAGGGGAAGAACATCAAGGAGTCGACGCTCGACCCGGTGCCGAGCGCGGGCAAGGCGAACAACCTGCTCTGGGCCGTGGTCCAGAACCCGAACGGGCCGGCGAACGTGAACGTGATCCGCGCCGGGCAGTCGAATACCGGCGTGCTCGAGACCGGCAACATGGTCGAGGTCGAGTTCAGCCGCGACGTCACCAACTGCGTCTGGATCGCCAGCCGCGGGACCCCCGGTCAGGGCAACGAGCCGGCGGGATTCGTCCAGACCGCGCTCGGCACGACCGCGAGCCGGGTCGAGGTCCGGGCGCGCAACACCAACGGCGACCTCGTGGAGGGCGACTTCCACATCATCGTCGTCTGCTGAGCCGGCGCCACGAACGGAACCGTGCGAGGTGGCGGCAATTGCCGCCACCTCGCATTTCCAGGGCTTACGCTTAGTCGCCCATGAGCAGGATCGGCGACATCGGCTGGGCGATCCGCGACCGCGCCGGCGGGATCGCGCTGGTGCTCGCCCTGCTCGGCTGCGGCGCCGGCGCGGCCGGGATCGTGATCGCGCTCGACGCCAAGGACAAGGCCGAGGACGCGGCGGCGGCCGCCGCCAGCACGCCGGCCACCGCCCCGACCGCGCCCGTCGACTCCGACCTCGAGGGGACGGTCGACGAGCTGAACGAGCGCGTCGCGGCGATCGAGGAGTCGGTCTCACTGCTCCGCGAGGAGCTCGACACCGAGGCGACGACGACCGAGGAGACGACCACCCCGGACGGCGGTGGCACGACCACCCCTACACCCGATGTTCCCGAATTGCCCGAGGGCATCGACATCCCGGGCGTCGGCAAGCCCGAGTCCGAATCCCCCTAGGCAAACCGGGCGCCCCGCGCCCGAAAGTTCAGGGTGCGACCCCTGACGACGAGGCGTCCCGCAGCCGCGAGAGTCCGCGGAGCACACGTCGACCAAGGAGGAACGCGGATGCGGGAGATCGCCACGGGGCTGGGCTCGCGACTCACCTACGCGAACGTGATCGCGACGATCGCCCTCTTCTGCGCGCTCGGGGGCGGGACGTTCGCCTTCGCCGCGCTGAAGAAGAACAGCGTGGGTACCACGCAGATCGCGAAGAACGCGGTGACCTCGAAGAAGATCGCGGCCGGCGCGGTGACCGACGCAAAGCTCGGCGCGATCACGGTCGGGAGCGACGAGCTCGACGACGGCGCCGTGGGCACCGCCGAGCTGGCCGACAACGCGGTCACCGGACCGAAGATCGCCGACAACGCAGTCACCGGCCAGGAGGTGAACGAGTCGACCCTCGGCGAGGTCCCGCTGGCCGCCGCGGCGACGAGGGCGGACAACGCGTTCTCGGCCGTGGTCAACCTCGACGGCTCGCTCAATACAGCGACGCAGGCGGGGACCACCAGCGTCCGCAACGGCGCGGGCACCGGCAACTACTCGGTGAGCTTCGGCCGCGACCTGGCCGGGTGCAGCGCGGTCGCGACCCTCGGCAACGCCGGCTCCGCGATCCCCAACCCGGGCGAGATCGGGACCTCCCTGCTGAACTTCGGCGGGCCGACCTCAGCAGTTCAGGTCCAGACGCGCAACTCGGCCGGCGCCGCCTCGGACAACGGGTTCCACGTCCTCGTGCTCTGCTGAGGCGAAGCGCTCAGGCGCGGGCAGACGCCGCGTCGCGCACGAACTCGACGATCTCGTCGGTCGAGCTGCCCGGGGTGAAGACCTCGCTGATCCCGAGCTTCTTCAGCTCGGGGACGTCCTCGGCGGGGATCGTGCCGCCCACCGTGATGATCACGTCGTCGACGCCCTGCTCCGCGAGCAGCTCGACGATCCGCGGCACCAGCGTCATGTGGGCGCCGGAGAGGATCGAGAGCCCGACCGCGTCGGCGTCCTCCTGGATCACGGTCTCGGCGATCTGCTCCGGGGTCTGGTGCAGCCCCGTGTAGATCACCTCCATGCCCGCGTCGCGCAGCGCGCGGGCGATGATCTTGGCGCCGCGATCGTGTCCGTCGAGGCCGGGCTTGGCGACGACGACACGGATCTTGCGGCCGCTCGATTCCTCACTCATGGCGCGAAATCTATTGGGTCCGCCGATCCGCGGCCAGGGACGGACCGAGGCTGGGAACACGTTGGCCGGGGAGAAAGATAGGTTTCCCACCGGGGCAGGCCCGGCGGGCGCTCGCCGCGTGCCACTTCCCGCTCACCGCGGAGGAGGCCGCCGAGCGGCTTCCCGGCGCGCGCGCCCCGAGCGCCTCCTAGAGGAGCGTGAGGAGCGGGCTGAGGATCGTCCCCTCGCCCTGGTTGGCGTCGTCGGCCCCGAACTCGGTGCTGCCGCCGATCGCCGAGACGACGACGATGATCAGCGTGATCAGGACGAGCAGGGCGAGCAGGACGACGAAGTAGAACTTGACGCCGCGGCCCTCGTCGGAGACGGACTCCTCGGCGTCCTCCCTGACGACGACCTCGACCTCGCCCTCCTCGTGCTCGGCGAGCCGGCGCGCGGCCTCGAGCGCCTGCGCCTTGTCGGGGTGGTTCGAGATCGCGTCGGCGGTGCCGGCGTGCTTCACGTCCCAGCCGTCGTAGCGGTTGGGGAGGACGACCAGCTCTGGCGTCTCGGAGCTCATCCGCCGACCGGTACCCGATTCGCTGCGAGGCTATGCCCGGGAGAGCGCGTCCCGGACGAACTCCATGTCGGCGACGAGGTCGGCTGCACTGCCCGGAGTCTCGCAGACGACCGGCGCGCCGGCGGCGCGGATCATCGCCCTCAAGCGGTCGGCGCCGACCTCGCCGGCGCCGAGGTTCTGATGGCGGTCGCGGCCCGACCCGGCGGGGTCCTTCGAGTCGTTGGCGTGCAGGAGGTCGATCGCGCCGACGATCCCGAGGACGCGCTCGACCGCGTCCGCGAGGTCCTCCCCGGCCGAGTGGGCGTGGCACGTGTCGAAGCAGAAGCCGAGCTCGACGTCGCTCTCCTGAGCCGCGATCGCGTCCCAGAGCTTGGCGAGGGCGTCGAAGCGGCGGGCGACGGCGTTCTCACCGCCGGCGGTGTTCTCGATCAGGACCGGGACCTCGGACTCGAGCATCTCGAGGGTTCGCGGCCAGCGGCCGACGCCCGCGTCGATCCCGTCCTCGGCGTAGCCCGCGTGGACGATCACCGCGGCGGCGCCGACGGCCGCGGCCGCCTCGCAGGTCTGCTGGAGGATCTTGCGCGAGCCGTAGCGGATGTTCGACTTCGGCGAGCAGACGTTGATCAGGTACGGCGCGTGCACGTAGACGTCGAGCTTCGAGTCGCGCAGCTCCTCGGCGTCGGCGCGCGGCGGCGGCTTCCGCCACGTCTGGGGATGCGAGAGGAAGAGCTGCAGGCACTCGGCGCCCACCGCCTCCGCCTCCGCGAGCGGCTCCTCGGGCGCGAGGTGGGCACCGACCGGCTTCAGAAGATCGGCGACTCGGTGTAGGTGCCGAACACGTCCTGAAGGGCGGCGACCATCTCGCCCTCGGAGGTGCGGGCGCGGGCGCAGTCGAGGAAGCGGGGCATCAGGTTCTCGCCGGTCGCAGCGGCGGCCTTCAGCTCGGCCAGGGTGCGCTCGACCTCGGCGGAGTCGCGCCGGGCCTTGGTCGCCTCGAGGCGGTCGCGCTGCTTGCGCTCGAGCGCGGGATCGATCTTGAGCGTCGGGATCTGCTCGTCCTCGGCGTGGCGGTAGTCGTTGACGCCGACGACGATCCGCTGGTTCGCGTCGACCTCGCGCTGGTAGCGGAACGAGGCGTCGGCGATCTCGCGCTGCGGGAAATCCTGCTTGATCGCCTCCACCATGCCGCCGAGCTCGTCGATGCGGGCGAAGTAGCGGTACGCCTCCTCCTCCAGCTCGTCGGTGAGCTTCTCGACGAAGTACGAGCCGCCGAGCGGGTCGATCGTGTTGGTGACGCCGGTCTCGTGGGCGATCACCTGCTGGGTGCGGAGCGCGACCCGCACCGCCTCCTCGGTCGGCAGCGCGAGCGCCTCGTCGTAGGAGTTCGTGTGCAGGCTCTGGGTCCCGCCCAGGACGCCGGCGAGCGCCTCGATCGCGGTCCGCACGATGTTGTTGAGCGGCTGCTGGGCGGTCAGGCTGACCCCCGCCGTCTGGGTGTGAAAGCGCATCCGCCAGGAGGCGGGATCGGTGGCGCCGTAGGTGTCGCGCATCTCGCGCGCCCAGATCCGGCGAGCCGCGCGGTACTTCGCGATCTCCTCGAAGAAGTCGATGTGCGCGTTGAAGAAGAACGAGAGGCGGGGAGCGAAGGCGTCGACGTCGATCCCGCGCTCGAGCGCGCGCTCGACGTAGGTGAAGCCGTCCTTCAGCGTGAACGCGAGCTCCTGCTGGGCGGTCGAGCCCGCCTCGCGGATGTGGTAGCCGGAGATCGAGATCGGGTGCCAGCGCGGCATCCGCTCGGTGCACCACTCGACCATGTCGGTGACGAGCCGCATCGCCGGCTCGATCGGGAAGCACCACTCCTTCTGGGCGATGTACTCCTTGAGGATGTCGGTCTGGATCGTGCCGCCGAGGGCCTCCGGCGGGACGCCCTGCTCCTCGGCCGCGCAGACGTAGAAGGCGAGCAGGATCGCCGCGGGCGCGTTGATCGTCATCGAGGTCGTGACCTCGCCGAGCGGGATCCCGGCGAAGAGGTCGATCATGTCGTCGAGCGTGTCGAGCGCGACGCCCTCGACCCCGACCTCGCCGAGCGAGCGGCCGGCGTCGGAGTCGAGACCCATCAGGGTCGGCATGTCGAACGCGGTCGAGAGCCCCGTCTGCCCGTGTTCGAGCAGGTAGCGGAAGCGGGCGTTGGTCTCCTCGACCGTGCCGAAGCCGGCGAACTGGCGCATCGTCCAGAGGCGGCCCCGGTACATCGAGGGGTAGACGCCGCGGGTGAACGGCGGCTCGCCGGGATAGCCGAGGTCGGTCTCCGCGGCCCAGCCGGAGAGGTCGTCCTCGGTGTAGAGCGGGTTCACCCGGTGGCCCGAGATCGTCGAGAAGAGGGCCTCGCGCTCGGGCTTCGCCGAGTACACCTCCTCCTGCCACTCGTGCGCGCGGCGCCGCGCGTCGGGCTCTACCGCCATGGGGGTGAGTTTAGGCTGCCGCGCGATGCCAAACGGGCCGACGGTGAGAGGCGCATGGGAGCGGGCACGGCGCACCTTCGCCCGGCACTGGCGGGTCCTGGCCTTCTTCGGCGCCGTGATCTTCATCCCGCTCGGGCTGCTCGAGGTCCTCGCGCACGAGATCGGGGAGGTCGAGATCGACGAGCTCTCCGATACGGCGGCCTGGGTCCTGGCGGGCGTGGGGGTCGCAACCGTGGTGACGGCGCTGCTCGGCGAGATCTTCTTCTCGGGCGTGGTCGCGGCGGCGGTCTCGGAGGCCCACGGCGCGCAATCGCCGACACTCGCCGAGCTTCGCCGCAGCATCCCCTACGGAACGCTGATCGCGATCGACCTGCTCTCCGCGATCGGGGTGGCGCTGGGGCTCGTCCTGCTGATCGTCCCCGCCCTCCTCTTCCTCGGCTACTTCGGGCTCGCCGCGCCGATGGCGAAGATCGAGCACCTCGGCGTGCGCGCGGCCTTCGGGCGCAGCCGGCGGCTCGCCAGGGGTCACCTCGGGCTGGTGCTCTTGATCCTCGTGCCGGTCTCGCTGGCCGGTCAGCTCCTGAGCGCCGGCGCCGGGGAGGGGATCGGGGAGCTGCTCGGCGAGTCCTTCGCCGCGGAGTGGTTCGCCGCGAGCGCCTCCGAGCTCCTCTCCACGCCGATCTGGGCGCTCGCGACGGTCGCGCTCGCCTTCGAGCTGCTGGCGGCAGAGGACGCGGCGGATCAGGAGTAGCCGGGCGGGACGCGGGCGGGCCAGCCGGTCTCCGCCTCGATCTGGGCGGCGAGCGAGAGGATCGTCCCCTCTCCGTTCGGCGGCGCGACGAGCTGGGACCCGATCGGCAGGCCCGCGGCCGTGATCGCCGCCGGAACGCTCGCCGCGGGGTTCCCGAGCGCGTTCCAGGCCCCCGAGAACGGGAGATGGCGCCATTGGCGATTCAGGGCCCGCGGCGCGCCGTGTCCCTCGATCGCCATGATCTCGGCGGGCGGCCGTGCCGCGGTCGGAGTGAGGACGATGTCGTAGCGGTCGAAGATCGAGAACACCCGGCGGCGATGCTCGGGCTCGCGGCGCCGGGCGCTGGTCGCCGCCACCCGCGGCATCACCCGGCCGATCCGGCCGAGGACGCGGGTGCGGCGCTCGAGGCGCTCCGGGACGGCCATGGCGCCCGCCTGCTCGTGCAGCCCGCGCAGGAACCGCGGGACGAGCAGGCTCGCCATGTTGCCGTAGTCGGGGTCGGCCTCCTCGACGGTGTGCCCGAGGGCGCGCAGCGTCTCGGCGAGCGCGCGTGTCGCGCCCTCGTTGGGAGCCTTCACGGAGGCGGGGATCGGCGGCTCGAGCGAGAGCGCGATCCGCAGCGACCCGGGCGCGGTCCGCGCGGCTTCGACGTAGGGGCGTTCCGGCGGCTCGGCGACGTCGCGATCGCCCGGCGCGGGCCCGGAGACCGCGTCGAGGAAGAGCGCCGTGTCGAGCACGTTCCTGGTCAGGCAGCCGGCGCAGGAGAGGCCGAACCAGTGCTCGGGCTCGGGCATCAGCGAGATCCGGCCGCGCTGGGGCTTCAGGCCGAAGAGGTGGCAGGCGGCGGCCGGGGCGCGCAGCGAGCCGGCGCTGTCGGAGCCGGCCGCGGCCGGCGCCATCCCGGACGCCACGGCGGCCGCCGACCCCCCGCTCGAGCCGCCGGGCGTGTAGTCGGGCTCCCACGGGTTCCGCGTCACGCCGTATCCACGCGATTCGGTCATCCCCCAGATCGCGAGCTCCGGGAGCTGGGTCTTGCCCAGGATCGGCGCCCCCGCGGCCCGCAGGCGGCGGACGATCTCCGAGTCGCGGCGCGCCGGCCCGCCGTGGGCGACCGTCCCGAAGGTGGTCACGTCGCCCGCGACGTCGAAGCGGTCCTTGACGGCGATCGGAACCCCGTTGAGCGGGCCGCCCTCCCCTTTTCTCCGCCGCTCGTCCGCGGCGTCTGCCTCCTCGAGCACGCGCTCCCAGTAGACGACGCGAAACGCGTTCACCCAGCCGTCGAAGCGCTGGATCCGGCGCAGGTAGAGCTCGACGAGCTCGCGCGAGCTGATCTCGCCGTCGCGGACCAGTTCCGCCTGCCGGGCGATCCCGGCGAAGGCGAGCTCCTGTCTGTCGTCGCCCATTCCCGCCTCCTACCCGGCGGGCGGGGCGGCCATGCGGCCGGCCCCCGCCGCCGAGCTCACCGCCGGCGGCGGCGAGGGGCGGCCCGGCGGCCCGGGAGCCTCCCGCGGGGCCGCCGCCGCGAGGCGAGCGCACTGCCGCCCCACCCCACGCTCGCCGCGACCGCGGTCGCCGCGGCGATCGTCAGCCGCCGGCCGAGCTTCTCGAAGCGCATCACCCGCCAGCCCTCGGCCTTGGCGATCTCGGCGAGCGGCCGGTCGGGGTTCACGACGACGGCGTTGCCCACCCTGCGCAGCATCGGCAGGTCGGAGACCGAGTCGGAGTAGGCGTAGGAGGCCGAGAGGTCGATGTCGTGCTCGTCGGCGAAGCGCTCGATCGCCGTCACCTTCCCCTCGCCGTACATGAACGGCCCGTCGAGCTCGCCGGTCATCATCCCGTCCTCGTCGACCGCGTATGCGGTGCCGATGCCGCCGTCCATCGCGAGCACGAAGGCGAGCATCGAGACCAGCTCGTTCCCCGCCGCCGAGACGATGAAGACCGGGCGCCCGGCCTCCTGGTGGGAGCGGACCTCGTCGAGCATCCGGGGGTAGATCCGCGGGATGATCCCGGCGAGGACCTCGGGAGCCATCCAGGCGATATCGCGCTCGCGCGTCCCGCTCAGGAGCTCCTTGATCTGGGCGAGGAGGGCGTCGGTCTCGTCGTCGGTCGCGCCGCGCAGCCGGTAGCGGACGTGGTCGGCCCCCCAGCGCGCGACCTGGCGCCGCGAGATCATCCCGGTCCGCGCCGCGGCCCGCGCGAAGTGCATGCCGGACGAGCCGGCCATCAGCGTCTTGTCCAGGTCGAAGAAGGCGGCTGAGTGGCCCACGGCCGTCAACCTAAAGGGGACAGACCCCTTTAGGGACGGCAGCGTCCGCGCTCAGTTGCCGTTGACCTCGAGCACGATGGCGTCGCCCTGGCCGCCGCCGCTGCAGATCGCGGCGACGCCGATGCCGCCGCCGCGCCGGCGCAGCTCGTGCACGAGGGCGCCGGTGATGCGGGCGCCGGAGGCGCCGATCGG
The DNA here is from genome assembly GCA_036375215.1 of Solirubrobacterales bacterium. GTDB lineage: Bacteria > Actinomycetota > Thermoleophilia > Solirubrobacterales > 70-9 > DASUSH01. The sequence goes on from DASUSH010000065.1 coordinate 10,519, forward strand.
GTGGCCGAGCGCGATCGCGCCGCCGTTCACGTTGACGTCGTCCTCGTCGACGCCGAGCATCCGCAGCGAGTTGAGCGCGACCGAGGCGAACGCCTCGTTGATCTCCCAGAGGTCGACGTCCTCGGCCGACTTGCCGATCTTCTCGAGCGCCTGCTTGGCGGCGTTCGCGGGCGTCCTCGCCAGGTACGGGAAGTCGTCCGCGACGGTGCCGTAGGAGATGATCTTCGCGAGCGGGGTGCGGCCGTTCGCCTTCGCCCACTCATCGGAGGCGAGCACGAGCGCCCCGGCGCCGTCGTTGACGCCCGGGGCGTTGCCGGCGGTGTGGGTGGCGTCGTCGCCGCCGACCGCCTTCAGCTTCGCGAGCACCTCGATGGTGGTGTCGGGGCGGATCGCCTCGTCGGCGGCCACCTCGACCTCCTCCTTGCGCTTCTTCACGGTGACGGAGACGATCTCGTCGGCGAGCCGCCCCTCGTCCGTCGCCTTCGCGGCGAGCTGGTGCGAGCGCGCCGCCCAGCGATCCATGTCGGGGCGGGTGATCTCGAGCTCGTTCGAGACCTCGCTCGCCTCGTTGATCATCTGCTTCTCGGTGAACGGGTTGGTGAGCCCGTCGTGGGTCATCGCGTCGATCGCCTGCACGTCGCCCATCCGGAAGCCGAAGCGAGCGCCGGGGAGCAGGTAGGGGGCGCTCGACATCGACTCCATGCCGCCGGCGACGGCGACGCTGGTGTCGCCCGCGCGAACCGCCTGGTCGACGAGGCCGACCGCGCGCATGCCCGAGGCGCAGACCTTGTTGATCGTCTCGGAGGGGACCTCCTTGGGGATCCCGCCCTTGATCTGGGCCTGGCGCGAGGGGATCTGGCCCTGGCCGGCCTGCAGCACCTGCCCGTAGACGACCTGCTCGACCTGGTCGGGCGAGACCTCGGCACGCTCGAGCGCGCTCTCGATCGCCTTGCCGCCGAGATCCGTCGCGTCCATCGACGCGAGCGCTCCGCCCATCTTCGCGAAGGGGGTGCGGGCGGTTCCGAGGATCACGGTGTTGGGCATTCGCAGCCTTTCTGTCGTTTCGTCGAGCGCGGCGGGTGGGTCATCGATGCTAGAACAAGGACGGTTCCTACCCTCCCGTCGATGGAAGTCTCGGTCGCCGACACATCGCCGCAGGACGCCGACGCCGAGCTCGTCTGCGTCGGCCTGTTCGAGGAGGAGGAGCTGGGCGATCCGTTCGCGGGCGCTCCGGGCGCCGAGGACGCCCGCGGCGGCTTCAAGAAGCTCGCGCTGCTTCGCCCCGAGACCCCTGCCCGCGTGCTCGTCGTCGGCCTCGGCAAGCGCTCCGAGCTCGACCCCGAGCGCCTGCGCGTCGCGGCCGCCATCGGCGTCCGCGAGGCGCGCCGGGTCGGTGCCTCGACCCTCGCCTGGCAGCTCCCCGACGGCGACGACGCCGGCGCCCTCGCCACCGCGCTCGTGGAGGGGACCGAGCTCGCCGCCTATCGGTTCGACCGCTTCCGCGCCGCCGAGGAC
>DASUSH010000066.1:0-7537 GCA_036375215.1 Solirubrobacterales bacterium
CTCGGCCCGACGTGGCGCGAGCTGGACGTCGCGGAGCTCGCGGTCGCCCGCGAGGCCGACGTTCGCGGGCTGCCGATCCTGGCGATCTGCCGAGGCGCGCAGGCGCTCAACGTCGCCCGCCGGGGGACGCTCTTCCAGCACCTCACGGACCGCTTCGGGGAGGAGGTCAAGCACCGCCAGGCGTCGATCGGCACCGAGCCGGTCCACCGCGTCGACGTCGACCCCGAGAGCACGCTCGCGAAGGCGCTCGGCGCCACCTCGATCGAGGTCAACTCCTTCCACCACCAGGCCGCCGACGAGCTCGGTCGCGGGCTGCGCGCGGTCGGGTTCTCCCCGGACGGCGTGATCGAGGCGATGGAAGCCCCGGGCTCGCGCTTCGTGGTCGGCGTCCAGTGGCATGCCGAGTCGCTCACCGAGCGCCCCGAGCAGGCGAACCTCTTTCGCGCCTTCGTCGACGCCGCCAGCGCCCCGGCGCGCCGGCAGCCCCGGGCCGCTTAGCAGCCGCGTCCGCCTAGCCTTGCGCGGCCGTGGAGTACGCGCTCGCGATCATCATCCTGCTCGCCCTCGCCTGGTTCGTCAGCGCGCCCCTGCGCGCGGGCGGGGCGGGCGCGGAGGCTGCGGACGGGGACGTCGAGGACCCGGTGCTGGCCGAGCTCGAGGCGCGCAAGGAGGCCAAGTACCGCGAGATCCGCGACGCCGAGATCGACCGCGCCCAGGGCAAGCTCACCGAGGACGACTTCCGCCGCCAGGACGCCGAGCTGCGCGCCGAGGCGATCGCGATCCTGAAGGAGCTCGACCGCGTGCAGGGGAAGCCGCGGACGCGGGCGAAGGAGGGGGGATGAGCCCGCGTCGCCCCGACCTGCCGCCGCTCGCCCGCTCGGAGCTGCGCGCGGACCCGTTCGCCCAGTTCGACGTCTGGTTCGAGCGCGCGCTCGCCGAGGCGCCGCTAGCCGAGGCGATGACGCTCGCGACGGTCGACCTCGCCGGCCACCCCGACGCCCGGATGGTCCTCCTGAAGGGCTTCGGGCCCGGCGGCTTTCGCTTCTTCACGAGCTACGAGTCCGCCAAGGGCGGCCAGCTCGGCGGCATGCCGTACGCCGCCCTGGTCGTGTACTGGCGCGAGCTCGACCGCCAGGTCCGCGCCAGGGGGCCGGTCGAGCGCCTCTCCGCCGAGGACTCGGACGCCTACTTCGCGACCCGCTCGCGCGACTCCCAGCTCGGCGCCTGGGCCTCGCCGCAGAGCCGCCCGATCCACTCGCGCGGCGAGCTCGACGGCCTCCTCGACGAGGCGCGCGAGCGCTTCGGCGACGGCGAGGTGGCACGACCGCCGCACTGGGGCGGATACGTGCTCCGGCCGGAGACCGTGGAGTTCTGGCAGGGCCAGGTCGCCCGCCTGCACGATCGCTTCCGCTACGTCCGGCGCGAGGACGGCTGGCAGATCGAGCGCCTCGCCCCGTAGGCCGGCCGCTAATCGAGCGCGCGTAGCGCTTCTTCGATCGGCGTCTCGCCCGAGACGAGCGTGAACGCCTTGCCGACCGTCTCGGGCAGGTGCAGGCAGGCGGCGAGGACGGCGGCCACGTCGGCGCGCGGGATCTCGGCCCGCCCGACCTTGGGCGCCGCCTTGACGCGGCCGGTGGGCTGGTCGTCGGTGAGCATGCCGGGGCGGACGATGGTGTGCGCGAGGCCCGCCGCGGCGAGCTCGGAGTCGGCCTTCCCCTTCGCCCGCAGGTACTCGCCGAAGACGTCGCCGCCCTCGGCGGGAGGGTCGTCGGCGCCGATCGAGCTGACGATCACGTAGCGATCAGTGCCGGTCCGCCGGGCGGCGTCGATCAGCTTGGCGGCGGCGCCGTAGTCCACGGTCCACTTGCGCTCGACCCCCGATCCGGGCCCGGCCCCCGCGGCGAAGACGATCGCGTCGGCGCCACGGGTCGCGGGCGTGGCGTCCCCCTCCGCCTCGAGGTCGAAGACGACCGGCTCGGCGCCCGCGGCGCGGACGTCGCCGGCGTGGTCGGGGTTGCGGATCAGGGCGCGGACCGAGTCGCCGCGCTCGGCGAGGAGCGGGTGGAGGAGCATCGCGATCTTGCCGTGGCCGCCGGCGACGACGACTTCCATCAGGCCGCCACCAGCTCTGTCCCTTTGGGGTCAGACCCCTCAGGTGACAGGTCGCCCGTGTGGCCCTGCGCCGCCAGCATCGCCGCGTAGCGGCCGTCGAGGGCGAGGAGGTCGGCGTGGGTGCCGGACTCGATCACGCGGCCATCATCCAGGACCGCGATCCTGTCCGCGTCGCGGACCGTCGAGAGCCGGTGGGCGATCGCGATCGTCGTGCGGTCGCGGGAGAGCTCGGTGATCGCGGCCTGGACCGCGCGCTCGGTGCGGGTGTCGAGCGCGCTCGTCGCCTCGTCGAGGACGAGCACCGGCGGGTCGCGCAGGATCGCCCGGGCGATCGCGATCCGCTGCTTCTCGCCGCCCGAGAAGCGGTAGCCGCGTTCGCCGACGACGCTTTCGTAGCCGTGAGGAAGGGACTCGATCAGGTCGTGGACCTGCGCCGCCCGCGCCGCCGCGACGATCTCCTCGTCGCTCGCGGCCGGACGGGCGAAGCGCAGGTTGTCGGCGATCGAGGCGTGGAAGAGGTAGGTCTCCTGGGAGACGAGGCCGACCGCGCCCGCGATCGACTCGTGGCTCCACTCGCGCAGGTCGATGCCGTCGATCGTGACCCGGCCCGCGCTCGGGTCGTAGAGGCGCGCGACCAGGTAGGCGAGCGTGGTCTTGCCGGAGCCGGTGGCGCCGACGATCGCGAGGGTGTCGCCGGCCGGGATCTCGAGGTCGATGCCGGAGAGCACGCGCTCGCCGTCGTCCGCGTAGCCGAAGTCGACGCCCTCGTATGCGACGCGCCCCTCGATCTCGCCCGGCTCGATCGCGAGCGCGCCGTCGCGCTCGGAGACCTCGACGGGCAGGTCGAGGTACTCGAAGACGCGCTCGAAGAGCGCCATCGAGCTCTGCACCTCGACGCCGACGCCGAGCAGCGACTGGATCGGGAAGAACAGCCGGGTCTGCAGCGTGGTGAAGGCCACGAGCGTCCCGATGGTGATCGCGGTGCCGCCGCCCGCGATCGAGAGCCCGGCGAACAGGTAGACGAGCGCGGGCATCGCCGCGAAGGCGATCTGGACCGAGGCCATGCGCCAGCGCCCGGCCATCCGCGAGCGCACCTCTAGGTCGGCGAGCTCGCCGGACTCGTGCTCGAAGCGCTCGGCGAGCTCCGCGGAGCGACCCATCGTCTTGCCGAGCAGGATCCCGGAGACGGAGAGGGACTCCTCGACGAGCGCGGACATGTCGGCCATCTGGCTCTGGCGCACGCTCGTGATTCGCCGGCGCTCGTTGCCGACGCGGCGCGTGAGCCAGACGAAGAACGGGAGGAGGCCGAGCGAGAAGAGCGCCAGCCGCCAGTCGAGCAGGAACATGGCGAAGGTCGCCGCCAGCACCGTGGTCACGTTGGAGACGATCGAGGTCGCGGTCGAGGTGACGACGTTCTGGACCCCGCCGATGTCGTTCGCGATCCGCGACTGGATCTCCCCGGTGCGGGTGCGCGTGAAGAAGGAGAGCGAGAGCCGCTGCAGGTGGCGGTAGACGGCGGCGCGCAGGTCGTGCATGACGCGCTGCCCGACGGTGTTGGAGTAGAGGGTCTGGGCGACGCCGAGGGCGCCGGTGGCGAGCGCGATCGCGATCATCCCGGCGACGAGCAGCGCGAGCAGCCCGGTGTCCTGGTCGGGGATCGCCTGGTCGAGGACGGCCCGGAGCAGGAAGGGGGAGACCATGCCGAGTCCCGCGGAGATGAGGATCAGGCCGAGGACCGCGGCGAGGCGCGCGCGGTAGGGGCGGAACAGCGCAAGCATGCGCCGCCGGTCGAGCTGGATGGGCTGCTCGGCGCCGCTCAGCACTTCGGGGCGCACCCGCGCATGCCGCACGAGCTGGCGGCCATGCGGCGCAGGTAGGAGAGGAGCTCCCCGCGCTCTTTCGCCGAGAGCGGCGCGAGTAGCTCGCGCTCGGCCTCGATCGCGGCCCGCTGGGCCGTGGCGAGGCGCTCGAGGCCGGCCGGGGTCACCGCGACGATGTGCCGGCGCCGGTCGGCGGGGTCGCGGGTGCGGGCGAGGAGGCCGTCGGCCTCGAGCGCATCGAGCAGCCCGACGAGGTTCGAGGGGTGGATGCGCAGGCCCTGGGAGAGCTGCTGCTGGGAGAGGGGGCCTGAGTCGTGGAGCAGGTGCAGCACCGCGAACTCGTGACCGGTCATGCCGAGGCTCTCGAGCGAGGCGGCCAGTCGCCGGCCGGAGGCGCGCGCCAGCCGCATGATCAAGAGGCCGCAGGCGGCCTCCGCGCTGGCGGCCTCGGCTGCTGTGGGCGCACTTGCCATCGCGTTCATGATAGCCGCGAATGGTTACGGAACCAAATCGTTATACTCACCAATAGTTTTGAACGCACGACCAGGGGTCTGACCCCTCCCCGGAGGCACGTATGGCTGAACTTCTTCTCATCCCGCTCGATGACACCGTCCTCTTCCCCGGCATGTCGGCGACGCTCGCGATCGAGGTCGGCGACGAGGACCGGGTCCTGGTCGTGCCCCGCCACGCCGACGACTACGCCGGCGTCGGCACGATCGCCGACGTCGTCGACCGCGGCCGCATCCCCGGCGGCGCCAGCGCCGTCGAGCTGCACGGCGTCTCGCGCGGGATCGCCGGCGCCGCCCGGACCGACGCCGAGGGCAACCTCCGCGTCGAAGTCGCCGAGCAGGACGACGACTCGCCCGAGGGCGAGCGCGTCCGCGAGCTCGAGCGCGAGTACCGCGCCGTGGTCGAGGAGATCCTCGAGCTGCGCGGCGCCGACGGCCGCATCAACGCCTTCCTGCGCTCGATCACCGAGCCCGGTGCCCTCGCCGACACCTCCGGCTACTCGCCCGACATCGGCTACGAGGCGAAGCGCGAGCTGCTCGAGACGCTCGACGTGACCGAGCGGCTCGAGAAGGCCCTCGCCGCGCAGCGCGAGCGGCTCGCCGAGCTGCAGGTCCGCCGCCGCATCCGCGAGGACGTCGAGTCCGGCGCCGAGCAGCAGCAGCGCGAGTACTTCCTGCGCAAGCAGATGGACTCGATCCGCAAGGAGCTCGGCGAGGACGAGGCCTCGGTCGTCGACGAGTACCGCAAGAAGATCGAGGAGTCGGGCATGCCCGACGAGGTCCGCGAGCAGGCCGAGCGCGAGCTCGGCCGGCTCGAGCGCTCCGGCGACGGCTCGGGGGAGTCCTCGATGATCCGCACCTACCTCGACTGGGTCGTCTCGGTCCCGTGGGGCGAGACGTCCGACGAGCGGCTCGACCCCGTGCACGCCCGCGAGGTGCTCGACGCCGACCACGCCGGCCTCGAGGACGTCAAGGACCGGATCACCGAGTACATCGCGGTCGCCCGCCTGCGCAAGGAGCGCGGGATCGAGGAGGAGGGCCGCGGCGCCGGCGCGATCCTGACCCTGATCGGCCCGCCCGGCACCGGTAAGACCTCGATCGGCGAGTCGATCGCCCGCGCGACCGGGCGCGAGTTCGTCCGCATGTCGCTCGGTGGCGTCCGCGACGAGGCCGAGATTCGCGGCCACCGCCGCACCTACATCGGGGCGCTGCCGGGCAGGCTCGTCCGCGCCCTGCGCGACGCCGGGACGATGAACCCGGTGATCATGCTCGACGAGGTCGACAAGGTCGGCGCCGACTGGCGCGGCGACCCGAGCGCGGCCCTGCTCGAGGTCCTCGACCCGGCGCAGAACCACTCCTTCCGCGACCACTACCTCGACGTCGAGCTCGACCTCTCGCAGGTGCTCTTCATCGCCACGGCGAACGTCGCCGAGACGATCCCGGCGCCGCTGCTCGACCGCATGGAGGTCGTCAGGTTCGACGGCTACACGACCGACGAGAAGGTCGCGATCGCGCGCGGCTACCTGTGGCCGCGCCAGGTCGAGCGCAACGGCCTGCGCGACGACGAGGTCGAGATCGCCGACGACACGCTGCGCGCGGTGATCGCCGAGTACACGCGCGAGGCGGGCGTCCGGAACCTCGAGCGCGAGCTCGGCAAGCTCCTGCGCAAGACCGCGACGGCGATCGCCTCTCACCTGGCCGAGGCCCCGGTCGCGATCGACCTCGATGCGGTGCGCGAGTCGCTCGGGCGCCAGCGCCACTTCCAGGAGGCGGCGGAGCGCACGGCCGTGCCGGGCGTCGCCACCGGCCTCTCGGTGACCGGCGCCGGCGGCGACGTCCTCTTCATCGAGACCACGTCGATGCCGTCGGAGGGGAAGGACGCCTTCGTGCTCACCGGCCAGCTCGGTGACGTGATGAAGGAGTCGGCGCGGATCGCGCTCTCCTACGTCCGTGGCCACTCCGAGGAGCTCGGGATCGACGAGGACGCCTTCGCCGGGCGCGAGTTCCACGTGCACGTCCCCGCGGGCGCGATCCCCAAGGACGGGCCGAGCGCCGGGATCACAATGACCACCGCGCTCGCCTCGCTCCTCTCCGGGCGCCCGGTGCGCCACACCGTCGGCATGACCGGCGAGGTGACGCTGCAGGGCCGGGTCCTGCCGATCGGCGGGCTCAAGCAGAAGGTGCTCGCGGCGCACGCCGCCGGGCTCACGGACGTGATCCTGCCGGAGCGCAACCGCGGCGACCTCGAGGACGTCCCCGAGGAGGTCCGCGAGGAGATGACGTTCCACCCGGTGATGACCATCGGCGAGGTCCTCGAGCTCGCGCTCGAGCCGGCGCCGGCGGCACACGCCGAGGAGGTGCTGGCGGCGTGAGCGACGTCTCGCTGACGGCCGCGGAGCGCGCCTACCTCGAGGGCCGGCGACTGGCGCGGTTCGCGACCGCGGCCGCGGACGGGCGCGTGGACGTCGCTCCGGTCGGGCTCCATCTCGACGGCGACGAGTTCGTCGTCGTCGGCAGCGACATCAGGCACACCTACAAGTACAACTTCGTGCGTGCCAACCCGCACGCCGCGCTCGTCGTCGACGACCTCGCCTCGACCGATCCCTGGCGCCCGCGCGGGGTCAAGGTCCACGGACGGGCGACGATCGAGGAGCGCGACGGCCGCGAGGCGATCCGCCTCGTCCCCGAGCGCAAGTGGAGCTGGGGGCTCGAGCCTGAGTAGCCGCTCGGGAGGCGGCGATCAGTCGACGGGAGCGCTGCCCTTGCCGTTGCCGGGGTTGCCGCCGTCCTGCCCGTAGGCGTTGCCGTTGCCGGGGTTGCCGCCATCCTGCCCGTAGGCGTTGCCGTTGCCGGAGTTGCCCTGGGCGTGCCCGTAGGCGTTCCCGTTCCCGTTCCCGACGGCGGTGTTCGCGGCCGGGACCGGCGTGGGAGTGGGAGCGGGAGTGGGAGCCGGCGCCGGTGCGGGCTCCGACCCGCCTCCGCCTGCGCCGCCGCCAATCGTCCCGCCGCCCGGGCTGCCGGGCGTGGCCGCGCCGCCGCCGCCGCCCCCGCCGCCCCCGCCGGTGCCGCCGCCGCCACCGCCGCTGTTGCCACCGC
>DASUSH010000067.1:0-15754 GCA_036375215.1 Solirubrobacterales bacterium
GGCGCGATCGCCGCGCTCATCCAGAGCGTCGCCAGGCTCGAGGTCGAGGAGGGGTACGCCGATCCGCTGCTCGTCTCAAGCCCGGAGGTCCTCGACGAGAACCGCTTCCTCGCGGCGCGCGACGGGATGGAGGCCGACCTGATCGACCCGGCGCAGGCGCGGCTAGTCCCGGCGCGCGGCATCGTCTCCGACCTGCTCGACGCGTGCGCGCCGCACGCCGGCGACCTGGGCTGCGCGGACGAGCTCGAGCTCGTCCGCGAGCTGGCCGAGACGACCGGCGCCCAGCGTCAGCTCGACCTCGCCCGGGGCAGCAGCCGCCTGCAGGGCCTCGTCGAGGAGCTCGCCGAGCTCTTCAGCGCGATCTCGGACGAGAATCCCGTGGCGGCGGCGGCGCGCGCTCCGGAGCCTCGCGCCGGGGATCCGGCCTAGCCCCTCGCGCCGCCCCGACGAAGGCCTCGAACAGCCGCGCGTTCGCGGCGACCTCCGTGTCGGCTTCGGCGTGCCACTGCACCCCGATCGCGAACCCGCGGCCCGGATCCTCGATCCCCTCGATCACGCCGTCGGGGGCAAACGCGACCGCGCGCAGGTCCCGGCCGAGCTCCCGCGGAGCCTGGTGGTGATAGGAGTTGACCTCGACCTCGGTCGAGCCGAGCGCGGCGGCGAGCGCGCTCTCCGGCACGACCTCGATCGGGTGCGCAGCCCCCGGCCCGATCCCCGCCTGGCGGTGGGCGACCTCGCCGCCGACGTCGCCCGGCAGGTGCTGGAACAGGGTGCCGCCGCGGACGACGTTGAAGACCTGGGCACCTCGGCAGAGGCCGAGGATCGGCAACCCGCGCTCGTCGCCCTCGCGGGCGACGGCGAGCTCGGCCTCGTCGAGGTCGCGCCACGTCGGCCCAAGCGCGGGGTGCGGGTCGCGCCCGTACGCGGAGGGATGGATGTCGGGGCCGCCGGAGAGGCAGAGCCCGTCGAAGCCCGCGAGCACCGGCTCCGCGCCGAGCCCACCCAGCGGCGGGATCACGACCGGCATCCCGCCGGCGGCGCGGATCGCCTTCAGGTAGTTGAGCCCGAGCACCATCTCGGTCCGCGGCGGGTGGGTATCGGGGTTCCCCGGCGGCTGGGCGGCGAGGCGGACCTCGGAGGTCGTCACACCGATTAGTGGCGGCAGCATGGTTGGGACTTCGCCTACCCGGGGATCTTCTCACCACACGTGGCAAGGACGCTCGAGATCTACCGGCCCGACGGTTTCTACGACGAGGCGATCCGCGGCGACGGCGAGATCCGGCCCGAGTACCGCCGCCCGCTCGCCGAGATCGCGCGCGACCCGGCCGCCGCGGCGGCGGCCGCCGGCCGGACGGCGCGCGAGCTCGACGCCCGCTTCGGCGCCGGCGAGGACGCCGAGCCCTTCCTGGTCGACGCCGTGCCGCGGATCGTGACCGCGGAAGAGTGGTCCGGCCTGGAGCGCGGCCTGCGCCAGCGGGCGCTCGCCCTCAACCGCTTCCTGCTCGACGCCTACGGCGCGCGCGAGATCGTCGCCGCGGGGATCGTGCCCGCGGAGGTGATCGAGGGCGCCGCCTACCACGAGCCGGTGGCGGGCGAGATCGCGCTCGGATACTCCCCCGCGACCGTGATCGGGTTCGACGTGGTCCGCGGCGCCGACGGTGAGCTCGAGGTGCTCGAGGACAACTCGCGCACCCCGTCCGGGTTCGCCTACGCACTCGCCGCCCGGCGCGTGAGCGAGGCGGTGTTCGGGGAGCTCCCGGACGACGTGCTCGGCCTCGACCGCGCCCTCGACGTGCTCGCCGCGGCCCTGCGCGCAGCGGCGCCCGGGGACGGCGCCGACCCGCGCATCGTCCTCCTCTCCGAGGGCGCCGAGAACGGCGCCTGGTACGAGCACGAGCGGCTCGCCGCCCTGCTCGGGCACGAGATCGCCCGCCCCGGCGAGCTCCGCTTCACCGAGGGCAGGCTGCGCACCCTGGACGACCGCGCGGTCGACGTCGTCTACCGGCGCACCGACGAGGATCGCTTCGTCGGCGCAGCCGGCGAGCCGACCGCGATCGGGAGGCTCCTGCTCGAGCCGCTGCGCGAGGGCGCGGTCGCGGTCGTGAACGCTCCCGGCACGGGGCTCGCCGACGACAAGCTCATCCACGGCTACGTCGGCGAGATGGTGCGCTTCTACCTCGGCGAGGAGCCGGCGATCGGGTCGGTCCACACCCACGACCTGCGCGGCAAACAAACCCGGGACGACGTCCGCGAGCGCCTGGACGAGGTCGTCGTGAAGCCCCGCTCGGCCTCCGGCGGCAAGGGGGTCATGATCGGCCCGCGGGCGAGCGAGCGGCGGCTCGAGCTGGCGGACGAGCGGATCGAGAGCGACCCGGGCGACACCGTCGCGCAGGAGATGGTGGCGCTTTCCACGCACCCGACCGTCTGCGACGGGCGGCTCGAGCCCCGGCACGTCGACCTGCGCGCCTTCGCCCTGACGAGCGGCGACGAGGTCACGATCGTGCCCGGGGGCCTCACGCGCGTCGCGCTCGAGCGCGGCTCGATGATCGTCAACTCGAGCAATGGCGGCGGCGCCAAGGACACCTGGGTCCTGCGCGAATAGCTGGATGAGCGATTACACGGCCGGATGCGAGGGGCCGTGGGATCGCTCATCTAGGCGCGGCCGAGGTCGCGGGCGAGGCGGGCCGCGTAGATGTCGGAGACGCGGCGCCGGCGCGCCGCCGGGGCCGGCCAGATCGCGATCAGGGCGCCGAGCAGCGCGATCCCGCCGCCGAGCCAGATCCAGGCGACCAGCGGGTTGACGTTCACGCGGAAGTTGGCGGGCGGCGTGTCGGCGAGGTAGCGCTGGCCGATCGCGCGGATCACCTGGCCCTGCAGCATGGACAGCTGCGCCTGGGCGCCGGGGTCGTCCGCGGGCAGGCTCTCGGCGAGCGCGGCGAGGCGCTCGTCGCCCTGCTCGATCACGGGGTCGAGCTCGGCGAGGTCGGGCTGCATCGCGGTCCAGAGGTCGCCGCCGAGCCCGGTGCGGCGGCCGACCTCGCTCGTCGCCTCGCCCTCGAAGAAGCTCCGCACCGGCCCGGCCGAGCCGTCGGAGCGCCCGGAGTAGTAGTTGCGCGACGGGCTCAGGGTCGCGAACCGCTCGCCGTCGCGGCGGACCTCGATGACCGAGCCGAAGGTGAGCTTCTGCTCGACCGGGTCGACCGACTGGGTCGGGCGCAGATAGGTGATCTCGTAATCGCCGACGCTCGCGGTCTCCCCCGGGCGCAGGCTTATGTCGCGCGAGGTCTGGAACGACGAGGAGGCGGCGACGGCGATCAGCAGCAGGACGATCCCGGCGTGGACGATGTAGCCGCCGTAGCGGCGGCGGTTGCGCGCCACGATCGCGACCAGCGCCGCCGGCCAGGAGCCGCCGGAGAGCGCCCGCCGCGCCGAGGCGCCGCGCCAGAACTCCTGGACCAGCGCCGCCAGCGCAAACGCCGCGAAGCAGAACAGGATCAGGGCGCCCGGCTCGGAGAGGGAGTCGCTGAGGACCGCGAGCGCGACGGTCGCGGCGGCCGCGACGCCGGCCGGGATCGCGAAGGTGCGCACGGCGGCCGCGGCCGAGAGCCGGCGCCACGCGAGCAGCGGCCCGATCCCGGTGAAGAGGACGAGGGCGATCGCGAGGGGCGTGGTGTCGCGCTCGAACCACGGGGCGGCGAGCGAGGAGCGCTCGCCGGTGACCGCCTCGGCGATCAGCGGGAAGAACGTGCCCCAGAAGATCACCGCGACGAGCCCGACAAGCAGCAGGTTGTTGACGAGGAAGACCGCCTCGCGCGACAGCAGCGAGTCGATCCGCCGCTCGGAGCGAAGGTCGCCGAGCCGGGTGATGATCAGCGCGGTCGAGCCGATCAGGACCACCGCGATCAGGCCGAGCAGCGGGCCGCCGACGGTGGATGCGCCGAAGGCGTGGATCGACTCGAGCACCCCGGAGCGCACGAGGAAGGTGCCGAGCAGGGCGAGGGCGAATGTGCCGACGATCAGCGAGACGTTCCACACCTTCAGCATCCCGCGCCGCTCCTGGACCATGATCGAGTGCAGGAAGGCGGTGCCGGCGAGCCACGGCATGAGGGCGGCGTTCTCGACTGGGTCCCAGCCCCAGTAGCCGCCCCAGCCGAGCTCGGCGTAGGACCAGTTCGCGCCGAGCAGGAGCCCGAGCCCGAGGAGCATCCAGGCGACGAGCGCGAAGCGGCGCGTCGAGCGGATCCAGCTCGCGTCGAGGCGGCGGGCGACGAGCGCCCCGATCGCGAAGGCGAAGGGGATCGAGAACGCGACGTAGCCCGAGTAGAGAGCCACCGGGTGGATCGCCATCATCGGGTGGCGCAGCAGCGGGTTGAGGCCCGCGCCCTCGACCGGGGCCGGGTCGAGGCGCGCGAACGGAGGTGCGCCGAAGAGCATGAGGGCGCAGAAGAAGAGCCCGAGGCCGCCGAGGATCGCCGTCGCCCAGGGGACGATCTCGCGGTGCTTGCGGCGGGTGAGGAAGAGCACCGCGGAGCTCGCGATCGAGAGCACCCAGGCCCAGAGCATGAGCGAGCCGCCCTGGCTCGACCACAGCGCGGTCAGCTTGTAGAAAGTCGGCGTCGTCGTCGAGGAGTGGTCGGCGACCAGCTCGACCGAGAAGTCCGAGCGCAGGAACGCCGCCTCGAGCACGACCACGCAGATCGTGAGGAGGGCGCAGAACGCGTAGACGGCGCGGCGCGAGGCGTCCACGTAGCGGCGATCGCCGCGCGTGCCGATCAGCGCCAGCACGCACGCCGCGCCGGCGGCGATCAGCGCGATCACGAGCGAGGCGGCCCCCAGGCCAACCATCACTCGATGATCACCTGGTCGGGGTTCTCCTCGGCCTCCTCGGCGAACTTCGAGGGGCACTTGGTGATCAGGCTGTCCTTCTCGGCGACGAAGGTGCCGTCGCGGAGCTCGCCGGTGACGATCACCTCGCGGCCTTCGCGGAACGGGTCGGGCACCGTCCCGGTGTAGGTGACCGGGACGCTCGTCGACGGATCCTCGCGGTCGGCGACCTCGAAGTCGAGCTTCGAGCCGTCGCGCTCGACGCTGCCGTCCGCGACGCGTCCGGTGAGGTCATAGCTCTGCCCCGGTCCCGCGGCGAGGAGCTCCGAGGGCTCCTTCGCCTCGGTCGAAGCCGAGAACGAGGTGTAGACGAGGGCGGCGGCGAGCACGACGGCGAGGCCGAGCGCGATCACCAGCCTGATCTTTCGCTTGCGGTCGGGGTCCACGGGCGACCCGGGATTATCGCAGCGCCGGTTCCGATCCCGCCGTGCACGGCAGGCCGACTGGTGGCAGAATCGCCCGCCGATGGCTGACGGCAAGGTAATTCTCATCACCGGGGGCTCGACCGGGATCGGCGCGGCGACTGCCCGGCGCGCCGTCGAGGCGGGCTGGCGGGTCGCGCTCGGCGCCCGCGGCGAGGAGAAGCTGCAGGCCCTCGCCGAGGAGCTCGGCGGCCCCGAGCACGCGCTCGCGCGGCGCTGCGACGTCACCCGGCTGGCAGATCAGGAGGCGCTCGTCGGGGCCGCCCTCGAGGGGTTCGGCCGGCTCGACGCGGTCTTCGCCAACGCCGGCTTCGGCGCCAAGCGCGGCTTCCTCGAGGAGTCCGAGGAGCACTGGCGCGCGATGGTGCTGACCAACGTGCTCGGCCCGGCGCTCACGATCCGCGCCGGCCTCCCCCACCTGCTCGAGGCGGAGGCGGGCCACGTCGTGCTGACCAGCTCGGTCGCCGGCCGCCGGGCGCTCCCCGGCTCCCTCTATTCGGCGACGAAGTGGGCGGTCACGGGGATGGCCGAGTCGCTTCGCCAGGAGCTGCGGCAGATGCACCAGAACACGAGCGTGCGGGTGACGATGATCGCGCCCGGGATGGTGGACACCCCGTTCTTCGACGACCGCCCAACGGGCGCGCTCGCCGACGACGACATCGCCGCGGCGGTGCTCTACGCGCTCACCCAGCCCGACCACGTCGACGTCAACGAGATCCTGATCCGGCCCGCCTCGCAGCCGACCTGAGGAAGAAGCTCGCGGGGCCCCTCGATGCCGATTGAAGCCGCGCGCGGCTTCGGCGACCGCTTCATTCCGCCGGGCTGAGGCCGGACGCCCCGGACTCCCCGGCCGGCGGCTCCTGCGCGGGCACCGCGAGCTGGGCGCGCATCTCCGAGACGGCGCGCTCGAACTCGATCGTCGCCTCGTCGGCGAGCGCGTCCGAGCCCTCCTCGAGCTCCCCGAGCCCGCGCTCCTCGAGCCGCCTGGCGAGCTCGGCGAGCTTCTTCGCCCCGAAGATCCCGGCGGCGCCGCGGAGGCTGTGCGCGAGCTGGACGACGGCGGGGCCGTCGCCGCGGCGCGTCGCATGGCCGAGCTCTCGCATCTGCGGCGCGCGCTCGGAGAAGCGCGTGACCAGCTGCGACATCGGCTCGTCGCCCAGATCGACGCGCAGGCTGTCGAAGAGCTCGCGGTCGAGCGTCGGCGTCGTCTCTCCTCGCTCGAATCCAGCCGTCATCGCGACCGGTGGTGGCAGTGACAGGATCGCCTCATGCCCTGATCGTCACTCGGTCTGCGGCGCCGGCTCGGGCTCGCCGCCCTCGACCAAGCCCCTCGCCTTGCGGCCGGAGGGCCACCAGCTCGCGTCGCCGACCAGCTCGGCGATCGCCGGCACCATGATCGTGCGGACGATGAACGTGTCGAGCAGGACGCCGAAGGCGACCGCGAAGCCCAGGTGGAGGAGGAAGGTGACGGGCAGGCTCGCCAGCACCGCGAAGGTGCCGGCGAGGATGATCCCGGCGCTCGTGATCACCGGGCCGGTGGCGGCGAGCGCGCGGACCACCGCCTCGCGGGTCGAGAGGCTGTGCGCCTCCTCGCGCACCCGGCTCATCAGGAAGATGTTGTAGTCGACCCCCAGGGCGACCAGGAAGATGAAGGCGTAGGTCGGCAACGACGTGTCGAAGCCGGCGTCGCCGAAGATCTGCGTGAAGACGAACGCGGTAACGCCGAGCGTCGCGAACAGCGAGAAGATCACGGTCGCGATCAGGTACAGCGGCGCGACCACCGCCCGCAGCAGGATCACGAGGATGACGAAGATGACGAGCAGGACGAGTGGCGCGAGCAGCTCGAGGTCCTGCTCGGTCGCCTCCGAGTAGTCGTACTGGATCGCCGACGCGTCGCCGAGCTTGGCGTCGAGGCCGGGACCGAGCCCGGAGGCGAGATCGGAGCGGATCTCCGGGATCAGGTCGAGCGTCTCGAGCGAGTAGGGGTCGTCCTCGAAGACGATCGCGGCGCGGCCGATCGTGCCGTCCTCGGAGACCTCGCCGGGGGTCACGCTCGCGACCCCGTCGACGTCCTCGACGATGGCGACCGCGGCGGCACCGTCCTCGGGGGTGATCGGTGAGCCGTCGGTCCGCTCGACGAGCAGCGTCGTCGAGTCGAGGAAGCCGGCGGGGAAGTCCGCCTGGAGGACCTCGAAGCCCTCCACCGACTCGGGCTTGTCGCGGAAGAACGAGTTGATGTTGAAGTCGGACTCGTAGGTGAGCAGGCCGAGGCAGAAGATCCCGAGCACCGCGGACGAGCCGAGCAGGGCGAGGCCGGGGCGCTTGACGATGCGCAGGCCGAAGCGCCGCCACAGCGAGCGCTCCTGAATCTCGTGGTCGGGGTCGTAGGCGATCAGGCGGCGCCGCGGCCAGAACCCGTTGCGGCCGAAGATCGTGAGCAGCGCCGGCAGCAGGGTGAGCGAGCCGATCATCACGGTGAAGACGCCGATCGCGGCGATCGGGCCGAGGCTGCGGGTGGAGCCGAGATCGGCGGTCAGCATCACCAGCAGCGCGCCGACGACGGTGAGGCCGCTGGCGAGCACGGCCGGCCCGGCGCGCCGCACCGCGCGCGCCATCGCCAGGTGCTTGTCCTCCTGCCGGCGCAACTCCTCGCGGTAGCGCGAGACGAGCAGCAGGCAGTAGTCGGTCCCCGCCCCGAACATCAGGACGGCGAGGATCGAGGTGCCCTGCGAGTCGACGTGGAGCCCGCCCTTCGCCATGAAGTAGGCGATCGCGGTGGCGACCATGTACGAGAACCCGACGACGATCAGCGGCATGAGCGCGATCAGCGGCGCCCGGTAGATCAGCAGCAGCAGGATCAGGACGAGGGTGGCGGTCGCGATCAGGAGGGTCGTGTCGAGGCCCTCGAAGACCTCGGCCGAATCGTTCGAGAACCCGAGCGAGCCCGAGAGATAGACCTCGAGGCCCAGGGTCGAGCCGAGCGCGTCGGCGGCCGCCTCGCCCTCGTCGGCGAGCTTCTCCTGGTCGCCGCCCTCGAAGAGGACCGTCGTGAAGGCGGCCGAGCCGTCGGAGGAGACCGCGGCCTTGCCGGCCTCGCCCTCGAACGGGACGGTCGCCTCGCCGGTCGCGGTGTCGAGGCCCTTGAGCGCCTCGGCGTCCTCCCGGATCTGCGCCCGGTCGGCCCCGGTCAGCCCGCCGTCGCGGTGGTAGACGACGATCGCGTTCTCGGTGTCGCCCCCGGGGAACTCCTCCTCGAGGATCGCCAGCGCCTCCTTCGACTCCGCCGAGCGCGGCAGGAACGACTCGGTCGAGTCGTCGGTCTCGTCGGCGAGCATGCCGCTCGGCCCGGCGAGGCCCACGGCGAGAAGCAGCCAGACGACCGCAACGACCCACTTCGATCGCTTGCCCGAGACGATGTCGCCGACCCTTCGCATTGGCTGGCCGGCCAGGCTAACGGTCGATCAGGTCGCGGATGTGTCGTTTTCGGACAACCGCTGTGAGATCGATCACACGACCGCGACGCGGGCGATCGTCGACATCGACTGGTAGTAGACGTCCCGGCCGAAGCCGGGCGCCGGGAAGAGGAAGCCCTGCGACGGCGAGGGGACGTCGACCCGCGCCTTCTCGGTGCCGGTGTCGAGGTCGAGCACGACGAGCCGGTCGTGCGAGCTGCGCGCGGCGGCGCGGCGCAGCGGCGGCACCCGGACCGCATATCCCCCGAGGCGGCGAACGAGCGGCCGGATCGCGGGCCGGCGCACGAGCGGCCGGTCCCTCCAGTCGCCGCAGACGAGCTCGCGGGTGTCCGGGTAGAGGATCAGGTGGCTCGCGTGCGCGATCTCGTCGCGGCGCCAGAGCGGGTCGAGCTCGTCGCCGTCCAGGCGCCAGGCGCGGATCCCGCCGTTGCCGGAGTCGTACGCCACGACGATCCGGCCGGCTGGGTCCCAGCCCGGCGGGTTCGACTCCGTCCCCCACGGCAGGCCGGTGATCTCGGCCGACCGGGCCGCGCCGTCGTCGAGCCGCGCCCACCACAGGCGCAGGGGGCTCGCCGACTCGCCGCTCCCGAGCATCGTGTGGTCGACGTGGTTGCGGCCGTTGTCCATCCAGAAGACGTGCTCGTCGGCGATCACCGGGTCCCAGCCGTAGGCGCGGTCGGGCTCGGGGCCGTAGCGCGGGCGCCAGGATTCGTCGATCTCGAGACGGCCGGCGTCGCGGTCGAGGCGGAGGCGGTAGACCTCGGTCGTGCCGACCGCGGTCACGCTCTCGCCGTCGGAGGAGAGGCGCGCGATCGAGGGCTCGGGCAGGCGGAGCGGTTCGGCGACCGGCAGCAGGGTCACGGGGTCGAGCGCGGAGACCGTCGAGGGCTCGAGCCCAGCCGGCGCGTCGCAGTCCTTGGTGACGAGCTCGCCACCATCGAGCAGGACGAAGGAGTTGTGCGGGCGCTCGACCGGGAGCCGCTGGGAGGCGAGCACGTCGAGCCCCGCGCTCAGGCGGTGCGCCCAGCGGCCGAGGACCATCAGCAGGTCGCCGTTCGCGTGCGCCGCGATCCCGCCGGGCCACCAGATGCCGGCGGGGAGCCTCGGCGACGAGGCGACGACGGCGAGGGTCGCGGGATCGAGGCGCTCGACCCAGCCCTCGACCGGCGCGGTGTGCGGCCCGCCCAGCGGCATGCCGTGGCGCAGGGCGTAGAGCTCGCCCGGCTCGCGGCGGACGAGGAGGTCGGTCGCGAAGGCCTCGTGGACGGCGGCGACCTCGAGCCGCTCGCCCGGGGCGATGCCGAGCCCGGGCTGGCCGTCGGGCACGCCCCAGCGGCGTGGGCCGCCGTCCTCGCAGGTCCAGGGGGCGGGCCAGTAGGCGCCGGTCAACCCGGTGCGCCGTTGCCGATGCCGAGCGCGGGCTCGGCCCCGGCCTCGCAGCGGATCAGCGCCGCGCGCTCGAGGCCCGCGACTCGGTGCCGGCGCGCCTCGAGCGTCTCGGGATCGGTGGCGAGGGCGATGAAGGCGGCGGCGCTGGGGTACCAGACGGCGATCACCTCGTCGTAGGTCTCGGCGTCGCCGCCGACGACGGTCCCCTCGGCCTGGGCGTGCCAGAGGATGCGGCCGCCGACGCGCTCCAGCACCCGAAGCGCGACCAGCCCGTATCGCCCGTAGGCCTCGCGGTCGCGGTAGCGGTTCAGGTTCAGCATCACGAGCGGGCCGTCGTCGTCGCTCTCGGCGAGCGCGGTGAGCTCGGCGACCTGGGCCTCGTCGGGCTCGATCGCCACTAGCGGTTCACGACCCCGAGCCAGATCTCGGTCAGGGTCTGGACCGCGACCTCGCGGGTCACGCGCGGCTTGTCGCCGAAGGCGGCGAGCAGGTAGCTCGTGTTCATCAGGTTGAGCGCCCGGGCGGTCTCCTCGACGTCGGCGAGCGGCTCGGCGGCGGTCTTCGAGAAGCCGCTCAGGACACGGGCGACGAGGGCGTCGAAGCGCGCGTAAGAGGCGCGCTGCGCGGTGGCGATCCGCAGGTCGACGGTCGCGGCCTCGGAGAGCGCGCGCAGGAGCGGGCCGTGGCGGCTGTAGACGGCGACGGCTGCCTCGATCGCGAACTCGATCGCCTGCGCGGGGTCGTCGCGGTAGGTCTTCTCGAGCTCGAGCTCGGCCGCGTAGAGCTCCTCGATCGCCTCGCCGCTCGCGCGGGCGAGCAGGTCGGGTAGGTCGTCGAAGTAGCGGTAGAAGAGCGTGCGGCCGATGCCGGCCGCGTCCATGATCTCGCCGATCGAGAGCTGGGCGTAGGAGCGGGTGCGGACCAGCTCGGTCGTGCAGTCGATGATGTGTGCGCGCGCCTCCTCGCGGGTGCGGCGCGTGCGGGTCGCCCGCCGATTTGCCGAATCAGATCGCTTCACCGCGGTTTCCATCGGTAGAAACGATCATAACTGAAATCTTGACACTCTGTGACACATGGTGTAAACCTGTTTCGCAGGCACTTCAAGGAGGGAGTCCACGCGAATGCAGGCATCGTTCCCCGCGCGCAAGCTGATCCTCGCGTTCGCCACGCTGGCGATGCTCGCAATCGCCCCGGTCGCCGGCGTCGCGAGCGCCACCGCCAAGGGCAAGGGTCACGAGAAGCCCAACGTGCTCGTCGTGATGACCGACGACATGGCCGCGTCCGACGTCGAGCTGATGCCGAACGTGAGGAAGCTGCTCGTCAAGAAGGGCACGATGTTCGAGAACGCGATCACGAACTTCTCCCTCTGCTGTCCGTCGCGGGCAACGTTCCTCACCGGCCAGCTTGCCCACAACCACGGGGTCGTCGGCAACTTCTGGCCATATGGCTGGTACGGCATGGGCGGGCGCAACAACACGATCGCGTCCTGGCTCGACGACGAGGGCTACGACACCGCGATGGTCGGCAAGTGGCTCAACGGCTACGGCGCGAAGGACGGCCACGGCGAGGTGCCGGCCGGCTTCGACACCTGGCGCGGCCTGCTCGACGTCTCGGCCTACGACTACTACAACTACGTCTTGAACAAGGACGGCAAGCTGAAGACCTGGGGCGACCCCGACTTCGCCGCGAAGCTGGTCGAGATGGGCCACATCCAGACGGTCCCGAACCCCGAGGGCTTCCCCAACGTGATCGCCGAGCGCGACAGGATCTTCGGACCCGCCCCCTACGACTACTGGGGCGCCGAGAACGCCGACGAGTACTCGCCGGACGTCACCGGCAAGCTGACCGACAAGCTACTGCGCAAGCAGAAGGGCTCGAAGAAGCCGTTCTTCATGTGGTGGTCGCCCGCCGCCCCGCACCGCGAGGACGTCGCCACCTCGCTGATGGGCCGCCCGGGTCCCGACCCGCGCCCGCCGAAGCGCTACGCGGACGACGTCGCGAGACTCGAGCTGCCGACACCGCCGAACTTCAACGAGGAGGACTTCTCCGACAAGCCCTCCGCGCTCACGAACGCGGCGACGCCGCTCTCCGAGAGCCAGGTCGCCGGCCTGCGCGAGGACTTCCAGGGTCGCGCGGGTTCGCTGATGGCGGTCGACGATTACGTCGGGGAGATCGTCGACACGCTCGCGGACACCGGCCAGCTGAAGGACACGGTGATCATGTTCCTGTCCGACAACGGCTGGCTCCAGGGACAGCACCGGATCCCGGGCGACAAGTTCCTGCCCTACGAGGAGTCGCTGAGGGTGCCGCTGATCATGCGCGGCCCGGGCATCCCGAAAGGGCAGACGATCGAGACCCAGGTCACGAACGCCGACCTCGCCCCCACGATCGTCGACCTGACCGGCGCGAAGGCCGACCGGAAGATGGACGGGATCTCGCTGCTCGACGGCATGAAGAAGCCGAAGAAGCTGCCCGAGCGCGTGCTCTCGATCGAGGCGCCCGAGCCGCTCTTCTCGCACCCGCAGTTCCCCGTCAACCGCTGGGACCGGCCCTATAGCGGGGTGCGCACCGATCGCTACACCTACGTCGCGTGGGAGGAGACCGGCGAAGTGGAGCTCTACGACCGCCGAACCGACCCGTACCAGCTCACGAACGTCGCCTCTGACCCGGCCTACGCCGAGGTGAGGGCCGAGCTGGCTGCGAAAGCGGCCGAGCTCCGGAACTGCAGGGGGAAGGCATGCAACTCCGTCGCTCCGTAGTCCTCGCGCTGCGCGCGGCCCTCCTCGAGGTCACCGCCGCCCTCTAAGGCCGGCAGACTCCGCCCGCTAACAGACCCCGACGGGAACGAAGCTGCAGAGCGCGGTGACGTCGGTCTGCAACCCGGTCACGGTGCCGGAGAGCGTGGTCAGCGTCCCGTTGATCGTGTTGATCTGGTTCTGCAGGTTGGTGATGTCGGTATCGGTCGGGAGCGTGCCGACGACGGCGTCGAGCGCGTCGAGCTCGCCCTGCAGCGCGGTGACGCTGTCGATCACAGCCTGAAGCTGCGCCGCCGTCGGCAGCCCGCCGACGACGCTCGTGAGCGCGTCGAGCGCCGCGTCGAGGTCGGTGATCTGGGTGATCAGCGAGTTGATCTGGCCCTGAAGGCTCGCGTTCTGGGCCTTCATGGCCTCGAGGTCGGTGCGGAGCTGGGCGAGGTCCGATTCGAGCGCATCGACGCGCAGGCCGAGGGCCCCGACCTGGCTGTAGAGCGCCACGAGCGCGTCGGTCAGCTCCTCGACCGAGAAGCGGGACTCGCGGCTGGTGACCTCGAGCTTCTTGCCCTTCAGCTTCGGCATCAGCGCCTTGCGGTTGCCCTTGAGCTTGGCCTTGCCGGCGAGCTCGTCGCCGGCGCGCAGCGTGCCGGCCGCGATCTGGACGACGCCCTCGCCGAGCGGGTTCGGCGCCGGCAGCGTCGCGGAGGCCTTGGTCGTGAGCGTCGCGAGGGGCGAGCGCAGCTTGAGCTTCTTGGCGCTCTCCTCGGTTAGCAGGATCGGCGCTTCGACCTTCGACCCCGCGGTCGTCGCGCCCGCGATCAGCTGCCCGTCGAGCTTCGCCTGCTTCGCCTCGGCCGCGGGGACGGCAAAAGCAAGCACGGCAAGCGCACCGGCGACTACGGGCGCGCTTCGATGCCAAGTCGGTGTCACTGAGGCCGAATCCCTTTCGTCGTTGGGGAGCCCCTTTGCCGCCGCCCGTCCATGGACGACCCCTCTGTCAAACCCACCATCGGCCCCGAATGCGCGTTCCTTGAGGTGGAGAACTACGGATTTGAGAGCGGACGACGGGACTCGAACCCGCTACCTCGAGCTTGGGAAGCTCGCGCTCTACCAGGTGAGCTACGTCCGCACGGGACGCGCATTCTAAGCCTCGCTGAGGGTCGCTCCATACTCTTTTCGCCGTGAATGCACGGGCCTTCGCAGCCGCCCTCGCAGTGCTGGCCGTCGTCGGCCTGCTCGGCTTCGGCCTCGTCAGCAAGGGTGGGGCGGAAATCGCGGAGGGCGACCCGGCCCCAGAGGCGACGCTGCCGAAGCTCGACGGCAGCGGATCGCAGTCGCTGGCGGACTACCGCGGCAAGTGGGTGCTCGTGAACTTCTGGGCCTCGTGGTGCAACCCCTGCCGGACCGAGTCGCCCGACCTGCAGCGCTATCAGGAACAGCACGGCTCCAACGCCTTCACCGTCCTCGGGATCAACCAGGAGGACCTGACCCACGACGCCGAGGCGTTCATCGACGAGTTCGACCTGACCTACCCGCAGCTGCGCGACGCCTCCGGCGACCTGGCCGATCCCTTCGGGATGTCCGGCCTGCCCGAGTCGTTCCTGATCGACCCGCAGGGCGACATCGCCCTGATCCGCCGCGGCGCCCTCGATGACACGTATCTCGACGACTTCGTGACCCCGCTGATCACGGCGGCGACGGCCGAGGAGAGCTCGGACTCGTGAGCGCCGGCGACGCGGCCGAACCGGACGTTGGCCGCAAAACGATGCCCACAGCAACGCAACGTCACCAACGTCCGCGGGCCTGGCCGATCGCCGCGGCCGCGCTGACCCTGGCGCTCGCCTTCGCCGCGCCGGCCGGCGCCCAGGAGAACGACTCGAGCCCCGGGATCGCGGCGCCGGCGCCATCGAGCGGTTCAGCTGAACCGCAAACCGACCTCGCCGATCTCGAGGACGAGGTGATGTGTCCGATCTGCGGCACCGCACTCGGCCTCTCAGAGTCCCCGCAGGCCGACCGCGAGCGCGAGTTCATCCGCGCACTGATCGCCGAGGGCCTGACCAAGGAGGAGATCAAGGACGCGCTCGTGGCCGAGTACGGCGACGAGGTGCTCGCTGTGCCCGAGCCGAAGGGGTTCGACCTCGCCGCCTGGCTCGTCCCAGGCATCGCGATCGTCCTCGCCGCGATCGCGATCTTCGTCGGGCTGCGCCGCTGGCGCCGGAGCGGCCGCGCCGCGGACGAAGACGCAGAGCCGGCGGATTCGGCCGACTCGGATCGGCTCGACGCCGACCTCGCCCGCTACGACCTCTGATCTAGGTAAAGGTCGGTGGTTGGCGTGCCGATGGAGCCCATGGAGGACTCGATTTGGAGGACGTGCGCGGCATTTTGAACCGCGCTGCGCCAGGAGTACCGTCGTGGGGTTGGAGTCCAACGCAGAGCCCAGGAAGCGCCAAAGGCGACTTTACGGCGCCGCCGCGGGCCTGTTTCTGCCGGTCGCCGTCGCCAGCGCCGCGGCCGGCTCGCCAGCGCCGCAGGACATCACCCCGCAGCTTCCCCGCGCCGAAATCCACAAGTCCATCGGCGTCGCACCCCAGCTGCTCGAGGGCGCCGGCGGCGAGGCGGTCAGGGTGGCGATCATCCTCGACGGCCAGCCGGTACTAGAGGAGACGACGAAGCCCGGCTTTGAGGCCTCGCTATCCGGCTACACCCGCGGCGATCTCCAGCAGGCCGCGCGCCGCGACCCCGAGGCGATCTCCGACCTCGAGGCAGACGCCGCCCGCGACGCCGAGCGCCGGCGGACCGCGGTCGTTACCCAGCTCGAGGGAGAGGTCGCGCA
>DASUSH010000068.1:0-23431 GCA_036375215.1 Solirubrobacterales bacterium
GGTCGCGGTCGAGCTCGCCCAGCGCACCCTCGGCGACCTCGCCAACCGCGAGGTCCTGCTGGTGGGCGCGGGGGAGACCGCCGAGCTCACCGCGCGCGCTCTATCCGACCGCGGCGTCGAGACCGTCTTCATCGCGAACCGCCACCACAACCGCGCGATCGGGCTCGCGCAGCGCTTCGGCGGCCGCGCGGTGCGGTTCGACGAGCTCCCGGGCCGGATGGAGGAGGCCGACATCGTCGTCTCCTCGACGAACTCGCCGCACCACATCGTCGAGCGCGAGGAGCTCGAGCTGGTGATGGCCGCCCGCGATGGCCGCCCGCTCCTGATGGTGGACCTCGCGGTGCCGCGCGACATCGAGCCCGGCTGCCGTGAGGTCGCCGGCGTCAGCGTCCACGACGTCGACGACGTGCAGGCGATCGCCGAGCGCAACGCCTCCGGCCGCGTCGCCGAGGCGCGCCGCGCCGAGCGCCTCGTCGAGTCCGAGCTGGGCCGGTTCGAGGGCTGGATCGGCTCGCTCGAGGTCGTGCCGACGATCGCGGCGATGCGCCGCCGCGGCGACGAGATCGTGGGCCGCGTCCTCGCCGAGAACGAGCACCGCTGGGAGGCCCTCTCCGAGGCCGACCGCGAGCGCGTCGAGGTGCTCGCGCGGGCGATCGCGAGCCGGATGCTGCACGAGCCGACCTTGCGCCTGAAGCGCGCGTCCGGCGACGAGGACACCTATCTCTACGTCAGCGTGATGCGCGAGCTCTTCGGGCTCGACGTCGGCACCGAGCCGCTCGCGGCCGACGACGCCGAGGTGACCGAGCTCGACTCGCGGCGCAAGCGCCCCGCACGTTGAGCGCCGCGGGCGCACCGTCATCGTGAAACCGGCGCTTCGGCTCGGCACGCGCGGCAGCGCGCTCGCGCTCGCCCAGGCCGAGGCGATCTCCGCCGCGCTCGGCGGGCTCGAGATCGTCACGATCGAGACCTCCGGGGACCGCGGCGAGGGCGGCGACAAGGCGCGCTTCGTGAAGGAGATCGAGGAGGCCCTCCTCGACGAGGAGGTCGACCTCGCGGTCCACTCCGCCAAGGACCTCCCCATCGAGATCCCGGGCGGGCTCGCGCTCGTCGGCGTCTCCGAGCGCGAGGACCCCGCCGACGCCTACTGCGGCGCCGCCGGCTCGCTCGCGGCGGTCGCCGCGGGGGCCCGGATCGGGACCTCGAGCCTGCGCCGCACCGCACAGCTCCGCGCGATCCGCGACGACATCGAGATCGTGCCGGTGCGGGGGAACGTCGACACCCGGCTCCGCAAGCTCGAGGGCCCGGGCCTCGACGGGATCGTGCTCGCTGCCGCCGGGCTGCGTAGGCTCGGCCGCGAGGATGCGATCGCGTTCCGCTTCGGCGAGGAAGAGATGACTCCGGCGGCCGGCCAGGGAGCGCTGGCGCTCGAGGCGCGGGCGGGCGACAAGCGGGCCGCCGCCGCCGCGGCGACGATCACCGACGAGGCCGCGCTCCTCGAGCTCACCGCGGAGCGCGCCGCGGTCGGCGCGCTCGGAGCGACGTGCAACACCCCGGTGGGCCTCCGCGCGCACGCGGCCCGCGACCGGATGACCCTGGACGGCTTCGTCGGCATGCCAGACGGCAGTCGCTGGGTCCGCGACTCGCTGTGGGGCGATCCAGGCCAGCCGGGATCGCTCGGGCTCGAGCTCGCCGAGCAGCTGCTGAACGCGGGTGCGGCCAACGTGCTGAAGCAGGCCGAGGCAATGGCGTGAGCGGCGCGGGCGCCCGCGCCGGCGTCGTCTATCTCGTCGGCGCCGGGCCCGGCGACCCGGGCCTCATGACCGCCCGCTCCCTGGAGCTGATCGCGTCCGCCGACGTCGTTCTCCACGACCGCCTGATCCCGGCGGGCGCGCTCGACGGCGTCCGCGACGACGCGGAGCTGCTCTACGTCGGCAAGGAGCCCGGCGAGGCGGCGGTCGAGCAGGGGGAGATCGAGCACCTGCTGGTCGACCGCGCCCGCGCCGGCGCCAGCGTCGTCCGGTTGAAGGGCGGCGACCCGTTCGTCTTCGGCCGCGGCGGCGAGGAGGCCGAGGCCCTGGTCGCGGCCGAGGTCCCGTTCGAGGTCGTTCCCGGCGTCACCGCCGGGATCGCCGCGCCCGCGTACGCCGGGATCCCGGTCACCCACCGCGACGATGCCTCGGCGGTCGCCTTCGTCACCGGGCACGAGGACCCCGGCAAGGGCGAGTCCGCGATCGACTGGGAGGCGCTCGCCCGCTTTCCGGGCACGCTCGTGATCTACATGGGCGTGAAGCGGCTCGAGGCGATCGTGGCCGAGCTGATCGATGCGGGACGCGACGGCACCGAGCCCGCGGCGGTGATCGAGCGTGGCACCTCGCCCACCCAGCGCACGGTCGCGGCGCCGCTCTCGGAGCTGCCCTGGAGCGTCCTCGAGACCGGCATCGGACCGCCCGCGATCGTCGTCGTCGGCCCGGTGGCGGCGCGCCGCGAGGCGATCGCCTGGCTCGAGCGCCGCCCGCTGTACGGCCGCCGCGTGGTCGTGACCCGCGCCCGCGCCCAGGCCAGCGGGCTCGCGGCGACGCTCGCCGCGCTCGGCGCCGATGTCGTCGAGCTGCCCGCGATCAGGATCGAGCCGCGCATCGGCTCGGCCGAGGTCGGCGCCGCGATCGAGGCCCTCGGCGAGTACGCGCTCGTCTGCCTGACGAGCCCGAACGGGGTCCGCCTGCTGTTCGAGGAGATGGCGCAGCGCGGCCTCGACGCCCGCGCGCTCGCCGGCACGACCGTGGCGGCGATCGGCCCGGGGACCGCCGCCGCGCTGCGCGAGCACGGCCTGATCGCCGACGTCGTCCCCGAGCGCTCGATCGCGGAGGCGCTGGTCGAGGCGCTCGCCGGCGTCGAGGTCGAGGGCCGGCGCGCGCTCGTCGCCCGCGCCGCCGAGGCCCGCGAGCTGCTCCCGGACGCGCTGCGAGAGCGCGGCGCGGAGGTGGACGTCGTCGCCCTGTACGAGACCGTCCGCGAGGACCCCGACCCGGCCGCGATCGCTGCCGCCCGCGAGGCCGACTACGTCACCTTCACCTCCTCGTCCACCGTGACCAACCTGCTCGACGCGATCGGGGATGAGTTCCCGGCCGAGGCGCGCGTCGTCTCGATCGGCCCCGTGACCAGCGAGACCGCCCGCCAGGCCGGCCTCACGGTCCACGCCGAGGCGACCCGCCACGACCCCGAGGGCCTCGTCGAGGCGCTGCTCGAGGACGCGGCCCGGCCCGCCTGAGCCCGGCTGGTAGCCTCGCGCTCGGACGGCCGGACCATCGCGCGCAAGGAGGGCGCACGATCGAGATCGGGAGCGCAGGGAGCAGCATCGTGCGGCGGGCGATCGGGCTCGCCGGCATCGTCGCGCTGCTCGCGGGCCTGGCGGCGGCCACCCCGGCGAGCGCCGCGGTCGGCTGCACCTTCTCCGGATCGGCCGGCAGCCCGCCGGGCCTCGTCGTGGTCGCGCTCGACGCCGCCGGTGACTCGGCGACGCTCGCCGTCCAGGGCGGCGAGATCACCTTGAACGGCGCGCGCTGCGAGTCGCTCGGGCTGCTCGGCGAGCCGGCGACCACGCGCAACACGGATGAGATCGCGGTCGGCGACTCCTCGGGCGGCGGCACAGAGGTCCGGATCTCCGACCCGGCCGCGTTCGCGCCCGGCCGCGCCGCCGAGGGCGACGGGTCCGCCGAGATCGAGTTCGACCTCGACCTCGGCGACGGCGACGGCGACGTGCTCCGGATCGAGGCGGCCGGGCCCGACGTCGCCGACCGCTACGAGCTCGGCGCCCTTGCCGGGGCCCCGGCGGGCAACCTGAACGCGCGCACAGAGGACCGCGACGCCGAGGACGCCGACATCCGCATCGCCGGCGTCGAGCGGATCGCCGGCGACGGCCGCGCGCTCGACGACAAGATCGACGGCGACGCCGGAGCTCCGTTCGACGGCCCGATCCCGGTCGCGCTCGAGGCGTTCGGCGCCGACGGCGAGGACACGCTGCGCGGCGGCAGCGCCGCCGACCTGCTCTACGGCGGCGCCGGCGACGACCTGCTCGAGGGTGGGCTCGGGCGCGACGTCCTGCTCGGCGAGGGGGAGGAGGACGTCCTCGCGGGCGGCGAGGGGCCGGACCGCCTCGACGGCGGTGACGACGACGACATCGCCGACTACCGCGTGCTCCCGGACGGCGAGCGGCGCGGCCTCGTCGCCGACCTCGACCGTGCCGCGGTGGGCGGCGCGGGGAAGGGCGACCGCCTCTTCTCGGTCGAGGGCGTGCTCGGCACGGGCCTCCCGGACGCGATCACGGGCAACGGCGCGCTCAACTTCATCGAGGGTGGCGCGGGCGCGGACGAGCTCTCCGGGCTCGCGGAGCGCGACGCCCTGTTCGGCTCGATGGGCGCCGATTCGCTCCTCGGCGGCGGCGCCCGCGACGTCCTCTTCGGCGGGCCCGGCCGCGACCGGATCTCGGGCGAGCTCGGCAAGGACATCGTCTCCGCCGGCCCCGCCCCCGACCGGATCGAGACCCAGAAGGGCGTCGACGTCGTCGACGTCGCCGGCGGCGGCCGGGACGTCGCCGACTGCGGGCCCGGCCGCGACGGCTACGACGCCGACCGCCGCGACCGCCTGCGCTCGTGCGAGGTCGAGCTCGACCTCTCCGCCTGACGTAGGGTCACCGCATGCGGATCCCGACGGCCGCTGCCGCGCTCTGCGCCCGAGCCCGCGGGTTCCTTCCCCGCGACCTGCGATGAAGCCGATCACGCTCCTCACCGACTACGGCTACGAGGACGAGTTCGCCGGCGCCTGCCGCGCGGTGATCGAGCGGGTCGCGCCCGGGGCCGTCGTGATCGACATCACCCACGGGATCCCGCCGCAGGACGTTCGCCGCGGGGCGCTCGCGCTCGCGGCCGCGCTGCCGTACGGGCCCGAGGCCGTGCACGTCGCCGTCGTCGACCCGGGCGTCGGGACCAGCCGGCGACCGCTCGCGGTCGCCGTCGCCGGCTCGGGGCACGTCCTCGTCGGCCCCGACAACGGCCTGCTCTCGCCGGCGCTCGACGCGCTCGGCGGCGCCGGCGAGGCGGTCGACCTGACCGATTCCGGCTTCCGCCTCGAGCCCGTCTCGGCGACCTTCCACGGCCGCGACATCTTCGCCCCGGTCGCCGCGCGCCTCGCGCTCGGCGCGAGCCTCGCCGACGCCGGCGAGCCGATCGACCCGGGCACGCTCGCGCGGCTCGCCGAGCGCCGGGTGGTGGTGGGCGACGACCACGTCGCCGCCCACGTCGCCTACTTCGACCACTTCGGCAACGCGCTGCTCGACCTCGCCGCCGGCCAGGTGCCCGACGGCCTCCTGGCCCCGGGGTCGAGCGTCGTCGTCGAGGGCGGCGGCTCGAGCCACGACGCCCTGGCCGGCCGCACCTTCGCCGATGCCCCCGCGGGCGGCGTCGTCGTCTACGCGAACTCGGTCGGCAGGCTCGCCGTCGCCGTCAACCGCGGCAGCGCCCGCGAGCGGCTCGGGATCGGGGTCGACGACCAGCTCTTGATCCGCGTGCCGTGAGCCCGCCCGCGAACGGTCCGGCGTTCGGCGCGACCCGCCACCACCATCGCGTCATCGACTCGACCAACGAGCGCGCCCGCGAGCTCGTCGACGAGGGCGCGCCCTCGGGCACCGTGGTCACCGCCGACGAGCAGAGCGCCGGGCGCGGCCGCCAGGGCCGTACCTGGACCGCGCCCCCCGGCAAGGCACTGCTCTTCTCGGCGATCCTGCGGCCGCTCTCCCACCGGCACCGGCTGCTGCCGTTGGCCGTGCCGCTCGCCGTCTGCGAAGCGGCCGAGGAGCTCGGCTCCGGCGCGTGCCGGGTGAAGTGGCCGAACGACGTCTGGGTCGCCGAGCGCAAGCTCGCCGGCGTCCTGATCGAGGCCCGCCCGCCCGACTGGGCGGTGATCGGGGTGGGCCTGAACGTCGCGATCGAACCGGACGAGTTCCCGGAGGAGCTGCGCGAGACCGCGACCTCGATCGGTGGCGACGCCGAGGTCGAGGAGGCGTTCGAGGCCCTCTGCGACGCGCTGGAACGCTGGGTGGGGGCGGATGACGAAGCCGTGCTCGACGAGTTCAGGCGGCGCGACGCGCTCGCGGGCCGCGAGATCCGGTGGACGGGGGCGGGGGCGGGGGCGGGACGGGCGGAGGGCGTCGACCCGGACGGGAACCTCGTGGTCAGGCTGGCCGACGGCGGCGTCCGCGCGCTCGGCTCAGGCGAGGTCCACCTGAAGCTCGACTAGCGAGCTTCAGCGCAATCCGTGTCCACCCCTCGGACTCCGATTGCACCGATCGCTATGAGTCGTCCTGTTCATCGGCTTCGCGCTCTTCCGCGTCGGCCTCGATCCGACCCCCGTTATCGCCCTCGTCCTTCCCGCCGGTCTGACCCTTCGCCCGACCGCCGCCCTTCTTCGATTCGCCACCGCGGCGACGCCGCCGCCGGCGCTTGCCGCCGCCGCTCTTCGGGAAGTTGCGCAGCAGCTCGCGGGCGACCGCTGAGGGCTTGCGGGCGGTCCGCATCCGCGCGCCGCGGAGGACCTCCTCGGCCTCGGGCGTGTGGGCGACCGCGGCGGCGAGCAGGGCGACCGCGAGGCGCCGGTCCTGCTGGCGGGCGGCGTGGACGAGCCGGCGGGCGTTGCGCCCGTGGGCGCGGCCGGAGGAGTTGACGAAGAGGCCGAGCAGGCGCTTGGTCTCGGGCCAGCGCTGGACCGCGTACTCCTCGTGCAGCTCCCGGGTGTAGCCGGCGAGCCGCCAGACCCAGGCCTGCGCCTGGTCGCGGCGGCCGATTCGTCTCTCCGCCAGTGCTTGCAGGAGGACGCGGACCCCGGCGCGCTTCTCGTCGCGCGGCCAGCTGCCGACGATCTCGATCGCGTCGTCGAAGGCGTCGGCGTCGCGCAGCGCGGCGATCTCGCTGAGCGCCTTGAGGCGCAGCTGGTGGTTGCGGTTGCGCTGGACGCAGGTGAGCAGGAAGCGGCGGCGGAGCTCCTTGGAGGCGTCGTGCTGGAGCATCGCCTTCGCGCGCCGCCAGCCCTGCGGGTTCACCCGCGCCCCGGCCAGCGCCGCCCAGACGTGCTGCTCGGAGTAGTCGAGGTTCTCGACCGCGATCCGCCAGAGCTCGCGCTCGAGGACCGCGAGCCGGCGCTCGGGATCGGCGGAGACGGGGACGATCCGCCGCTCCACCCGGACCCGCCGGCCGCGGCCGCGGCGCACCGGGCCGACGACGATCGCGCCGCCGCGGTAGACGTCGCGGTCGAGCAGGCTGTGCAGGCTGACGACGGTCTCGTCGTGCGTGGTCGCCGGGTGGACGAGGTCGATCACGAGCCCGGCCTCCTTGCCCGGGTTGCGCCGGGTGACGCGGCCGACCCGCTGCTGGTAGATGCGGCGCGAGGCGGTCGGCGCGAGGTGCATGCAGATCGTCGCGCGCGGCGAGTTCCAGCCCTCGGCGAGCAGCATCGCGTTGCAGAGCACATCGACTTCCCCTCGCTCGAAGGCGGCGAGGATCTCGTTCAGCTCGCGCTTCGGGGTCTCGCCCGAGACCGCGCGGGCGTTGATCCCGGCGTCGCGGAAGGCCGCGGCGACGTTGTTGGCGTGCTTCACCCCGGCGGTGTAGACGACGCCCGGGACGCGGCGGAACCGCGAGCGGTAGAGGTCGGCGATCGCGACGTTGAACGGGGCCTGGTCGAGGAGCTTCGCGAGCTCCTCCTGGTCGAAGTCCTGGTCGACCTCGCCCTTGCGGAGCGGCACCTTGGCGATCGTCCGCACCCCCGGGCCGGGCGGGATCCGGATGCAGCGAAGCGGCGCGATCACGCCGCGGCGGGCGGCCTGGGCGAGGTCGAAGCGCGAGGTCTGGGTGGGGAAGAGGTCGGCGACGTGGCGCGCGATCAAGGCTCCCGTCGCGGTCATGCCGATGAAGACCGGCTCCTGCCAGTTGCGGATGCAGGCGCTCGTCTTCTCGCCGAGCGCCGTGTGGGCCTCGTCGCAGATCACGATCGAGTAGGCGTCGGAGACCTTGCCGGCGTTGCGGACGAACCACTGGTAGGTCTCGACGGTCACCGGGCCGTAGGGGTGGTCGGAGTTTCCGAGCAGCGGCGGCGAGAGCCGGTCGGCGTAGCCGCGGTCGGAGATCTCACCGATGAACTGGTCGACGAGGTTGCGCCGGTGGGTGAGGATCAGGATGCCGCCGGTCCGCGAAGCCTCGACGAAGCCGACGGCGGCGACGGTCTTGCCGGCGCCGGTGGCGTGCTCGAACCAGAAGCGGCGGTTGGCGCCCGGGTCCTCGGGGGCCTCTTCGATCCGCTCGGCGTCGGCATCCTCCTGCTCGTCCCAGTCCTGGGGCTCCTCCTCGTCCTCGGCGAGCAGCTCCTCGGCATCCGCCTCGGCGAGCCCGTTCTCGCCGGGCTCGGTGAGCGCGACCGCGGGGTCGGCCTCGTCGCCGGCGCCGTTCGACTTGGCGGCCCGCTTGGCGGAGCCCGCGGCGCCGTTCGAGCGCCCGTTGCCGTTGCGATGCTCGAGCTCGAGCGTGAGCGCGGCGAGGGTGCCGGAGAGCGCGTCGATCTGGTGGGCGGAGAGCTCGGCGCCGTCCTTCAGGACCGGGGGGTCCTCGTCGAGGACGCGCTCGAGCCCGAGGAAGAGGGAGTAGTCGCTGCGCCACTTCATCGACGGGTGCTCGGCACCGTCGTCGAGCTCGGCGAGCGCGTCGCGCACGGCCATGTAGCGGGCCGTGCCGGGCGCGAGGTCCTCGGGCTCCTCGCCTTCGAGCAGGATCGGCTCGCGAGCGAACTCGCTGGCGCGCGCGATCTCCTCGGTCGTCAACGCCGCGCCGCTCGGCGCGTGCCCCCGGGTGGGGGCGGAATCGGTGATGTCAGCCAATCGTGGCCTTTCCTTCCGCGCCGGCCCCGCTGTAGCTAAATGCGCGCGGTGGCGCGTCCTCATGGTTGGGGGGAACGCTTCGAGTTAGAGGTCCCTGCCTGCCAACCCCAAACGTCTCCCGCGGCCCAGGACTTGCTTGGACCGCCTTTATTGTAGGCAAAGTGAGCGCGGGAATGATCGTCTTCGTGCGCGACCGCGCTCGAACACGGATCGCGGCCGCGGCCGCGGCGACCGCGCTCGTGCTCGCGACGGGGGCCTGCGGCTCCGATTCCGCCACGGGGCCGGGGAACCCCGATTCGGCGGCGACCGACTACGAGCAGGCGCTCGCGGACGCACCCGCGCCGCTCGCCGACCTCTACGAGCAGGCGAACCGGATCCTCCCCGGCGGGCTCCCCGCGTACGAGGAGCGGATCGCCGGCCTGGAGGGTTACCCGGTCGTCGTCAACAAGTGGGCCTCGTGGTGCGGGCCGTGCCGCGCCGAGTTCCCGTTCTTCCAGAAGCTGGCGGCCGAGCGCGGCGAGGAGATCGCGTTCCTCGGGATCGATGCCCAGGACGCCGACGACGCGGCCGCGACCTTCCTCTCGGAGCTCCCGGTTCCGTACCCCAGCTACAGCGACCCCGACCTCGAGATCTCCAAGGAGCTCGACGTGGAGCGCGAGTTCCCGTCGACGATCTTCTACGACGCGAGCGGCGAGATCGCCTACGTGCACCGCGGCGGCTACCAGGAGCAGGCCGACCTCGAGGCGGACATCGACCGCTACGCGCGCTAGCGGAAGCGGATAATGGGGGACATGGAAGCCCTCGGGGGCATATTGGTCGGCGCCGCCGTCGTGCTCTTCCTCGTCGAGGCGCTCGTCCCGACCGGTGGCCTCGTCGGGCTCGTCGGCATCGGCGCGATGGTGGCCGGGGGAATCCTGCTCGAGGTCCCGATCCCGATCATCGTGGTGCTGGTGGTCGCGATCGTCGTGGTCGGGGTGCTCTTCGGCCGCAAGGTCTGGCTCGCTCAGAGGCAGCAGCAGGTCCTCACCGGCTGGGAGGAGCTGATCGGCGCCGAGGGCGACGTCCGGGTCGCGCTGGCTCCGGTGGGGCAGGTCTTCGTGCAGGGCGCGCTCTGGCGGGCCCGGGTCGCCGACCAGGATCAGCAGGTGCCGGTGGGGGCGCGCGTCCGCGTCGGCGACGTCGACGGGCTCACCCTCCTGGTCGAGCCGCTGTAGAGTCGCTGACCGATGGGCGTCCTCGTAGCGATACTCGCGGTCCTCCTCCTTCTCCTGCTGATCCTGGTCGCGGCGTCGGTCCGGATCCTGAGGGAGTACGAGCGCGGGGTCATCTTCCGGCTCGGCCGGCTGATCGCGCAGAAGGGCCCCGGCCTGATCCTGCTCATCCCCTTCATCGACCAGATGGTCCGGATCGACCTGCGGACGGTGACGCTGAACGTGCCGCCGCAGGAGGTGATCACGCGCGACAACGTCACGGTCCGCGTCAACGCGGTCGCCTACTTCCGGGTGATCGACCCGAACAAGGCGATCACCGAGGTCGAGAACTTCCTGCTCGCCACCTCGCAGATCTCGCAGACGACGCTGCGCTCCGTGCTCGGCAAGGCCGAGCTCGACGGCCTGCTGTCCGAGCGCGAGCGGCTCAACGCCGACCTGCAGAAGATCATCGACGAGCAGACCGAGCCCTGGGGCGTCAAGGTGACGACGGTCGAGGTCAAGGACGTCGAGCTGCCGGCCGAGATGCAGCGCGCGATCGCGCGCCAGGCCGAGGCCGAGCGCGAGCGGCGGGCGAAGGTGATCGCCGCCGACGGCGAGTTCCAGGCCGCCGAGAAGCTGGGCATGGCGGCCAACATCATCAGCCGCAACCCGGCGACGCTGCAGCTCCGCTACCTGCAGACGCTGCTCGAGATGGGCGTCAACCAGAACACCACGATCGTCTTCCCGATCCCGCTCGACCTCGTGAAGCCCTTCCTCAACCCCAGCGAGCCGTCGAGCGTCGATACCGGCGAGGGCACACCGCCTTCACCCTCCTCGGGTGGCGGGGGCGCGACGCCGATTCGCCCGGCTTGAGCTCGCCCGAGATCCGGATCGACCAGCTCACCGGGCTGCGCACGATCCTCGCGCCCGGCCGCGCCAGCCGGCCCGAAGCCTTCGCGAAGGCCGCCCGCGACCTCACCCCGGTGGGCGCGGAGGGGTGCCCCTTCTGCGAGGGCAGCGAGGAGCGCACCCCGCCCGAGAGCTGGGCCGTCCGGCCGGCCGGGGGCGAGACCGACGGCCCGGGCTGGGTGGCCCGCTCGATGCCGAACCTCTACCCGGTCCTCGGCCCGCCGCCGGTGACGATCGAGGACGAGCGCGAGGGCGGTGGGCCCGCCGGGGACCCCTCTGTCCCTTTGGGGTCAGACCCCTCGGGTGACACACCGCTCGAGACCGGGCTGGCCGCCTCGATCGACCCGCTGCGGGCCTCGACCCGCGCGACCGAGCCGAACCTGTTCGCGTCGAGTCCCGCCGGCGGCGCCCACGAGGTCCTCGTCAACACGCCCGAGCACGTCGTCTCTCTCGCCGAGCTCTCCGCGGAGCGGTTCGGCACCGCGGTCTCGTTCTGGCGCGAGCGGATGCGCGCCTTCGCCGAGGAGTCGGCCTACCTGCACCTGATCGTGAACGAGGGAATCGAGGCGGGCGCCTCGCGCGAGCACACGCACGCGCAGCTCTACGCGCTTCGCTTCGTCCCCGCCGAGATCGCCCGCGAGCGCGAGCGGATGAAGGCCTACCACGAGCGCACCATGGGCGGGGACCTGCTCGTCGACGTGATCAGCGAGGAGATCCGCCGCCGCGAGCGCGTCGTGGCCGTCGACGACGAGGCCGTCCTGCTCTGCCCATGGGCCTCGCGCTCGCCGTTCGAGATGCGGGTCGTGCCGCGCGCGGCGAGCCCGTCGTTCGAGCTCGACGGCGAGGCCGGCACCGCGATGATCCGGCGCGCCGTCGAGGGCCTCGCGAAGCTCTTCGGCCCGCCCCCGTTCAACCTCTGGGTGCGGACCGCCCCGCGCGGCTCCGACCGCTTCCATTGGCACGTCGACATCGTGCCCCGGCTGACCGTGCTCGCCGGGTTCGAGCTCGGCACCGGGGTGCCGATCAACGTCTACCCGCCCGAACGCGCCGCCGCCGACCTGCGCGCGGCGCTCGGCTAGGCGGGCTCAGCCCGGGAACGTGAGGTGGAGGGCCTCGCCGGCCCCGAGCGCGCGGTAGCGCGCGACCCAATCCTCGGCGAGCTCGCGCAGGGCGCCGTAGCGGTCGACGTCGAGCCCGGCGGGGAGCTCGGCCCGCGCCTCTTCGCACCAGGTCGCCGCCCAGCGCAGGCACTCGAGGTCCGACCAGCGCGGGTCCATCGCGAGCCCCTGCTGGATCGAGTTGACGACGGCCTCGGCCTGCATCAGCTCGGTGGTGTCGCCGAGTGCGGCCGAACGGCGCTCGCCGGAGTGACCGCTCGCGTTCACGAAGCCGAAGTCGGCGCCGCCGGCGACGAGCCCCCAGAATCCGCGCTCGAGGCCGAGCTCGACCTCGACCAGCCAGTGGACGAGGTCGTGGGGCGGCCCGCCCGCGCCCCAGCGCCAGGCGGCCTCGCCGCCGTCATCGCGGCGGACGTGGATGCGGTCGTGCGACTCGCCGGTGTGGACGAAGGCGATCTCCATGCGCACTAGTGTGCCCTCCCCGTGCCGCCCACCTCAAAGCCGTTCCCCCGCTTCGTCGCCGACACCTCCCAGGAGCGGCGGCCGCACGGGCGCTGGGAGGAGCGGCTGGTCGAGGCGCTCTCCGATCGCTGCGCGGCGCTCGCCGACGAGGCCGGGGCCCCGCTCGACGCCGAGAACGTCCGCTGGTTCCCGGAGCGCACCTGGGGCGAGCGCACGTACATCCCCGCGACGTCGAGGACGACCGGGCCCGAGGGCGGCGCGATCGAGTACTTCGGCTACGTCTCCTACCTCCGCCACGAGGGCGGGGAGCCCACCGACCTGCGGGCGAGCGCCGACTTCACCGACGTCACCGTCGAGGACAACCCCGGCTGGAAGATCGACCTGAACGACGAGGTGATCGGCGCCTGGCGCGCCGACGGCGGCCGCGGCGGTGACGTCACCCTGATCTGGGGCGTCCCGCTGGTCCGCGGCGCCTTCGCGGCGACCGCCGAGCTCGAGGGCGAAGTCCTCGACCAGACCGCGGTCGAGGAGGGGCGCTTCACCCTCGTCGCGGTCGACGCCGTCACCGGCTTCGGCGACGACCTCTACCTGACGGTCCACCTCTGGGACCGCCGCCTCCGCCCGGTCGCGGCCGAGAGCCTCTACGACGAGCCCGAGGCGCCGGACCCGCCCCCGCCGGAGCCCGCCGACGAGGACGGCGAGGCGAAGCGCGACTAGCGCCCGCCCGCGCCTCGAAAGCGGATCAGCGCAATCCGTGTCCGACAGGTGGACACGGATCGCGCCGATCCACGGCCGGTTCCGGCTAGCCGCCGGGCAGCACGGTGGCCCAGGTGGCCGAGCCTTCAGGGCCGGGGACCCAGTAGACGACGAGCACGAGGCGGCCCTGGAGCGCCAGCGCCGCCGCGTCGCCAGGGAACGCCGAGGGTGACGGCGGCGCCAGCGCGATCGGCGAGCCGCCGGCGCCGGCGGCGTCGCCGAGCTTCGCCCCGACCGTCGCCGATCCGTCGGAGCCGAAGTCCACCCAGGAAGTCCACAGGCGGCCGTCGGGCGCCGCGACGGCGTCGAGCAGGGCCTTCTCGCCGCCGCCCGCCACGACCTCCGTCGCGGAGCCCTCGCCGGGTGCCCAGGAGACCAGCCGATCGGTCTGCGTTTCCGGCGAGAAGACGAGCCGGCAGGCAGCGGCGCAGGCCAGTCGCGCCGGCCCGACCGGCGACTTGTCGAGCGGCGCCTTCTGCGGCGAGGCACCCGGCGCCGGGCCACCGGTCGCGGGGTTGAGCTGCCCCAGATAGAGGCCAGCGTCCGCGCCGCCGAACTTCTCCCACGCGAGCCATAGGCGCCCGTTCGAATCGCGGGCGAGATCCGCCGGCAGCCCGCGAGCGAAGCTGCCCAGGTCGGTGAAGGTGGCGTTCTGGGCGCCGCGCCAGATGCGGATCGGACCATCGCCCACGGGTCCGGGGGTGGCCCAGATCGGCACGCCCGCGTCGTCGCCGGCCGCCCTCACCGGAAGGTCGTCGTCCGGAGCGGCGCGCGTCGGGGCGCCGAAGCTCCCGTCGCCCTGCCGGGCGGCCAGGAGGACGCCGTTCAGCGGATCGGACGGATTGACCGACTGCTCGCCTTCGAAGAGGAGCTGAAGCCCACCGCCCGGGGCGGGGAGCAGGAACGGTCGGCCGAGCTCCCACCAGCCGGCGACGACGGTCGTGCGAGTGACGTCGCGGACTCCGCCTGAAGCCGGCGAGAACGTGGCCGCTTCGATCGCGCTGTCGCCGCGCCGGTAGGCGGCGACCACCTGTTCGCCGGCGGCGGCGAGCGACGGGTGCACGCCCCCTCCAGGCGGCTGGAAGGGATCGGACAGGCGCCTCCACCCGCCGCTCCGGCTCGCGGTCGCCTCGAGCGTCATCGCGTCCTGCGCGAAGGCGCGGTCCCCGGTCGCGGCGACGTCCAGGATGCAGTTCTCCAACACCGTGGGATCGGTGACGCCGGCCTCGCGGCAGATTCGCTCGGCGCGCCGGCGCGCATCGCCCGGCAGCGAGCCGACCGTCAGTCGGCGGCCGGGGAACCCGCGCCGGGTGTAGTCGGCGGTGTCGCGGCCCCGGGGGTAGTCGAAGAGGCTGTCGCGCTGCCGGATCCGCCAGCTGTCGCCGAACCTGTCGTAGAGCAGCTTGAAGGCGCGCTTGCCGCCTCCGAGCAAGGCCCCGGGATCCAGCGCCTTTCCGCCGCGGGTCGCGAAGTCGTTCTCCGGATCCCCGTCGCGATCCCCGAGGAGGCCGACGAGATCGCCCGCGCGCGAGGGAGCGGGGCGCATCATCATCGCCACCCCGTAGCTGCCCACCGACCAGACCCGGGCCTCGCCGCCGTCGGGCCACACGATCGCGAGCTGGCCCGAGCGGTCGGCGAGCGCGCCGCCACCGGGCAGCTCGAGGCTGGCGCCTCCGGCCGGAGCGTCCACCCGCTCCCCGTCGACGCTCACCCGCATGCCCCCCTTCGCCGCGTAGACGCCGACGCGCGCTCCGCCGACGCGCATCGCGAAAGCGGTGTTCAGCGAGAGGGTGCTGGCGGGCATGCCGCGGACCAGCCGCGCGGGCTCCTGGCGCGCCTGCACCTCGAGGTCTCCCGAGCGCGACTTCGCCAGCGTGAACTCTCCAGCCGCCTGGAAGTCGTAGGGCCGCCCGTCGAAGGTCGCCATGTGCGGGTCACCGTTGGAGCTGCCGCAGCCGCCGCCGGTGCAATCGAGCGGGTCGGTGCCGGGCGGCGGCGGCTGGCAGAAGTCCTCGAGCCGGTAGGACTCGACGATCGCGCCACCGGGCCCCGAGATCGCCAGCGCCGAGATCGAGCTCCATGGCTCGGTGTCGGGCGGTGTTCCGGCGCTGCCCTCCGGGCAGGAGCAGTCACCCTGCGCGCACAGCCAGGCCTCGCCGTCCGCGATCGAGCGCTCCGGGACCCCCGGGCCCGAACCGAGCAGAGCCCGCATCCGCGCGTATCCCTGGGCCTCAACGTGGACGATCGGGCGCTCGAACTGCGCCTCCACTCGGGCCTGTGCGATCGAATAGGGGTCGGCCGCGACGAGCCCGAACCCGTCGATCTGGACCTCGCCGCCGGGCCTGACGGCATCGTAATTCGGCACTGGGATCGGCGAGTTCATCTCCCACGGCCCGCCCGCCCCCTGGATCCGGAACCGGCTCGACCCCCAGCTTTGGAACGCGCCGGGATCCCCGCCACCCGCCACGGCGTAGGCGGACGCGTTGCTCGTCGCGCTCATCGTGTCGCGCACGCGAAGCCAGAAGCCGCCGGGCAGCGCGTCGTCGAGATGACCGAAGAACCCGACACCGCCGTAGGTCCACTCGAACAGCGGGGGCAGCGGCTGTTGCTCGTTCTCGACGTACCTCTCGAGCCACGTGAACTCCTCGTAGAGAACCGGGCTGATCTTCCCGCTGACCCACTCCGCGAGCCCGTCGTACACCCACGGGCCGACCTTCGCGTACCAGTCCCACAGCAGCGCGCCCTGGACCGCGTAATGGACGCAGTGCGTGCTCTCGTGAGCGAGGATCCTCCGCACCTCGTTGGGCTTGAGGCCCTTGGTCTCCTTCGTGGACAACCGGACGCGGCACGTGCCCATCGGACCGCTGGCCAACTCGGGCCAAGGTATCCCGCTCTGGTCGTATGCGACGGCGTCGGCCTTCGCGCCGAAGTCGGCGTCGGTCGTCCCCGCGATCACGGTGAAGCCCGGCGCGCCCCCGATGTTCGCGCTGATCTCGTCGACGAAGTCCTCGACCTGGTCCTGGACGAGCGGATCGGGCGTGAACCCCCGATCGCCGGTGAATCGAACGCCGGTCGTACGGATGCGACCGCTCTGCCGTAGCCCGAGCCTGCGCTCGACGACGCGACGCTGCCTCGCCGCCAGCGACGAGTGGTAGGAAAGGACCCAGTTGCTGGCGATCGAGGAATGGACGTCGCCCTCCGGTCCCGGCGGCGCGCGCACGCCGGGCACCGGGCCGTAGGCGAGCGAGAAAGCCTGCAACGCCGCCTTCTTCGAGACGGTTCCGCCGGGACGGACTCGATCCAGCACCTCGTCCCAGGCGGTGGCGGGCGGGGGCGCTCCCAGCGGTCCGTCGGCGAGGCGCGCGAATGCCAGCGCGGTGTCCCCTCGGGACGGGAGACCGGGACCCCGGACGTGCGCGATGCCGATGCCCCGACGGGAGGGCCAGACGACGGCTGCCGCACCGCCGCGGGTGCTCAGCCACCCGCCGCTGCCAACCCGGGCCGCGCGTGGCTTCGCACCGGCCCGCTTCGCCGCCCTGCCCCAGGCGGAAGCCATGCGCCGCGCCCGCTTGGCGGGGACCTCCAGGAGGGTTACCTGCACTCGCTGACCGTTGCCCGCCGCCGCCGCTGCATCGCGGGGCAGCG
This sequence comes from Solirubrobacterales bacterium, assembly GCA_036375215.1. Taxonomy (GTDB): domain Bacteria; phylum Actinomycetota; class Thermoleophilia; order Solirubrobacterales; family 70-9; genus DASUSH01. The sequence continues at coordinate 16,998 of DASUSH010000068.1, forward strand.
AGCCCACGCTGCGGCGGAGTCCCTTCGGCAGGTAGCGCCGGAGCGCCCCGACGCCGGCGGCGTTCGTCGCCTTGGCGGGACCGTAATCCGGAAGCAGCTCGATCGGCGGCGCCCAAAGGCCGGCGCGAGCGGTTGGCGCCGCGAGACCACAGGCGATCGCCAAGACGGCCACCGCGGAGGCCGCGAGCATCGCTGTAGCTCCTCGCCGCCCGGTCCAACCCCGTGCTCCGAAACTGGCCGTTACGCCCCTCCTTGCTCGGCCTCCACCGGCAAAGCCCCCCTGCCCGAGCTCCGCTTGCGAGCGTACCGCCGAGCCCTGCCCCGGTCAACATCGCGCGCGAGCGCCGCCGCCGATGCGGAGGGCCCGGTGAGGGCGCGGTAGAGCCGTAAACTCGAATCCGGCCCCGATAGCTCAGCTGGATAGAGCGACTCCCTCCTAAGGAGTAGGCCCCAGGTTCGAATCCTGGTCGGGGCGCTCCGCTACCCGCCCGCCCGGATCTCGTCGAGCCGCCGGTGGGCGAGCGCGACGGCCATCGCGCCCTCGCCGACCGCGCCGCCAACCCGCTTGGTCGAGCCGTGGCGGACGTCGCCGGCGGCGAAGAGGCCCGGGACGCTGGTCTCGAGGGCGAGGGGGTCGCGGTCGAGCGGCCAGCCCGCGGGCCGCTCGCCCGCCTCGAGCAGGTCGGGCCCGGTCAGGATGTAGCCGCGCTGGTCGGTGCGGACGCCGCTCTCCTGCGCCCAGGCGGTGCGCGGCACCCCGCCGAGGCAGAGGAACATCATCCGGGCGGGGAGGCGCTCGGTCGCGCCGCCCGCGGAGACGACCCGCACGCCGCTGAGCTGCCCGCCCTCCTCCTCGACCGCCTCGACCCGGGTCTCGAGCCTCACCTCGACGAGCGGGCTCGCCGCGATCCGCTCGACCAGGTACGCGGACATCGAGCTGCCGAGGGCCGTCCCGCGGACGAGCACCTTCACGCGTGCCCCCGAGCTCGCCAGGTGCATCGCGGCCTGTCCCGCGGAGTTGCCGCCGCCGACGATGACGACGTCCTGGTCGCCGCAGCCCGCCGCCTCGGCCCGCCCGGCGCCGTAGTAGACGCCGCCGCCGAGCAGCTCGTCGACGCCGTCGACGTCGAGCCGCCGCCAGACCATCCCGGGGGCCGCGATCACGAGCGGCGCCACGATCCTGTGCCCGCCCGCGACGTCGATCTCGAAGCGCCCGCCGGCGACGTTGCGGTGCCCGACGACGCCCCGGCGGATCAGGAGCTCGGCGCCGAACTTCTCGGCCTGGCGGCCGGCGAGGCGGGCGAGCTCGGCGCCCCCGATCCCCTCCGGGAAGCCGAAGAAGTTCTCGATCGACGAGGTGTACGAGGCCTGCCCGCCCGGCAGGTCCTCCTCGAGGGCGAGCGTGGCGAGACCGTCGGAGGCGGCGTAGACGGCGGCGGCGAGCCCGGCCGGCCCGGTGCCGACGATCGCCACGTCGTACTCCTCGCGGCTCGGTGGCGAAGCGATCCCCCACGCCTCGGCGACGCGGTCGATGGTCGCAGGCGCGATCGCGCGCTCGCCGTCGATCACGGCGGGCAGGTCGTCCGCGAGGATCCCGCGCGCGGCGAGCAGCTCGTCCGCGGCCGCCGTCCCGGCCTCCAGCCACTCGAACGGCTGCGCCGCCCGGGTCAGGAAGTCGCGCAGGCGCTGGTCCTCGCCGCCGAGCGAGCGGCCGACGACGGTCACGTCCGGGCGCACGGGGCTCACGAGCGCATCGCCCACACCCTATTTCGCGATCGCTGCGGAATGTGGTTGGGTACTCCGCCCATGGCCAGGTCCGACTCCTTCGCCGGCAGCGGCGTCATCTCGGGCGCCTACCCCCCGATCGCCGACCACGGCCTGATCGGCGACCTGCGGACCGCGGCCCTGGTCGGGTCCGACGGGACGGTCAACTGGTACTGCACGCCGCGGTTCGACTCGCCGAGCGTGTTCGCGGCGATCCTCGATCACTCCGACGGCGGGCACTGGCTGATCGGGCCGAGCCTCTGGGCGCGCTCGAGCCAGTTCTACTTCCCCGACACGAACGTCCTGATCACGCGCTTCTTCACGCCCGGCGGCGTCGGCGAGATCCAGGACTTCATGCCGATCTCGCGGAGCGCGCGCGAGGTCGAGCGCCACCGCCTGATCCGCCGGGTCGTCTGCGCGCGCGGCGAGATGCGCTTCGACGTCGAGGCGGTGCCCCGGTTCGATTACGGCCGCGAGCGGCACGAGCTCCACCTGGACGACCCGCGGATGGCGGTCTTCGAGGCGCCGTCGCTCTCGCTCGCGCTCTCGGCCACCGTCCCCCTCGTCCGCGCGCAGGACGACGTCGGCGGCTCGTTCACGCTCGCCGAGGGGGAAGCGGCCACCTTCGAGCTCGACCAGATCTCCGGCGGCGCCGAGCCCAGGCCCTGCTCGAACGAGGAGTCCGCGGAGCTCTTCGAGGAGACCGTCGACTTCTGGCGGCGGTGGCTCGCGCAGTCGCGCTACCGCGGTCGCTGGCGAGAGACCGTGAACCGCTCCGCGCTCGTCCTCAAGCTGCTCACCTACAACCCGACCGGGGCCCTCGTCGCAGCGCCGACGACGAGCTTGCCCGAGCAGCTCGGCGGCGAGCGCAACTGGGACTACCGCTTCACCTGGATCAGGGACGCGGCGTTCTCGGTCTACGCCCTGCTGCGCCTCGGGTTCACCGAGGAGGCGCAGGCGTTCGGTGGGTGGCTGTCGGACCGCTTCCGCGAGCGGCGCGGCCACGCCGACGGGCCGCTGCAGATCATGTACACGGTCGACGGCGCCCCGGAGATGCCCGAGGAGGAGCTGCCGCACCTCGAGGGCTACGCCGGCTCGGCGCCGGTGCGCGTCGGCAACGGCGCCTCCGACCAGCTGCAGCTCGACATCTACGGCGAGATGCTCGACTCGATCTACCTCTCCGACCGCCACGGGCAGCCGATCACCGCGGCGGGCTGGGACGACGTCTCCCGCGTCGTCGACTGGGTCTGCGAGAACTGGGACCGGGCGGACGAGGGCATCTGGGAGACGCGGGGCGGGCGCAAGGACTTCACCTACTCGCGGCTGATGTCATGGGTCGGGCTGGACCGGGCGCTGCGGATCTCCCGGCACCGCGGCCTGCCCGCCGCCGTCGAGCGCTGGACGACCGAGCGCGACGCGATCTATCGCCAGATCATGGACCGGGGCTGGTCGGAGAAGCGCGGGGCCTTCGTGCAGCACTACCAGGACGACGTGCTCGACGCCTCGCTGCTGATGATGCCGCTGACGCAGTTCATCGCCCCGGCCGACCCGCGCTGGCTCTCGACGCTCGAGGCGATCGGCAAGGACCTGGTCTCCGACTCGCTCGTCTTCCGCTACGACCCCGAGGCGAGCCCCGACGGCCTGCGCGGGGAGGAGGGGACGTTCTCGATCTGCTCGTTCTGGTACGTGGAAGCACTCGCCCGCGCCGGCCACGTCGAGGCGGCGCGGCTCGCCTTCGAGAAGATGCTCACCTACTCCAACCACCTCGGGCTCTACTCGGAGGAGGTCGGCCCGACCGGCGAGCAGCTCGGCAATTTTCCGCAGGCGTTCACCCACCTGGCGCTGATCAGCGCCGCCTACAACCTCGATCGGGCTCTCGACGAGCCCGCTCGCCGCGTCTGAGACCTCGCGACGAGGGGTCTTTAGCCGAGCTTGCGAACGGCCGATATACCGTCTGACGTAGCACCTCGGCGGGCGTCTACACGGCATGGAACGGATCCGGAACATCGCGATCGTATGCGCGCTGCTCGCGGCGCTCGCCGGCGGCCTCACGACCGCTTCCGCCTCGGCCGACCGCAAGCGGCCGCCGGGCAAGAAGGCTCAGCACATCAAGTCCCAGCTGCAGAAGCGGCTCGAGGCGCGCGGCCTCGAGAACGTCGACATCCGCCGCTGCCTGATCGCCGAGCGCAAGGTGCGAGGAAAGACCGCGGTCAACTGCACCTGGTACGCGGAGGGGATCCTCCCCGGCCCCCAGCCCTACCGCTGCCACGGGGACTCCCTCCACGGGAAGCTCTCCAACGGCAAGGTCGGCTTCATCCGCATCGCTGCCTGCCAGAACAAGGCGCCGGTCCAGATCCCCGTCTCGCCGACGCCGGTCCACGAGCCCGAGTTCGGCTACAACGACGAGTGGCACAGCACGGCGGCTTCCTTCTTCGACAGCTTCGACCGCCTCGCGCCGGACTTCGCCCGCTCCGGGCTCGAGTGGCAGGCCGTCGAGCACCGCCGCGGGACCTACGACTGGGGCGTCTACGACCGGCTGTACCAGAACCTGATCTCGCGCGGGATCGCGCCGCTCTGGACGGTCTCGACGGCCCCGTGCTTCGCGCAGGAGAACCCGTCCGACTGCCGGAACAAGGCGCGCCCGGCGACCGAGTTCTACGACGAGATGGGCGACTTCGCCGCGGCCGCCGTGAAGCGCTATCCGCTGATCGGCGCGCTCGAGGTCTTCAACGAGCCGAACGCCGGCAAGTACTGGGGCGGCCAGCCGGAGCCCGACCTCTACGCGGACATGTTCAAGACGGTGGAGGAGGCGGTCGAGAAGGCCGACCCGGGCGTCCCGGTGCTGTTCGGGTCACTGAGCCCGCACGCGGAGAGCGACGCCACGACCGTCTCCGCCGCCGAGTTCCTCGCCCAGGGCTACGACCTCGGCGCGGTCCAGCAGTCCGACGGGATCTCAACCCACCCCTACCCGGGCACCGGCCCGGGCGAGGACGTCGTCCAGCCGTTCTCGAAGCGGCTCGGCGACCTCTGGGAGGTGATGCTGCTCGAGCGCGACACGGAGCGGCCGCTGTGGATCACCGAGGTCGGCGTCTCGACCTTCGGCGACCGCGCCTTCTCGCCGGAGGAGCAGGCGCAGGCGCTGGTCCAGATCTACGACACGGTCCGCCGCATCGCGCAGGTGAAGACGCTGATCTTCCACCGCTTCCGCGACGCCCAGGGCGACAACGAGTACGAGCCCGGCTACGGGAGCGTCGACAAGGACGGCACGGCGAAGCCCGCCTACTGCGCGATCGGCGCGACCCGCGGGCTCACCGTCTGCTGATCCGCTGGTAGGTTCCGCCGGGGATGGGGCGCTGGGACAAGATGGAGAAGGCGGCGCGGGAGAACGGGTTCGTCGCCGACGACGAGGTCGTGCAGGCCTGCGGCGTCTCGATCGGCACGACGATCCAGAACGCGGACGGCACCCACGACAAGGACATGCAGCGCCACGCGCTGATCGTGACCGACACCAAGATGCACGCGATCAGGATGGGCGCGGCTGGGTTCAAGTCGCTGAAGGAGCCGCTCTTCTCGCTGCCGCGCGAGGAGGTGGAGTTCGTGCGCGACGGCTCCACCCTGGTCTTCAACACCGTCGACCGCAGCAGGATCTGGTCGTTCGCGGCGTCGGCGTTCGGCCACAACTTCGACGGCGTCGCCGACGCGATGGTCGACCGCCGCGGCCGGGGCGCCTAGCCGATCGATTCGAAGCCGTGCGCGATCTCCCGCCGGCGGGCGCGCGCGCCCGACCCTCCTTGGCGAGCTGAATCGCCCCGGATCAGTCGCGCTTGCCGCGGCCCCAGAACAGCCGGAGCGCCCGGCCGAGCAGGCGGGTCGTGCGCTCCTTGTAGGGGAACATGTGGATGTCGCGGTTCGGGCCCCAGCGGGTGACGAGCAGGGTCTGCGGCTTCGTGTACTTCTTGATCCCGTCGACGCCGTGGCGGCTGCCGACCCCCGAGGTCTTCCAGCCGCCCATCGGCAGCTCGAGCGCGACGTAGTTGATCCCGGAGTCGTTGACGCAGACCGCGCCCGCCTCGATCCGCCTGGCGATCGACTCGCCCTTGTCGGTGTCCTTCGTGAACACCGAGGCCTGGAGCCCGTAGGGGGAGTCGTTGGCGAGGCGGACGGCCTCGTCGACGTCCGCGACCTTCATCACGGGGAGCGTCGGGCCGAAGGTCTCCTCGGTCATGCACTCCATGGTGTGGTCCACGTCGGCGATCACGGTCGGCTCGTAGAAGTCGCCCGGCCCGTCCCCACGCCGGCCGCCGGTGAGCACGCGAGCGCCCTTCTGCTCGGCGTCGCGGACGTGCGAGTCGATCAGGTCCATCTGCGGCGGCGAGGTGATCGCGCCCACGTCGACGACCGCGCGGTCGCCCGGCACGCCCTGCCGTAGCTCCGCGACCTTCTGCGCGACCTTCCCCACGAACTCGTCGTAGATCGGCTCCTCGACGTAGACGCGCTCGATCGAGATGCAGGTCTGCCCGCCGTTCTGCATCGAGTAGAAGACGGCCGAGTTGGCGGCGCGCTCGACGTTGGCGTCGGCGCAGACGATCATCGGATCCTTGCCGCCGAGCTCGAGGCCGACCGGTGTGAGCGTCTTCGCCGCCCGCTCGGCGACCTTGATCCCGATCTCC
>DASUSH010000069.1:0-16059 GCA_036375215.1 Solirubrobacterales bacterium
CGCGACCCATCCTCTCAGACCGCGCGGCCCGGCGGGCCCGGGCGCTCGAGTAGCTCAGCCGAGCTGGAGCTGCAGCGATCCGGAGGCCTCCGCCCGGCCCTCGGGCGCGGCGGGCGCATCGCTCGCGTTCTCGCCCTCGAGGCCGGCGACTCCGACCCCGAGCAGGCGCACCGGCGCGTCGCGCTCGAAGCGTTCGAGCAGGTCGTGCGCAGTGCGCCCGACCACGTCGCGGTCGTTGGTCGCCTCCCCGATCGTGCGCGAGCGGGTGAAGGTGCGGAAGGGGGCGAGCCGGATCTTGAGGGTGACCGTGCGGCCGCGGTACCCGCCGCGGACGAGGCGCTCGCAGAGCGGGTCGAGCAGGCGGTCGAGATGGCCGTGCAGCTCGACGGAGTCGTCGATGTCGACGTCGAACGTGGTCTCGCGCGACTCCGACTTGGGCTCGCGCCCGGTGACGACCGGGCGGTCGTCGATCCCGTTTGCCCGCGCGCGCAGCGCCGGCCCGTTGCGGGGGCCGAGCGTCGCGCCGAGCAGCTCGTCCGAGGCGCCGGCGAGGTCGGCGACCGTGCGGATCCCCGCGCGCTCGAGGCGCTCGTAGGTCTTCGGCCCGACGCCGGGGAGGAGCGAGGCGGGCCGCTCGCCGACCGCGTCGAGCATGTCCTCGCGGCGCAGGACCCGAAAGCCGTCGGGCTTGTCGAGGTCGGAGGCGATCTTCGCGAGCAGCTTGTTGGGGGCCAGCCCGATCGAGCAGACGAGCTTCGTCGCCGCGAGGACGTCGCGCTTGATCTGCCGGGCGCGGGCCTTGGGGGCGGGGGAGCCGGTGAGGTCGACGTAGGCCTCGTCGAGGCCCGCCACCTCGACCAGGTCGCTGAAGCCGCGCAGGACCTCCATCACCTTGCGCGATCCGCGCCGGTAGAGCTCCATGTCCGAGGGCAGGACCACGGCCTGGGGGCAGCGCCGCCGCGCGGTCACCAGCGGCAGCGCCGACCCGACGCCGAACTTCCGTGCCTCGTAGGTGGCGGTCATCACCACCCCGCGCGAGCCCGGGTCGGTGCTCCCGGCGACGATCACCGGCTTGCCGCGCAGCTCGGGGTGGCGAAGCAGCTCGATCGAGGCATAGAAGGCGTCCATGTCCACGTGGCAGATCATCCGCTCCCTCTCATGCGGATGAGATCGAGCCGAACCGGACGCGAAGCGGAGGATTCGGTGCCTTCATCGTGAGGGGAATCTAGAATCCGGGCCCGATGTCCTCACCGGAAGCGAAGAACCTCGAGGCGATCTCCAAGGCGATCGACCAGCACAACGCGACCTGCCCGTTCCCGGCGTCCGAGGTGCGGATGAACCCGTTCGAGGTCGAGCGCCTCGGCTGGGACGAGATCCGCGGCCTCCCGGTCGTTCCCGACCCGGCGATCGGCACCGGCCGCTTCCGGATCGTCTGCTCGCGCGAGAGCTCCGGCGAGGAGATCGAGGAGGTCGAGGCGATCGGCACCCCGATCGAGGTGGGGACGCCCTCGCACAACTGACCGACCTGCCACCCGAGGGGTCTGACCCCGAAGGGACAGGTCGGTCAGGTGTCCAGGCCCAGCTCGCGGGTGAGCTTCTGCGCTTCGATGTTGAGCTGGAAGAACTCGCCGGTGAGGATCAGGACGCCCATCGCGACGAGGATCACGCCGCCCGTGACGACGATCGCGCCGTAGTGCCGCTTGACGGCGGCGAACGCGCTCGTCATCCGCGAGAAGGCGAGGGCGGTGGCGAGGAAGGGGACCGCGAGGCCGAGCGAGTAGACGGTGAGCAGGAAGGCGCCCTCGCCCGCCGATTCGGTGACCGCGGCCGCGGCGAGGATCGCGGCGAGGGTCGGCCCGATGCAGGGCGTCCAGGCGATCGCGAAAGCGGCGCCCGCGACGACCGGGCCGCCGCGGCCGACGCGCTCCATCAGCGACTCCGGGTGCCACTCGCGGTTCAGCCTCGGGACCGCCACGGAGGCGACGAAGAGCGCGCCCATGACGATGATCAGGACGCCCGAGATCGTCTCCAGGGTGTCGCGGTGGTCGCGCAGGAGCTCGCCGATCGCGGTCGCGGAGAGGCCATAGAGGATGAAGATCAGCGAGAAGCTCACGACGAACAGCAAGCTCGGGACGAGCACTCGGCGCCAGCCGGCGTCGGCGAGCTCGGATGGGCTGACGCCGGAGACCGCGGAGAGATAGCCGGGCACGAGCGGCAGCACGCAGGGGGAGAGGAAGGACACGAGCCCGGCGCCGAAAGCCGCGAGCACGCCGACTCCGGGATCGCTTGGCATCCCGGCTAATGCAGGAGGGTCGCGAGGCGGCGGCGATGCTTGGCGGCGACCGGGTCGGACGTGCCGAGCTCGGTGAAGATCGCCACCATCACACGCCGGATCAGGTCGCGTCGATCGGCGTCGTCCGCGGCCGCGAGCTCGTCCCCGAGCGCCTCGAGGGCGGCGTCGTGATCGCCGGAGTCCCAATCCGCGAACGCCTGCACGAGCTTCGAGCCCTCGTCGCCGTTGCCGCTCGCCTCGAGGCTCAGCCGGGCGGCGAGGCCCGCCGCCTCGAAGTCGTCTTCGAACGACGCGAGCAGCTCACCGGCCTCGTCGGCCTCGCCGTGGTCGATCAGGATCCGGGCGAGCTTGCGCGCCGCCCGGGCGTTGCGGGGGTCGAGCTCGAGCGCGCGGCGCAATGAGTCCTCGTCCTCGGCAGCGGCCAGCTCCTCGGCCTCGGAGGGGACGAGGCCGTCGAAGAACTCCTCGACGGCCGCCGGGGGGCGGGCGCCGACGAACTCGTCGACGACCTTGCCGTCGCGGAACGCCTTCACCGCAGGGATCCCCTGGACCCCGAATCCGGCGGCCAGCGCCTGGTTCTGGTCGACGTCGACCTTGGCGAGCTCGACCGCGCCCTCGCGCGAGCTCGCCGCCTGCTCGAGGGCGGGGGTGAGCTGACGGCACGGGCCGCACCACTCGGCCCAGAAGTCGACCACGACCGGAACCTCGTGCGAGCGGCCGACGACGCGCTCGTCGAACTCGTCGGTGTTGACGTCGAAGACCATCCCTAGAGGCTAGGGAATGCGATCATTGGCCCCGTGGAGAGCTCGGCGGAGTCCTTGCGGGGGAAGCTGCTCGTCGCGTCGCCGGCGCTCGTCGACCCTAACTTCGCCCGCAGCGTCGTGCTGATCACCGAGCACAACGACGAGGGCGCGATGGGGATCGTGCTGAACAGGCCCGCGGACGCGCTCGTGACCGAGGTGCTCCCCGACCTCGCGGACGTCGCCGCCGACGAGACCCTCTTCGTCGGCGGGCCGGTGCAGCCCGACGCGATCGTCCTGCTCGCCGAGTTCTCCGATCCCGACGCGGCCGCCTGGATCGTCGTCGCCGACGTCGGCCTCGCCGCCGCCGACCGCGAGCTCGCCGAGCTCGCCGAGGTCGTCCGCCGCGGCCGCCTCTATGCCGGCTACTCGGGCTGGGGGCCCGGCCAGCTCGAGGCCGAGATCGAGATCGACTCCTGGATCATCGAGCCGCCGATGCCCGCCGAGCTCTTCCCCGACGACCCCGGCACCCTGTGGAGGGGGGTCCTCGACCGCAAGGGCGGCCAGTACGCGCTGATCGCGCGCATGCCCGACGACCCGTCGATGAACTAGCGATCGCCTGATCGGCGACTGAGCGGCGCGCGCGAGCGGTGCCCGCGCGTAGGGTTTCCCGCCGATGGGGCCGGGCTGCTCGAGATAATGCAAGGGATGCGGCCGGTCGATCTCCAAATCGGCGCGATCCAAGGCATGAACCAGCTCTCCGACGGTATGCGCGATCCCCGCAACTACATCGCTGCGCTCGCCGCGGCGACCTTCGTGCCCGCCCACCACGATGGCTGGGCCGCTGGGATCACCGCCAGGGGCGCCCGGTGAGCCCGTCGATCCCGCGCAGCCTGCCGTTCGTCGGCGACCCGCTTCGCCGCGCCCGAATCCCGAGCGACCTCGGCGCGATCACGACGGTCGGCGAGGAGGAGCGCGCCGGCGACGGCGGCCTCAGCGACGAGCTCGTCGAGGAGCTCTGGGAGGCCGGGACCGACCTCTACCGGAGCGGGGTCCACCCGGCGCTTCAGCTCTGCGTGCGCCGCAACGGGCACGTCGTCCTCGACCGCGCGATCGGCCACGCGCACGGCAACGGGCCGGGCGACCCCGAGGACGGCCCGAAGGAGCTCGCGACGCCGCAGACCCCGTTCTGCGTCTACTCGACCTCGAAGTCGGTCACCGCCACCGTCATCCACCTGCTCCAGGAGCGCGGCGCGCTCTCGATCGAGGACAGGGTCGGCGACCACATCCCCGGCTACACCCGCCACGGCAAGCACGACATCACGATCGCGCACGTGCTCTCGCACCGCGCCGGGGTCGCCTCGATGCCGCGCGACTCCTTGGACCTCGACAACCTCACCGACCGGGAGTTCCTGGTCGAGGCGATCTGCGACGCGAAGCCGAACTACAAGCCGGGCCAGATGCTCGCCTACCACGCCGTCTCCGGCGGCTACATCCTCGGCGAGGTCGTCCACCGCGTCACCGGCAAGACGATCCGCGAGGTGCTCGCCGAGGAGATCCTCGGCCCGCTCGGGTTCCGCTGGGGCAATTACGGCGTCGCCGAGGCGGACCTCGGCGCGGTCGGCGAGGACTACGTCACCGGCCCGCGGCTCCTGCCCCCGGTCTCGCTGATCGTCAACCGGGCGCTTGGGGCACCGCTGGACGAGGTGATCGAGGCCGCGAACGACGACCGCTTCCGGACCGCGATCGTGCCCGCGGCGAACGTGATCACGACCGCGAACGAGCTCTCGCGCTTCTACGAGATGCTGCGCTGCGGCGGCGAGCTCGACGGCGTCCGCGTGATGGAGCCGGCGACGATCCGCAGGGCGCTGATCGAGCAGTCCCACCTCGAGGTCGACCTCTCGCTCGGGTTCCCGACCCGCTTCAGCTACGGCTTCATGCTCGGCGCCAAGCTGATCAGCCTCTACGGCCGCGACACCGACGAGGCCTTCGGCCACCTCGGCCTGATCAACATCATGGGCTGGGCCGACCCGGAGCGCGGCGTGTCGGTCGGCCTGATCACCTCCGGAAAGGCGATCGTCTACCCGGAGCTGCGCCGCTTCCTCGGCGTGATGGGCCGGATCGCCTCCCGGGTCCCCAAGCTCGATCCCGACGACCGCGCCTTCTAGGGGACGGTCCCCTCCGTCCCCTGGAGGCCGCGCGCCGAGGCGAGCGCTGCTGCCAGCGCCGCCGCGGCCATCGCGACCCCGGCGACCGCGGGCGAGCTCAGGTCGGCGATCGCGCCGTCGAGCGCGGCCGAGATCGGGCGGATGCCGAGGAAGGCGACGCCCCAGAGCGCCATCACGCGGCCGCGCAGCTCCTCGGGCACGAGCGCCTGGAGCTGGGTCGTCACCGAGGTGATCGCGACGATGAATCCGGCGCCGGCGAACCACATCGAGCCAAGCGCCAGGCCGGCGACGGGGGCGATGCCGAAGCCGGCGATGCCGGCGCCGAGGACGGCGAGCCCGATCGCGCCCGCGCGCTCGCGGCCGATCCGCTCGCGGATCCGCCCGACGAAGGCGACGAGGGTGACCGCGCCGACGCCGAACGCGGCGACGAACGCGCCGACGAGGCCCTGGCCGCCGTCGAGCTGGGCGGCGATCGGCGGCGCCAGGGTGTTGACCGGGTCGGTCGCGAACCCGATCGACATCATGCAGACGAGCAGGAGCCAGCGGCGGCGCTCGGCGAGCACCCAGCGCAGCCCGGCACGGACCGAGCGGTCGTCCCCCGCGTCGGCGAGCCGGGGGGCACGGCGCGGCCGGATCCAGGCGAGGACCAGCAGCAGGCCGATGTAGCTCACGGCGTTCACCACGAACCCGACCGCCGCGTCGGACTGCAGCAGGATCAAGCCGGCGAGCGCCGGGCCGATCGCCCGGGCGAGGTTGAACGTGACCGCATTCAGGGCGATCGCCTGGTCGAGCGTCTCGGCGGAGACCAGGCTCGGGATCAGCGCCTGCATCGAGGGCATCGAGAACGAGACGCCGACGCCGATCACGAGCGTCGCGGCGTAGACGGGCCAGGGGCCGGGAAGGTCGTCGACCCCGGCGGCGATCGCCGTGACGGCCATCGCGAGCGCGCCGGCAAGCGCGATCGACTGGCCGAAGATCAGCATCCGGCGCCGGTCGTAGCGATCGGTCAGCGCGCCGACCCACGGCTGCAGGGCGAGCGAGGCGATCCACAGGCAGGCCGTCACCGCGCCGGTCGCGAGCGCGGAGTCGGTGAGGTCGAAGACGACGACGGCAGCGATGACGTTGTAGGTCCACGAGCCGCAGTTCGAGACCAGGTTGGCGACGAGGAACGGGCCGTAGACGCGGTCGCGGAGGAGCGCGAGCGCGCCCCCGCCGCCCGCGTCAGATCTCAAGCCGGTTCTCCTCGAGGTCGAGCTCGCGTTCCACGCGCCGCATCACCTCGCCCGAGATCTCGCCGTCGTCGCGGAGCCGAAGGAGCACCTCGCGCTGGGCCTGGATCACCTCGTGGAGGAGCCGCTGGTAGGACTGCGAGCGCCGCTCGTAGTCGCGGTCCTCGATCTCGCCGGTCCGGGCGGCGAAGCGGCTGCGCCGGAAGCCGTAGGAGCGGCGCACGCGATCGACGGTGTCCGGTCGCGTCCAGTCGGCGTCGGCGAGCTCGTCGAGCCGCGCGATCGCCGCGTCCGAGGCGGCGACCCGCGCGAGGAGCTCCTCCGTCTCCTCGTCCTTGCCGTCATCGACGATGTCGAGGCGCCGCATCAAGGCCGGCAGCGTTAGCCCCTGCCCGACGACGGTGAAGACGACCACCGCGTAGGCGAGGAAGATCAGCAGGTCGCGTTCGGGGAAGGGCTCGCCCGCGTCGGTCGTGAGCGGCAGGGCCAGCGCCGCGGCCAGGGTGACCGCGCCCCGCATCCCCGCCCACGACGCGGCGAGCCGCTCGGACCCGCCCACGCGGCGCTCGACCTGGCTCGGACGCCGATCGAGGGACCGGATCAGATAGGGCACCGTGAACAGCCAGGCGAAGCGCGCGGCCACCACGACCGCGCAGATCGCCGCCGCGTACCCGATCAGCTCGCCCGTTCCGTTGCCGTCGAGATCCTCGAGGATCGACGGGAGCTGGAGCCCGACCAGCATGAAGAGCACGCCGTTGAAGAGGAAGACGATGAACTCCCAGACGGCGGTCGACTGCATCCGCACGTTCGCGCTCGAGATCCGTGGAGCAAGCCAGCCGAGGTAGACGCCGGCGGTCACCGCGGCGAGCACCCCCGAGGCGCCGAGCTCCTCGGCCGGCAGGTAGGCCGCGTAGCCGGTGAACAGGGAGATCGTGATCTCGACAGGTGGGTCCTCGAGCCGGGCGCGGATCCTCGAGACGAGGTAGCCAACGACGAGCCCGATCGCGATGCCGCCCGCCACCGAGGCGACGAACTCGAGCGAAGCGTCGAGGGCCGAGAACGTGCCGCCGACCGCCGCCGCCACGGCCACCCGGTAGAGGATCAGGGCCGTCGCGTCGTTGATCAGGCTCTCGCCCTCGATGATCCCGACCCACCGCCGCGGGGCGCCGAGGCGCCGGGCGATCGCGGTGGCGGCGAGCGGGTCGGTGGGGGAGACGATCGCGCCGAGCGCGAACGCCGCCGCCCAGGGCAGGCCGTCGATCAGGAAGTGCGCAGCGACCGCGACCGCGACGGTGGTGAGGGCGACGAGGCCGATCGCGAGCAGGCCGATCGGGCGCGCGTCCCTGCGCAGGTCGCGCAGGTTGGCGAAGAAGGACGCGACGTACAGGAGCGGCGGCAGGAAGATCACGAGCACGAGGTCCGGGTCGAGCTCGACCTCCGGCATGCCCGGGATGAAGCCGAGCGGGAGCGCGCCAATGACGAGGACGATCGGGTACGGGACGTCGAGAGCGCGGGCGAGCACGGCGAACGCCGGGACCGCGACCAGCAGCCCGAGCAGGACGAGCTCGGTCTCGTTATCCATCGGGGGAGTATGCGACGGCCGGTAATTTGCGGGCGACGATGAGCTCGCGCGCATGGATCCTGTTCGCCGCCGTCTCGGTGATCTGGGGGGTGCCCTACCTCTTCATCAAGATCGCGGTCGACGGCGGCGCCTCGCCGCTGCTGGTCGCCTGGGGCCGGGTCGCGATCGGCGCCGCGCTGCTCCTCCCGATCGCCTGGCGGATGGGCTGTCTGGCCGACCTGCGCGGCCGCGCGAAGCCGCTCGTCGGGTTCGCGATCGCCGAGTGCGCGCTGCCCTGGTGGCTGATCCCGCTCGGCGAGCAGCACGTGTCCTCATCGCTCGCCGCGATCCTGATCGCCGCGCTGCCCCTGGTGATCGCCCTGCTCGCGATCCGCTTCGACCAGGACGAGCGCGTCGGCGGCTCGCGCCTCGTCGGCCTCCTCATCGGGCTCGCCGGGGTCGTTCTCCTCCTTGGCATCGAGGTCGCGGGCGCCCCGGACGAGCTCCTCGGCGCTGGCGCGATCCTGCTCGCGACCGTCTGTTACGCGATCGGGCCGCTGATCGTGCGCCGCTACTTCACCGACGTGAACGCGATCGGACCGGTCGCGGTCGCGCTCGGGCTCAGCACCGTGATCCTCGCGCCCGCCGGGATCGCCTCGATCCCGGGCAGCGAGGTGAGCGGCGACGCGATCGCCTCGATCGCCGTGCTCGGCGTCGTCTGCTCGGCGCTCGCCCTGATGCTGTTCTTCGCGCTGATCAACGACGTGGGCGCGAGCAGGGCGGCCGTGATCACCTACGTCAACCCGGTCGTCGCGGTCGCGCTCGGCGTCGCCCTGCTCGGCGAGTCGGTCGGCGCGGCGGCGATCGCCGGCCTGCTCTTGATCCTCGCCGGCTCCTGGCTCTCGACCGGAGGCGGCATCCCGCCCGGCCTGGCGGCGATCGTCACACCGCTTCGCGCCCGCCGCCGGGCCTCGCCGCCGGTAGCCCGAGCGGAAGGAGCAGTTTGAGACTCGACCACGTCGGACTGGAGGTCGCCGACTACGTAGGCCACGACGGTCGCCGCGATCAGGAGATCGCGCGCAGCGCGGCGCGCGCGGCGGCGGGCGTCACGGTGCCGGGGAGCTCCGCCTCGACCTCGACCGTCCCGTCACCGACGTTGCTGACCTTGGCTCCGGACCCCAGCTCGCGCAGCAGCTGGATCATGTCCTCGTTGTCGGTCAGGCAGATCCCGATGAACGCCTCGATGCCGGCCGCGCGCGCCCGGGCCGCCAACCGGGAGAGAAGGGCCGTGCCGACGCCCCTGCCCTGCCAGTCGTCGGCCACCGTGACGGCGACCTCGGCCACGCCCGCGCGGTCTTCGAGGCGGATGTAACGCGCGACCCCGACGATCGCGCCCTCGTCGTCGACCGCGACGAGCGCCTCGTGGTTGCGGTGGTCGAGTTGCGTCAGGTACTCCACGTTCGCCTCGGTCAGCCGCTTCACGGGCCCGAGGAAGCGCCGGTAGCGCGTCTCCGCGCTCAGGTGGCCGAACGCCGCCCGCAGGGCCTCGGCGTCGTGGGGCGCGATCGGACGAACCGTGAGGCGCGCGCCGTCGATCGACTCGAGCGCTTCGGGTTCGGCCTCCGGGGTCACTGCTCGACGTCCCGCCTGCCCAGCCCGAGCGCCGCAATCGCGATCAGGGCGAGGCTCGCCGCGGTCAGGATCAGCCAGCCGTCCCACGGGACGCCCTCGCGCAGGGGGTTCGAGCTGATCACCTGGTACACCGGCGACAGCGGGCGCCACGGGTCGAGCCAGTCGACCGCCTGGCCGAGGCCGTCCAGCATCCAGGCCGCCACCGCCACCGCGGAGGCGACCGCGATCGCCCTGCCGCGGCCCGGCCACACCGACCCGGCTGCGATCGCCACCGACCCGTAGAGCAGGCCGAGAAGCGCCACCCCGCCCGTCGCCGCGACGAGCTTGTCGAGCCCGACCTCGATGTCGACGACCGCCGAGCTGACGGCGACCGCGACGAGCAGGGCGATCGAGATGCCGGCGACCAGCGCCGCAAGCGCCGCGAAGCGCGCCCAGACGAGCTTCGCGCGCGAGACCGGCTGCGCGAGGACGAGCTCGAGCATCCCCTTCTCCTCCTCACCGGCGACCGCGCTCGCGCCGTAGCCGATCGCGAAGATGACCACGAGCAGCGGGGCCATGAGGGCGAAGAGCTGGCTGTTCAGATACCCGGGGCCGCTGACCAGGTCGGTCTCCCCGCCGGTGAACAGCCCCCGCATCGCCTCCGGCAGGTCCTCGGCGTAGCTGTTGAGCGCGGTCGAGTCGCGCACCGAGGGGAAGAATGCGACGGTGAGGACGACGAGGGCGACGAGCCCCACCGACCACCAGAGCAGGGAGCGGCGGCGCCCGAGGATCGCCTCGCGCACGAGCTCAGTCGCCATCGTCCCTCCCGTAGAACGCGCGGAAGATCTCGTCGAGCTCGGGCTCCTCGCTCGACAGGGTCTTCACGCGGTGGCGAGCGAGCTCCTTGACCAGGCCGTCCATCTCGCCCTCGAACTCGATCCGCACGGAGTCGTCCTTGCGGACGATCCGGCGCGCCCCCGGCAGCCGCTGGAGCTCGTCCGCCGGCGGCTCCCCGGCGAACATGATCGTCACGTGCCGCAGCGCCCGGGCCTTGAGCGCGGCGATCTCCTCGACCGCGACCAGCCGTCCCTCGTTGACGATCCCGACGCGCCTGGCGACGTGCTCGACCTGGTCGAGGGCGTGGGAGGAGAGGAAGACGGAGCGGCCCGCCGCGGCCCGCTCCCGGATCAGGTCCTGGACGTCCTGCTGGCGCAGCGGGTCGAGGCCGCTGGTCGGCTCGTCGAGGATCAGCAGCTCGGGGTCGTGGGCGAAGGCCGCGACGACCCCGATCTTCTCCTTGTTGCCCTTCGAGAGGTCGCCGATCCTGCGATCGAGCTCGAGCCCGAGCCGTTCCGCGAGCGCGTCGATCGCGGCCTTCGACCGCCCGCCCCGCAGCCGGTCCAGGTGCCCGAGCAGGTGCCCGGCGGTGGGACGGTCGGGGAGCTTCAGCTCGCCGGGCAGATATCCGGTGCGCGCCCGCACCTCGATGCTTTCGCGGGAATCGAACCCGCAGACCGTCGCGGACCCCGCCGAGGGCCGGATCAGGTCCAGTAGCAGGCGGATCGTCGTGGTCTTCCCGGCACCGTTGGGGCCGAGGAAGCCGAACACCTCGCCGCGCTCGACGCGCAGGTCGACGTCCTCGATCCCGCGCTCGACGCCGTAGGACTTGCTGAGCCCCGACGTCAGGATTGCCGGCGCATCGGCAGGGCCACTCATCCGCGGTCACCGGTCGGCACCGAGGCCACCCTACCGGGGCTTCCGACCCGGCGACGTTGGCCGCAAAGCGTTGCCGTGGGCAACGTTTCTCGGCCAACGTCCCGCGAGGAGGGAACTACCGGCGGCTTGCCGCGAAGGCGCGCTCGAGGGAGGCGGCGAGGCGGTCGACGTCGGTCGCGGTGGTCGACCAGTTCGAGACCGAGACCCGGACCGCCGCGCGGCCGCGCCAGACCGTGCCCCCGACCCAGGCCTCGCCCTCGCGCTGGACCGCGTCGACGACCGCGCGCGTGGTCTCGTCGTCGCCGAAGCGGACCAGGACCTGGTTGAGGACGACGTCGTTCAGCACCTCCGCACCGGCGAGCTCCCCCATCGCGGTGGCGAGGCGGCGGGCGTGGGAGCAGCAGCGCTCGATCATCTCGGCGAGGCCCCGGCGCCCGAGGGAGCGCAGCGCGGCGTAGACCGGGACCGCGCGGGCGCGGCGGGACATCTCCGGCACGAGCTCGCCCGGCTCGCGGCCGCCCTCGGTGGGCAGGTAGCTCGCGCTCGTCCCGAGCGCAGCGCGCACGGCGTCGGGGTCCGCGACGATCGCCATCGCCGAGTCGTAGGGGACATTCAGCCACTTGTGCGCGTCGGCGGACCAGGAGTCGGCTCCCTCGACGCCCGGAAGCAGGGGGCCGAGGGCGGGCGCCGCGTTCGCCCAGAGGCCGAAGGCGCCGTCGACGTGCACCCAGCAGTCGCCGTGCTCGCGGGCGGCGGCGGCGATCTCGCCGACGGGGTCGAGGGCGCCGGTGTTGACGTTGCCTGCCTGCGCGCAGACGATCGCCGGGCCGGCGTCCCGGGCTAGCGCCGCGGCCAGCGCGTCGCCTCGCATCGCCCCCTGGTCGTCGGCGGCGACGCGCTCGGCGCGCTCGGCGCCGAAGCCCGCCATCCGCAGGGCCAGGAGGACGGAAGGGTGGACCTCCTCGCCCACGAGCACGCGCACGGGCGGGGAGCCGGCGAGCCCGTCCGCCTCGACGTCCCAGCCCGCGCGGGCGAGCAGCCGGTGGCGGGCGGCGAGGATGCCCACGAAGTTCCCCGCCGTGGCGCCGGTTACGAAGCCGACGGCGGCGCCGCGCGGCAGGTCGAGCGCCTCCAGCACCCAGCGCTCGGCGACCGCGTCGACGGCGGACCCGGCGGGGGAGGAGACCCTGCTGAACGCGGTCTGGTCCCACGCCGAGACGAGCCAGTCGGAGGCGAGCGCGGCCGGCAGGCTGCCGCCGACGACGAACCCGAAGTATCGCGGGCCCGCGTTCGCCACCGTCGCGGGGCCGACCGTCGTGGCGAGCTCCTCGATCACCGCCTCCGGGTCGGTCCCTTCCTCGGGGAGCGGCGAGTCGAGCACGGCGAGCGTCTCCTCATAGCTCGCGGTCTCGCCCACGTGCCGCTCGCGCGCCGCGTCCAGGTAGCCGGCGGCGAGCTCGGCGGTGCGATCGAGCAGGCTCACGGCGATACGCCGGGCGTCGACGGGCGAGCGAGCCGCCGTCTCGGGACCTGGCGGCCTCGAGCGCCGGTCACGAGATCCCTCCCTGTCGGGGCGTCCGCATTCCGCGCCCGACGCTACCGAAGTCGGCCACCCGGCTCGTGCCGAGGCTGAGATCATGCCGACGTGGGCGGGCCGAGCTGCATCGTCGTCGGCGCAGGTGACCTCGGCGCCGGGACGGCCGGGACCTTCGCGTGCGAGCGGCGGACGGAATCGTGACCCAGCGGGCGCGGACGGTCACGCGCACCTATCTGGAGATGCGCTCGCCGGACGAGCTGCGCCCGGCCCGCGTCCCGGACCCGGCGCCCACGCTGGACCTCGTGAGCCCTCCGGACGGCTCGCTCAGCCGCGAGCTCTACCTGGCGGTGGGCCAGGCCTGGTGGTGGACCGAGCGCCAGGACTGGCCGGTCGAGGCATGGGAGCGCTGGGCCGCGGGGGCGGCGACCTGGGTGGGGCACCTGGCCGGGGAGCGCATCGGCTACGGCGAGCTCTACCTGCGCGAGCCGGGCGAGCTCGAGCTCGCCTACTTCGGCCTCCTGCCGGGCTGGAGCGGCCGCGGGCTCGGCGGCCACCTGCTCACCGAGCTCGTGCGCCGCGCCTGGAAGGCGCCGGGCACCAGCCGCGTCTGGCTGAGCACGGGCTCCCTCGACTCCGAGGCGGCCCTCCCCGGCTACCTGAAGCGCGGCTTCGTCCCGTTCAAGACCCTGGAGGAGCCGCGGCCCGCGCCTCCGAGGTTCCTCCCCTGACCGCCTGGTAGGCCAGGGCGCCGAGCGCCGCGCCTGCGACGGGACCCGCGACGTACACCCAGAGGTCCGTCCACTCGCCGCTCGCGATCGCCGGGCCGAGCGACCGCGCCGGGTTCATCGAGGCGCCGGTGACGACGCCGCCGAAGAGCGCGTCGAGGCCGACCGTGGACCCGATCGCGATCGCCGCCGCCGACCCGACGGCGCGGACGTCGGTGGCGACGGCCATGATCACGAACATCAGGAAGGCGGTCATCACGACCTCGTAGACGAGCGCGCTGCCGACCTCGACGCTCGGCACGGTGGCGCCGAGGTCGGCGGGCTTGTCGGGCCAGATCGCGAGCAGCAGGAGCGCCGCGACGGCGGCGCCGGCGATCTGGGCAGCGACGTAGCTCACCGCCTCGCGAGCGGGGAAGTGACGCGTGAGCGCGAACGCGACCGTGACCGCCGGGTTGATGTGGGCGCCCGACAGATGGCCGGTCGCGTAGACCATGGCCATGATGATCAGGCCGAAGACGAGCGCGACGCCGACGACGCCGAGCGCCCCGCCGTAGACCTCGTCGGCGACGATCGCCCCGCAGCCCGCGAAGACGAGCGCGAAGGCCGCGATGCCCTCCGCGGCCGCCCGGCGGCCGAGGGAGACCGAGCCGTCCATCAGGCGGCGGGCCGCGCTCGTGGTGCTCGCGGCGAGCTCACGCCGCGGCGACCAGCTTCTCGGCGTACTCCGCGGGCAGGCCAACCGCGCGGACCTCGGCCGCGACCGAGTCGGCGTCGTAGGGGACGCGCTCGATTCGCGCGTCGACGTGGCCACCGGCATCCGCGAGGACCGCGAACCCCGCCCTGGGGTCGCCGTCCTTCGACTTCCCGACCGAGCCGCAGTTGACGAACAGGACGCCGCCGTACTCGCGGATCCAGGGCTTGTGGGTGTGGCCGAAGACGAGCACGTCGCAATCGGCGCCGGCGGCGATCCGCTCGAACGTCCGGGCCGGCTTTTCCTCGAAGAGGTACTCGTTGACCTTGCGCGGCGAACCGTGGACCAGGCGGACCCGCCGGCCGGCGAGCTCGAAGCGCAGGTCGAACGGCAGGTCGCGCATGAAGTCCTTCGAGCGCCGATCCGTGTTGGCGAGCGTCCACTCCACGGACCCTTGGCCGAGGTCGCGGTCGTGCTGTGTGACGTAGGCGCAGCCGCAGTCCTCCTCGTCACGCGCGATCGCCCAGTCGTAGTTCCCGTAGATCGTCGGGATCGCGCGCTCCTCGAGCATCCGGCAGACCTCGTTCGGGTGCGGCCCGTAGCCCACCAGGTCCCCACCGCAGTAGATCTCGGTGATCCCGAGCTCCTCGATCCGGGCGAGCGCGGCCTCGAGCGCCGCGAGGTTCCCGTGGATGTCGGTGATGACCGCGACTTCGCTCATCGGCGCTCAGGCGACCGCCAGCGGTTCGCAGGTCTCCGCCGCGAGGCACTCGCGAGCCCTGCGGGTGACGATCGGGGCGACGAAGCCACGGACCGGGACGTCGGCGTACTCGGCCAGGATCGCGTCGGTGCAGGCGCGGATCTCCTCGGGCGTCCTCTCGGCTCCGAATTCCTCGACGAGCGACGGTAGTAGGCGCCGCAGCCGCATCTGGTGCGCGGTGTCGTCGGAGCGGATCTCGTCGAGCCGGTCGGCGATCAGCTGTTTCACCCGGGCCTCGACCTGGTCGCGGATGACCCGGACCTCGTCGAGCGGCTTGCCGGCGGGGTCGTCGACTTCCCAGTCCTCGACGACGGTCGGGACGTAGGGGCAATTGGCCCCGCAGGCGAGCGTCACCGCCCAGTCGGCGTGGAGCTGCATCTCGGGCAGGAGCTTCCTCGGGCGGCGGCCGGAGAGGTCGATGCCGACCTCCTTCATCACCTGGACGACCTCGGGCCAGATCTCTTGCGCCGGCTGGTCGCCGGCGGACTCGGCGCGGATGTCCTCGGGCGCGTAGCGCTCCAAGAAGGCCTGGGCCATCTGCGAGCGGCCGGCGTTGTGGCTGCAGACAAAGAGCACGTACCTCATCGACGTCTCCCTCGTTGGGGTGGGCGGTGCGAATCCTAAAACATTGACATCTGTCATTTCAATTGATATATGTAAATAGATGGCCGTCGATCTGGACCTCGCGCCGAAGCAAAAGCGCCCCGCGGGCGAGCCCTGCTGCGAGCCGGTCGTGTACCCGGACATCGAGCGCACGCAGGCCGAGCGGATGGGGCGGGTGGCGAAGGCGCTGGGCGACCCGATCCGGATGCAGCTCGTCGACGTCCTGCGAAAGCACGCCGGCAAGGTCTGCGTCTGCGAGCTCGTGCCGCTCTTCGACCTCTCGCAGCCGACGGTCTCGCACCACCTCAAGGTGCTGCGGGAGGCCGGGATCGTCGGCTCGGAGCGCCAGGGCCTGTGGGCCTACTACTACGTCAACCCCGAAGCGTTGGAGGAACTGAGCGCATGGCTGAGCTAGAGACCAGGGA
>DASUSH010000070.1:0-9973 GCA_036375215.1 Solirubrobacterales bacterium
CGCGGCGACTTCCTCGTCCGCCCGATCGTCGGCGCCGACCCCGACGAGGGCTGGATCGCGATCGGCGAGGAGGTGCGGGTCGGCCAGACGGTGCGCCTGCACGTCCGCGACGAGGCGTCCGCCGACGAGGACCTCCGCAGCGCGCTCGCGACCCAGAGCCAAGCATTCGACTCGGGCGCGGCCGGGGCCCTGCTCTTCACCTGCAACGGCCGCGGCTCGCACATGTTCACGCTCCCCGACCACGACGCGATCGCGATCGAGGACACCCTCGGCGTCCCCGCCGGCGGCTTCTTCTGCGCCGGCGAGATCGGGCCCGTCGGCGGCCGCAACTTCCTGCACGGGTTCACCGCCACGCTCGCCGTCTTCCCACGCGAGTGACCGCGACCGCGCCCGCCGCCGCAGGGCTCTCCGAGCTCGTCGCCAGGGCCCTCGCCGAGGACGTCGGTCCCGGCGACGCGACCTCGGAGGCGGTCGTCCCCGCCGGCGCCCGGGCGCGGGCGCGCATCCTGCAGAAGCAGTCCGGGGTCCTCTTCGGCCTCGACGCGGCCGAGGAGACGTTTCGCCAGGCCGGGGCGGAGAGCTTCGACCGGGTCGTCGTCGAGAGCACCTGGCGCGAGCAGGTCCCGGTCCAGGTCGCGCTCGTCACCGGCCCCGCGCGGGCGCTGCTCGCCGGCGAGCGGGTCGCGCTCAACCTGCTCGGTCGCCTCTCCGGGGTGGCGACGCTGACCGCGCGCTACGCCGAGGCGGTGGCGGGCACCGGCGCCAAGATCCTCGACACCCGCAAGACGACGCCGGGGCTACGCGCGCTCGAGAAGGCGGCGGTCGCCGCGGGCGGCGGGCACAACCACCGGACCGGCCTCTACGACGCGATCCTGATCAAGGAGAACCACGCCGCGCTCGCCGGCGGCGTCGGCGAGGCGGTCCGGCTCGCGGCCGAGCGGCGCCCGGACCTCGCCGCCGAGGTCGAGTGCCGCGACCTGGACGAGGTCCGCGAGGCGCTCGCGGCGGGGGCGAGGCGGATCTTGCTCGACAACATGAGCCTCGGCGAGCTGCGTGCCGCCGTCGCGATCCGCGACGAGGCCGCCGCCGGGGCGGAGGGGGCGACGCTCGAGGCATCGGGGGGAATAACGCTCGAGGCCGCCGGCGAGGTCGCCGGCACCGGGGTCGACTTCGTCTCGGTCGGCGCGCTCACCCACTCGGCGCCGGCGCTCGACGTGAGCATGCTGATGGAGCCGGCTTGACTCCGGCCGCCGCGAACGTCGAGGTCGTCGAGCGCGCCTACCGGATCTGGGGCGAGCGGGGGCTCGAGGGGATGCGCGAGGTGATGCACGACCAGATCGAGTGGCATCCCCCGCCGCAGGCGCCCGAACCGGGCCCGTTCCGGGGCGCCGACGAGATCATCCGGGTCGCCGGCTCCTACCTGCAGAGCTTCGGGAAGTTCCGGCCGGTCCCGAACCGGATCCTCGCCGGCGCCGAGCCCGACCAGGTCCTCGTCCTCGCCACCCTGACCACGGCCGGTCGCGCGTCGGGCGCCGAGTTCACGATGCCCGTCGGCCACCTGCTGACGATCCGCGACGGCAAGATCGCGCGGTTCGAGGTGATCCCCGATCAGGTCGAGGCGCTCGCGGCCGCCGGGCTCGATCCGGGCGCGGCGTCGGCGACCCGAACGGGAGACGTCGTGCGCACGATGCTCGTGGCCTTCAACGAGCACGACGCCGAGCTGGCGAAGTCGCTGATCGCCCCCGACGGCGAGATCCACGGCCTCCGCGCCGCGGTCGAGGGCACGGTCTACCGCGGCGCCGAGGGGGCGGCGCGATTCTGGAAGGACCTGGACGAGGTCTGGGGTCGCGTCGGGGCCGAGGATCCGGAGGTCATCGAGCGCGGTGACGAGGCGCTGGTCATCACCACGCTCGTGCTCCAGGGCCGCGGCAGCGGGGTCGTGACGAGGCGCCGCCTCGCCGTCCATGTCGAGATCGACGAGCACGGCCTGATCAGCCGCTTCCTCACGCTGATCGATGCCGACGCCGCGCGCCGCGACTTCGAGGCCGGCCGCCGGCCCGAGCCGGGATAGGGTCCACCCGTGGCTGTCGGACCGACCAAGGCCCTGCGCACGAAGCGCGAGGAGATCGTGACCCTGCACATGGAGACCGAGAACGATCACGACTACGACGCGACGATCGAGACCTTCGACCACCCGCGCTACGAGCTGATCGGGACCGGCGACGTCTACGACGGCCAGCGCGCCGTCGAGCGCTACTTCGAGGAGACCCGCACCGCCTTCCCCGACCAGCGCAACGAGCTGCTCGCGCTGCACCACTCCGATGACGCCGTGATCGTCGAGGCGATGCTCTACGGCACCCACGAGGGCCCGTTCCGCGGCCTGCCCCCGACCGGGCGGAAGTTCGAGATGCGCTTCGCCGCCTTCTTCCTCTTCGAGGAGGACCGGCTCGTCTGCGAGCGCGTCTACTTCGACGCCGGCACGATCCTGCGCCAGCTCGGCATCGCCCACGACCCGCTCTCGCTCGCCGGCCGCCTCGCGACCGTGCTGAACCATCCCCTCACCGTCGGCCGCGCCGTCCTCCGCCAGGTCGCCGGCCGTTAGCCGGCAAAGGAGGCACCTGCCACCCGAGGGGTCTGACCCCAAAGGGTCAGGTCAACCTGCCACCTGAGGGGTCTGACCCCAAAGGGTCAGGTCAGCCCAGCGTGGTCCGCCCGTCGGGGTGGACGGTCCAGCGCGGGTTGTGGGCGACCTCCCACGGGTGGCCGTCGGGGTCCACGAAGACGCCCGAGTAGCCACCCCAGAAGGTCTCGGCGCCGGCCCGCGGGATCTCGGCGCCCGCCGCCTCGGCCTCGGCGATGACCGCGTCGACCTCGGCCGGCGAGTTGACGTTGTAGGCGAGCGTCACCCCGCCCCAGCCGCCGCCGTCGGCGACGCCGGAGTCCTCGGCGAGCTCCGCGCGGTCCCAGAGCGCGAGGACGATCCCGCCGGCCTGGAAGAAGACGACGTCGTCCTCCGGCTTCGCGCCGGTGCTCCAGCCGAGCCCCTCGTAGAAGGCGCGGGCGCGACCGATGTCCGCGACGCCGAGCGTGATCAGGCTGAGGCGCTGGTCCACGGTCCGAATCTACTTCAGGAGGCGCGAGAGCCGGCGGTCCTTCAGCACTCGCCCGCCGGTCTGCTCCTCGGGGCAGTAGGTCGTGGAGTGCTCGGCGAAGTGGACGGCGGCGAGGGTTGCGCCGCAGCGCGGGCACGGCTCGCCCTCGCGCTTGTGGACGCGCAGCGGCATCGGCATCTTGTCGGGGACGGACTCGCCGACGGTCTGCTCGTAGGTCTCGATCGCGGCGCCGAGCACGGCGAGCCCGGCGTGCAGCCGCTCGACCTCGCCGGGCTCGAGGTCCGAGCCCTTCTTGAACGGGCCCAGCCGCGCCTCCCAGAGCACCTCGTCCGCCCACGAGCGCCCGATCCCGGCGATCGTGCGCTGGTGGCGGAGCAGGGGATGGAGCTGGCGGGGCTCGTCGATCAGCTTCGCGAACTCGTCGAGGGGCGGCGCGGGCCAGGCCTCGGGGCCGAGCGTCGCGACCATCTCGTCGGCGGCGACCTCGCCGGCCGGCAGGAGCTTCGCCCACGCCCGCTGCCTGGTCCCGAACTCGCGCAGCCGCAGCTCGCGGCCGTCCTCGAGCCTGATCAGGAGGCGGGAGCGCTTGTCCTTCAGCGAGGCGCGCTTGTCGAAGCACTGCAGCCGGCCCGCCGACATCAGGTGGACGAGGAGGGCGAGCTCGCCGTGCGCCGAGCCCGGCGCCGGCGCGAACTCGACGAGGGGCATCTTGCCGATCCGCCGCACGCCGGTGATCTCGCGGCCCTCGAGCTCGGCGAGCGGGGGGTCGAAGCTCTTCATCACGACCATCCCCGGGGCGAGCGTCGATTCGACCCGGACGCCGGCGAGCGCGACGGAGAGCCGCCGCGCCGCGATCTCGACCTCGGGTAGCTCCGGCATACGTCTAAACTATGAGCCGAACATTCGTACTGCACTAGGCCCGCCGATTCGGAGCGGGCCGGACAGACGAACATACGAGAGGACATGGCAATGGCAGTCGAGCTGCCGACCATCCAACCCCCTACTCAGGCCCAGCCTTCGCCGGAGGAGATCCGGGCGCTCTCCGAGGAGGTGCGCGCGCTCGCCGCCGAGCGGAACGCGGTCATCCTCGCCCACAACTACGAGGTGCCGGAGATCCAGGAGGTCGCCGACCTGACCGGCGACTCGCTGCAGCTCTCGCGCGAGGCCGCCTCCACCGACGCCCAGGTGATCGCGTTCTGCGGCGTTCATTTCATGGCCGAGACCGCGTCGGTGCTCTCGCCCGAGAAGACCGTGCTGATCCCCGACCTCGACGCGGGCTGCTCGCTCTCCGACTCGATCACCGCCGACCAGCTTCGGGAGTGGAAGGCCGCGCACCCCGGCGCGATCGTCGTCATGTACGTGAACACCTCCGCCGAGGTCAAGGCCGAGACCGACTACTGCTGCACCTCCTCGAACGCCGTCAAGGTCGTCGAGCACATCCGCGCCGAGCACGGCGATGACGTCGAGATCCTCTTCGGGCCCGACATGTGGCTGGGCGCCTTCGTCGAGAAGCAGACCGGGAAGCCGATGCACGTCTGGGACGGCGAGTGCCACGTCCACGCCGGCATCAAGCCCGACGACATCAACGCGCAGCGCGCCGCGCACCCCGAGGCCGAGTTCCTGATCCACCCCGAGTGCGGCTGCTCGACCCAGGCGATGGAGTACGTCGCGGCGGGCGACATCGGCTCCGAGGGCGTCCACATGCTCTCGACCTCGGGGATGCTGAAGCACGTCAGCGAGCGCCCCGACGGGGAGTTCATCGTCGCCACCGAGACCGGGATGCTCTACCCGCTGGAGCAGGCGGCCCCCAGGGCCGATCTCCACGCGGCGAACCGGATGGCGTTCTGCAAGTACATGAAGATGATCACCCTGCCGAAGCTGCGCGACTCGCTGCGCGATTTGCGCTTCGAGGTGAAGGTCCCGGCCGACGTCGCCGAGCGCGCCCGGGTGCCGATCGAGCGCATGGTCGCGATCGGCTGAGCGAGCCGCACCACGGCTTCACCGAGGGTTGGAATCCCCGGATCCGGGTATCAGTAGGAAGGCTCGCACGTCGAGCCGGCCAAGTTGCCACACCGGGCGGAATCCACTCGAAGTCCGTCTCTGGGGTGTCAAGTCCCCACGACAAAGGACTTCGAATGCGACACGTACACAGCCCGCATGACGCGGGTGCGCCCGCCGGCCCCACCGCTCCCGACCCCGAGCTCTTCGCCCGCGCCCAGGCCGGCGACCTGAGCGCTCGCGACCAGCTCGTGCGCTTCTTCATGCCGATGGCGAAGCGCATCGCCCGCGCCTCCCAGACGCGGATGGTCGAGTCCGAGGACCTGGAGCAGGTCGCCAACCTCGCGCTCGTCCTGGCGATCGACCGCTTCGACGCGACCCGGGGCCTCGCGTTCTCGACCTTCGCGGTCCCGACGATCACCGGCGAGATCAAGCGCCACCTCCGCGACCGCGCCTGGAGCGTCCGCGTCCCGCGGCGGCTTCAGGAGAACGGCCTGCGTGTGCACAAGGCGGCGAGCGGCTTCTTCTCCGCCGAGGGCCGCGCACCGACGACCGGGAAGCTCGCCGAGCTCACCGGCCTCCCGGTCGAAGACGTCCTCGAGGCGATCGAGGCCGGCGAGGCGCTCGCGGCCCGCTCGCTCGACTCTTCGGGCTCGGACACGGGCGAGGATCCCATGCCGTTGCTGGAGCGCATCGGCGAGGAGGACCCGGCGTTCGCTCGCGCCGACGAGGTCGCGAGCCTCGCTCCGTCGCTCAAGCGCCTGCCGCCGCGGGACCGCCTCATCCTCTTCCTGCGCTTCGCCGAGGACATGACGCAGAGCGAGATCGCCGCCCGGATCGGTGTCTCGCAGATGCAGGTGTCGCGGCTGCTTCGCTCGGCCATCACCCGGCTGCGCGAGCTGAACGGCGCCGAGGCCGGCGAGGAGCCCGTCGCCGCCTGAGCGAGCCCGCGCGAGCCCGCGCGAGCGTCCCGGCCCACTCGCCCGCGAGCGCGAGATCTCCTCGGCGGCCGGTAACCCGCAAACTGCGCGGGTCAGCACCCGGCCGACCCGTCCGCCGGCCGACCTACGTTTGCGTTGGTGGAGGCGAGCGCTAATCTCGGCGACGTGAGGCACTTGAGGCCGGTGCCGGATCTCAAGCCCCCGCTGCGTACGGCGGGCGACGGGGAGCCGGTCCCGACGATCGCGGAGCTCGAGCGCTGGGCGACCGTGCTGAGGATCGACTGCGTGCGCATGCTCGCCGTCGCCAAGTCGGGGCACCTCGATTCCTCGCTCTCCGCCGCCGACATCGTCGCGGCGCTCTACTATCGCGTCCTCCGCCACGATCCGCGCAACCCGGAGTGGCCCGAGCGCGACCGCTTCGTCCTCTCCAAGGGCCACGCGGCGCCGATCCTCTACGCGGCGCTCGCCGAGCACGGCTACTTCCCGCACTCCGAGCTCCAGAAGCTGCGGAAGATCGGCGCGATGCTCCAGGGCCACCCCGACATGCGCACGACCCCGGGCGTCGAGGTCTCGACGGGCTCGCTCGGCCAGGGGCTCTCGATGTCGGTCGGGATCTGCCTCGCGCTGCGGCTCGACCGCCTCGACCAGACCGCCCACACCTTCTGCCTGCTCTCCGACGGCGACTGCCAGGAGGGCCAGACCTGGGAGGGCGCGACGGCCGCCAAGCACTTCGGCCTCACCAACATCACCGCGATCGTCGACTACAACCACCTCCAGACCGACGGCACGACCGAGGAGGTCATGGACACCGGCGACGTCCGCGCCAAGTTCGAGGCCTTCGGTTGGGACGCCGTCGAGATCGACGGCCACGACATGGACGCGATCACCGCTGCGCTCGAGCGCAGCCGGACCCTCGACGGCCCCGCCGCGATCGTCTGCCAGACGAAGAAGGGCCGCGGCGTCTCCTTCATGGAGGGCCGGTTCGGCTTCCACGGCAAGCCGCCCTCGCAGGAGCAGGCCGACGAGGCGCTGACCGAGCTCGAGGCGAGGCTGGACCAGCAGACGAAGGAGCTTCAGGGTGGAAGCGAAGACTGAGCCGACCGCCACGCGCCACGCCTACGGCGACGCGCTCGTCGACCTCGGCGAGGCCCACGAGGAGATCGTCGCGCTCGACGCCGACCTCGCGGTCTCGACCCAGTCGATGAAGTTCGGCAAGGCCTACCCCGACCGCTTCTTCAACGTCGGCGCGGCCGAGGCGAACATGATGTCGATGGCCTGCGGGCTGGCGGCGACCGGCAAGGTGCCCTACGCGTCGACCTTCGCGATCTTCGCCACGGGCCGCGCTTATGACCAGGTCCGGCTGGGCATCGCCCACAACGAGCTGAAGATCAGGATCGGCGCCAGCCACGGCGGGGTCTCGCTCGGCGAGGACGGCGCCTCGCACCAGATGATCGAGGACATCGCGCTGATGCGGGCGATGCCGCGGATGCAGGTCGTCGTGCCCGCCGACTACAACCAGGCATATCGCGCCGTCGTCGAGTCCTACGACCGCGACGGCCCGATGTACATGCGCTTCGGCCGGCCCTCGACGCCGGTCGTCTACGAGCGGATCCCCGAGACCCTCGGCGAAGGGGTCGACGTGCTGCGCGAGGGCAAGGACATCTCGATCGTCGCCACGGGCCACATGGTGTGGCGGGCATTGGAGGCCGCGGAGAGCCTCGAGCGCGAGGACGGCGTCGAGGCCGAGGTCCTGAACGTCTCGATCGTGAAGCCGCTCCACCCCGAGTCGATCCTCGAGTCGCTCGGCAAGACGGGCGTCGCCGTCACCGCCGAGGAGCACCGCGTCGTCGGCGGCCTCGCCGACGCCGTCCGCGAGGTCGCTGCCGAGCAGCACCCGGTCCCGGTCTTCGCCGTCGGCATGGAGGACGAGTTCGGCGTCTCCGGCACCGGCGAGGCCTGCATGGAGCACTTCGGCCTCACCGCCCGCGGCATCGCCGACCGCGTCCGCGAGGCCCTCGTCCTCAAGCCGATCGTCTCCCACCCGCCCCTGCACGGGCCGGAGTGGACGTAGCCCTCAGCGGCTGAGGCTCGGCCTCGCGCCGCAACTCGGCCTGCCGGCCGTCCGCGGCGACCTTTATCGCCACGGTCGCCGTCTTGCATCGGAGGCGCCTCGGAGGAACTACATCTGGGGAGCAGAAGGATCTCCCGGAACCGACCAACCGAGGACCCGATCGAATGGCAGCCCACCGCACACGCAGAGTCTCGAGGCGCCGGCAGCGGCGCGAGGA
The DNA here is from genome assembly GCA_036375215.1 of Solirubrobacterales bacterium. Lineage (GTDB taxonomy): Bacteria > Actinomycetota > Thermoleophilia > Solirubrobacterales > 70-9 > DASUSH01. Next base: position 8,341 of record DASUSH010000070.1, read on the forward strand.
CGCCCGCCGGCACGCGGCCGAGCGCGCGCGGCGCCGTCCGCGACGCACCGGCAAGCCGCCGATCGTCGAGCTTCGCGACGTCACCCAGGTCTATCCCGGCGGGCACGTCGGCGTCGAGCGCGTCTCGCTCGGCGTCGAGCGCGGCGAGTTCGTCTTCATCGTCGGGCCCACCGGCTGCGGCAAGTCGACGCTGATCAAGCTCCTGATCCGCGACCTCGAACCCGCCAACGGCGAGATCCTGATCGCCGGGCGGGACATCAACCAGCTGAGCCGCAACCGCGTCCCGCACCTGCGCCGCCGGATCGGCACCGTCTTCCAGGACTTCAAGCTGCTCCCGAACCGGACCGTGTACGACAACGTCGCCTACGCGCTCCAGGTGATCGGCGAGCCGCGCGGGCAGATCCGCCGCAAGGTCCCCGAGATCCTGCGCCTGGTCGGGCTCGCCGGCAAGATCCACAACTACCCCGACGAGCTCTCCGGCGGTGAGCAGCAGCGCGTCTCGGTGGCGCGGGCCTTCGTCAACCACCCGCCGCTCCTGCTCGCCGACGAGCCGACCGGGAACCTGGACCCCGTCACGTCCGTCGGGATCATGCAGCTGCTCTACCGGATCAACCGCACCGGCACGACGGTCCTCGTCGTCACCCACGACCGCGAGATGGTCGACAAGATGCGCCGCCGCGTGATCGAGATGGCGGACGGCCGCGTGGTCCGCGACGTCGCCGCCGGCGCGTACCACGACGAGTCGACGAGCGAGTTCGCCGTCCGGGTCCGCTCCGAGATGGGGCTCGTCGAGGGCCAGACGAACGGCGAGACGCCCCCGCCCGGCGAGGCGCGCTAGATGAGCCGGCTCTTCTTCTTCATCCGCGAGGCCTTCCGCGCGCTGCGCCGCAGCGCCGCGCCGAGCGCGGCGGCGATCGTGACGATCGTCGTCACCGTGCTCCTCCTCGGCGTGCTGATCCCGGTCCTCTACTCCACCGGCTCGAAGACCGAGGACGTGCGCGAGCAGATCTCGCTCCGGGTGTTCCTCTACGACGACGCGACCCGCGGCGAGATCGACAAGCTCGAAGGCCAGATCGCCGGGATCAACCACGTCGTCTCGACCGACTTCGTCGACAAGGCCGAGGCGCTCGAGATCCTGCGCGAGCGCCTCGACGACAAGAACGTCGTCGACGAGCTGAACTCGAACCCGCTGCCCGCGTCGCTGAACGTCAACCTCGACGACCCCGACAACCTCGAGACGGTCCGAGCCGAGCTCACCCCGACCGGCGCGAAGGGCAAGCCCGAGCCGATCAGCCCGATCATCGAGGAGGTCAAGGACTCGCGCGAGGAGGCCAGCGAGATCCGGGCGGTCACCGGCGCGGTCAAGATCGTGCTCGCGATAATCGCCGCCCTGCTGCTCGTCGCCTCGCTGATGCTGGTCGGCAACACGATCCGGCTCTCGATCTACGCCCGCCGCCGCGAGGTGGAAGTGATGCACCTCGTCGGCGCGACGAGCTGGTTCATCCGCTGGCCGTTCATCATCGAGGGCCTCATCGTCGGCTTTTTAGGAGCCGCTTCGGCTGTCGCCGTACTCTTGCTCGGCAAGGTCACGATCGTCGACCCCCTCTCCGAGCGCTTCGCACTGGTGGACAAC
>DASUSH010000071.1:0-6610 GCA_036375215.1 Solirubrobacterales bacterium
GTCAGGTCCGCCGTGCCGGCGCCGGCGGCGACGATCGCGACCGCCGCGGCCGCCGACTTCAGCGCGGCCGAGCCGCCCGCGGCGCCGCCGAGCGCGGTCAGCCCGCCGCCGCCCGCTGCCGAGCTGCCGAGCACGCTCTGCAGGATCCCGGCGGCGGCAGCAGGCGCGAGCGGCGCGATCTGCGCGAACTCGGCGCGCCGCTGCCCGATCGCGGCCTCGAACTCGCGGCAGCCCTCGCACTCGCGCAGGTGGGCGCGCAGGCGGCGGCCGCGCAGCACGCGCTTGTCGTGCTCGGAGATCTCCGCGCGGATCGCGGCGCACTCCATCTCGCGCCCCTCAGCCATCTCGAGCAGCGCTCCCCGCGCCTCGTAGATCGCCTGCCGCGCCGCGCCCTCGGAGAAGCCGAACGTCGCGGCGATCTCGGCGAAGCTCAGGTCGCCCAGCTCGCGCATGACGAGGGCGCCGCGCTGGCGCTCGGGCAGCGTCTCGAGGTCGCCGAGGAGCGCCCGCAGGCCCTCCCGCCGCTCGGTCCGCTCGCCGGGGTCGGACCCAGGGTCCGCGAGCTCCGGGTCGAGCGCCGTCGCCGGCCGGCGCTGGCGCAGCATCGAGATCGACTCGTTGTAGGCGACGCGGTAGAGCCAGGGCCGGAGCGTGATCTCGCGCGTCTCGCCGGGGAGCGCCTTGATCGCGGCGACGATCGTGTTCTGGAGCGCGTCCTCGGCCTGCTCGCGGCTGCCCAGGATCGCCTGGCAGTAGCGGCCGAGCTCCCGGTTGTAGCGCCGGAAGATCTCGGCGAACGCGGCTGGGTCCCCGGCCGTGGCGCGGCGCGCGAGCCGATCGTCCCGCGCGAACCGAAATCCGGCCGTCCGCCCGCGCCCGGGCGAGGCCCACGTAGCTTCGTTCATCGCCTCCATTATTGGACACTAGCCACCCCCACTGAGCAGGTAACGATCCTCCCGGACGTTTGTCAGGGGGTATGGGGCCGGGCGGCGGCGCGGCTCACGTGGCGGCGGTACCAGCGCCTGCCGTGGGCGCGGTGGAGGTGCCAGGCGGCGGCCGCGACCGCGCCGCGCGGGTGCAGCCAGAACCCGGGCGGCGGCTGCGCCGACGGGGGCCGGCGGCCGGGCTCGATCTCGGCGGCGACGACGCCCTCGCCCTCACGGCGGTCGCGGGCGGCGAGCACGGTGCCGTCGGCGGCGCAGATCACGGTCGCGCCCTCGAAGTGGCCGCGATACGACAGCGGGAACCACGGCGTCTCGCATTCGAGCTCGCCGGCGTGCGCGGCGTGCACTACCGGCGCGCCGACGTAGGCGGCGAAGGTCTCCGCGGCACGCTGGGCCCGCCGCTCGTTGCGCGTCTCGAGCGGCTCGATCAGCGCGGGCGGGCCCCAGCTCCGGGAGAGCGACCACCAGCCGGACCCCGACATGACGAGGTCGACGCGGCCGCGCAGGCGCCGCACGGTCTGCGTGCGCATCAGCTCCCAGCAGACCGCGGCGCCGGCGGTGAGGTCGTCGCCGACCTCGATCACCCCGTCGTCGTGCCCGCCGACGTAGAACGAGTTCTCCCACATCGTCGGCAGGTCCTTGTCATGGCGGCCGGCGACACCGCCGTCGGGCCGGATGACGATGTACGCGTTGCGGACCTCGCCGTCGGCGTCGCGGCAGATGAACGACCCGCCGACGAGGGCGCCGTGGCGCAGCGCGAGCCCCCGCATCAGCTCGGTGGCGGCGCCGCCCGGCGGCAGCGCCGCCTCGGCTAGGGCAGGCACGAACCCGATCCCCGTCGAGAAGAACTCGGGGAGCGCGATCAGCTCGGCGCCCGCGGCGCCCGCCTCGTCGCCGAGGCGCTCGCAGGCGGCGAGGTTGGCGTCGACGTCGCCGACCACCGCCTCGAGCTGGATCGCCGCCGCCCGCATCCGGCGGCGAGCGTAGATGAATCGACCCGCGGGCGGGCGCGGGTTCCTACTTCGGCGAGTGCGCTCGGATGAACCGCTCGAAGGTGTCGAGGAACTCGTTGTCGTCGGCGGCGGCGGTGAGCGGGTCCAGGTGGCTCTGCCCGGGAGCGCCGTCGACCAGGGTCGACTCCCGCTTCGAGGTCTTCGCCCGCTTCACCAGCTTGCGGGCACCGGCGAGCACGTCGCCGCCGGTGAGGTCGGTCTGGAAGGCGTAGATCGGAACGTCGATCTGCCTCGTGTGCTCCAGGCGCAGGCCGAGGAACCTGGCGACGTCGTTCCGGCGCATCTGGTCGGCGCCGTTGGTGTCGATCGTGAGCCGGCGCGGGAAATACCACTCGACCGCGTTCGCGGGCTCCTGGCCGAAGGTCTCGGTCAGGTTCGCGACCGGCGTCACGCCGCCGTCGACCCAGTCGCGCGGCTCGCCCGAGTCGGCGAGCTGCCCGGCGTTCACGTGCAGGAGCCCGAGGCTGGCGGGCGACGTGTCGCGGTCGAAGGCGTGGCCGATGAGGGCGCGGTTCGTCGCCGGCACCGGAGGCTTGAACTCGTCGGGGAGGAGCGGCGAGTTCTGGATCACCGCGGCGTCGCCCGTCGGGTCGAGCTTGCCGTACATCCCCCCGATCTCGGCGAAGAGCCCGGCCGCCTCCGGGATCCCGATCCCGAGCAGGTCGAGGAAGGGCTGCTCGTCGAGGGTCTCGACCTGCTCCTGGGCCGCTTCGAGCGTGTAGGCGTCGAAGCTGCCGAGCAGGCCGCCGTCGATCAGGACGAGCCCGTCGAGGTCCTCGTAGCCGGGGTCGCCGCCGAAGTCCCATGCCGCGTAGGCCGCGGTCAGCGAGGCGCCGAGCGAGTGACCGCCGAGCAGCACCGAGCGCCCGCCCTTCCCGGCCTTCTCGACGACGGCGCGGGCGTCCTCGAGCGCCGACTCCATGCCCCAGTCGGCCGCGAACGGCACCGTGCTCGTGTCGAGGAAGTCGAAGTGGTCGGCGGGGGTGCCGCCGTTGGTGAGGTGGCCGAGGTAGTAGTCGTACATCTCCTGGAGGCTCACCTCGCCGCGGTTCGCGCGCTCGAACGTCGCGGTGTCCTCGAGCACCTGGCTGCGGCGGTCGATCGACCAGACCGCGAGTCCCTTGCGGTCCTTGACCAGCTCGCGGGCGATCAGCGTGAAGTCGCCGGCGCCGCCCTGGGTGCCCGGCATCAGCACGAGCACCTGGTCGGGCTTCTTCGGGCCGAAGGTGTGGACGTCGACATGGTCGAACTGCGCCGGGCCGGGCCCGTCGTTCGTCACCGAGATCTGCTTCTCGGCGGCGCTCGCGGGTGCGGCGGCGACGAGCGTGCAGGCGCAGGCGAATATGGCGGTGGCGACTTTCCTCATGATTCCTTTCATTCCGGTCGCAGGGCCAAAACCGGGATCGTGCGCTCGCCGGCCCGCTCCTCGTACAACCCGTAGCCAGCGTAAAGGTTCGTCGAGAGCGCGAACAACCGGTCGCGCTCGGCGCCCTCGGTCTCGCGGACGACGTAGGGGCCGCCGCGGCCCTTGGCGCGCAGCTCCACGCGTCCGGCGGCGACCGCGTTCAGGTACCAGGCCGGGTGCCTGGCGCGGCCGAAGCTGGACGCGGTGAGGATCACCTCGTCGCCCTCCGTGAAGTAGACGAGCGGGACGGTCCGCGGCTCGCCCGTCTTGCGGCCCGGCACGGTCATCATCACCAGCGGGAAGAAGGACGTGGTCGAGAAGCGGCCGCCGGTGGCGCGCAGGAGCCACGGGTCGACCCGCGAGGACACCTCGATCCCGAACCAGCGCCCGGCGCCCGACATCCCGATCCGGTGCATCACGCGCTCGAAGCCGGAGGGGGGACGGGTCGGGTCGACCGGAGGGATCGCGGCCATCAGGCGGCAGTATCCCGGAGCCGCCTGCGAGGATGCGCGGCGATGCGGCTGGTCACCTACCGCGAGTCCGGCGGCGAGCCCCGCGTCGGCCGGCTCGACGGCGAGCGCGTCGCCCGGCTCGAGGCGGCGTCGATGATCGAGTGGCTCAGCGGCGAGGGCCACGGCGAGGCCGGCGCCGAGCGCCGACTCGCCGAGGTCGAGCTGCTCGCCCCGGTCCCCGAGCCGCCGAGCGTCCGCGACTTCTTCGCCTACGAGCAGCACGTCGCGACCGGGGCGAAGCTCCGCGGCGGGGAGATCCCGCCCGCCTGGTACGAGGTCCCGGTCTTCTACTTCTCCAACCCGGCGTCGATCCACGGGCCGGGGCAGGCGGTGCGGAAGCCCGCGGCGACCTCCCTGCTCGACTTCGAGCTCGAGATCGCCGCGGTGATCGGCGCCGGCGAGGAGATCGCGGGCTTCACCCTCCTGAACGACTGGAGCGCGCGCGACCTCCAGCGCCAGGAGATGTCGGTGGGGCTCGGCCCGGCGAAGGGCAAGGACTTCGCGATCTCGCTCGGGCCGTGGCTGGTCACCCCCGACGAGCTGCCCTACCGCGACGGGCGGCTCGAGCTCGAGGCGACTGCGAGCGTGAACGGCGAGGAGCTCACCCGCACGGACGCCCGCGAGAAGCACTGGTCCTGGCCCGAGCTCGTCGCCCACTCGGCCCGCGACACCCGCCTGCGCCCCGGCGACGTGATCGGGTCGGGCACGCTCAACCGCGGCTGCCTGCTCGAGCTCGGACCGCTCGGCGGCGAGGGCGGCGAGCGCTTCCTCGAGCCTGGCGACACCGTGACGATCGCGGCGGAGGGCCTGGGCGAGCTGACATCACCTGTCACCCGAGGGGTCTGACCCCAAAGGGACAGGTCGACCTGCCACCCGAGGGGTCTGACCCCAAAGGGACAGGTCACTCGACCGGGCGCTCGAACAGCGTGGAGAGGACGACCTGGGTCTGGGTGCGCAGGATGCCGCGGGAGTCGCGCAGGCGCTCCAGCGCCTCCTCGAGGTGCTCGGTGTCGCGCGCGTGGAGGTGCAGGATCGCGCTCGCCTCGCCCGCGACGGTGTGGGCGGCGGTGACCTCGGGGTGGCGGCCCGCGGCGGCGAGGATCTCCGCGCCCGACATCTGGCCCTCGCAGTAGAGCGCGACGACCGCGTGCGTCGTCCAGCCCAGGGCGACGTGGTCGAGGACCGCGGAGTAGCCGCGGATCACGCCGGCATCCTCGAGCCGGTCGACCCGGCGCTTGACCGCCGGGGCGCTCAGCGAGACGCGCGAGCCGATGTCCTGGAAGGAGCGGCGGGCGTTCTCGCGCAACAGCGCAACGATCTGCTGGTCGATCCGGTCGAGTTCCAACTCTCAGGACCTCCGGACGCAACGTTCCGGCATTGAAACCGGCTCCATAACGGTCGATCATAAAGGGAGGGGAGGAGCCCGAGCCGAGGAGGGCAGATGCAGGCAGCGAGCGCAACCGCCGCGGCGGCGACCGCCACCCGCCCGGCGCCGACGCCGGCCGCGGACTTCATGCCGCTCGACGGGATCGACCACGTCGAGCTCTACGTCGGCAACGCGGCCCAGGCCGCCTACTTCCTCGAGCGCGCCTTCGGGTTCCGTCGCGTCGCCTACGCGGGCCTCGAGACCGGCCTACGGGACCGCGCCTCCCACGTGCTCGAGCAGGGCCGGGTCCGGCTCGTCGTCACCGGCGCGCTTCGCTCCGGCACGGAGATCGCCGCCCATCATGCCCTCCACGGCGACGGCGTGAAGTCGATCGCGCTGTCCGTGCGCGACGTCGACCGCGCCTTCACGGAGGCGGTCGGCCGCGGCGCGCGTGCGCTCGCGGCGCCCGCCGACGACATCGACGCCGGCGGCACGGTCCGCATGGCGACGATCGCGACCTACGGCGAGACCGTCCACACGTTCGTGGACCGCTCCGGGTACGACGGCCCGTTCCTCCCCGGCTACGAGCCGGTCGAGGATGAGGGCGCCGGAGGAGAGGACATGCTGCTCGCGATCGACCACATCGTGGGCAACGTCGAGCTCGGCCAAATGAACGAGTGGGTGCGCTTCTACGAGGACGTCTTCGGGATGACCGAGATGATCCACTTCTCCGACGAGGCGATCTCGACCGAGTACTCCGCGCTGATGTCGAAGGTCGTCGCGAGCGGCAACGGCCGGATCAAGTTCCCGATCAACGAGCCCGCCGAGGGCCGGAAGCGCTCGCAGATCGACGAGTACCTCGAGTTCTACGAGGGCGCGGGCGCCCAGCACATCGCGCTCGCCACGCGCGACATCGTCGGGACCGTCGCCGAGCTGCGCCACCGCGGCGTCGGCTTCCTGCCGATCCCCGGCACCTACTACGACGACGTGCCCGGCCGCGTCCCCGAGGTCGCCGGCCGGCTCGCCGACCTGCGCCGCCAGGGCATCCTCGTCGACCACGACGACGAGGGCTACCTGCTCCAGATCTTCACGCGGCCGATCGGCGACCGGCCGACCGTCTTCTTCGAGCTGATCGAGCGCCATGGTGCGACCGGGTTCGGGGCCGGCAACTTCAAGGCCCTGTTCGAGGCGATCGAGCGTGAGCAGGAACTTCGGGGGAACCTCTGATGCGCTACGCCACGCTCGGCAACGTCCCCGCCACGCGGCACGTCCAGTTCCGCGAGAACGGGACCCTCCTCACCGAGGAGGTGCTCGGCTTCGAGGGCTTCTCCGGCAACGAGTCGATCCTCTACCACCTGCACTCGCCCTGC
>DASUSH010000072.1:0-17507 GCA_036375215.1 Solirubrobacterales bacterium
TCGGGCCGAAACTGCTTTTCGGCCCCGTATAGGGGCTCGATCGCAGTTTCGGCCGATCGCTCCGGCGCGAGCCGCAGGGCGACGGCTCCGGCGAGGACCGCGGCGGCGATCCCGAACAGGTAGGCGTCGTCGGCGACGCTCGCCGCGCCGGCGAGGCTCTGGGGCTCGCCCACGATCGCGACCAGGATCGCGGTGCCGAGGACGGCGCCGAGCTGGCGGCCGGCCGAGGTGAGCGCGGTCGCGATGCCGAAGCGGTGGGCGGGGATCTCGGCCGCGGCCGCGGCGCCCAGCGTCGGGAAGGCGAGGCCGATGCCCGCGCCGGCGAGCAGCATGCCGGGCAGCCAGGTGGCGAGGTAGTCGGGCTCGGGCCCGGCGCTCAAGAGGATCGCCAGGCCGGCGCCGTAGACGAGCGTGCCGGGCACGATGACTGCGCGGTGGCCGAAGCGGTCGGCGAGCTTGCCCGCGGGCCCGGCGAGGATCGCCGAGGTGAGCGGGCCGGGCATCACGGCGAGGCCCGCGTCGAGCACGCTGTAGCCCCAGACCCCGGTGAGAAACAGGATGTTGCCGAGGATCGTCGAGAAGAACGCCGCGGCGAAGAGCAGGGTGCCGAGCGTGCCGATCCGGAAGGACCGGATCCGGAACAGCTCGAGGTCGACGAGCGGGCGGGGGTGGCTGCGGCTGCGGGCGACGACCCCCGCGAGCAGCGCGGCGCCGGCGGCGAAGCAGCCGATCACGGCGGCCGAGCCCCAGCCCCAGCCGTTGCCCTCGACGATCCCGAGCGCGAGCACGCCGAGCCCGGTGGCTGCGAGGGCGGAGCCGGCGAGGTCGGGCAGCCCGCTCGCGCGCTCGTCGCGGCTCTCGTCGACGCCGCGCACGGCGGCGAGGAGGACGAGCGCGCCGAGCGGCAGGTTGACGAGGAAGATCCAGCGCCAGTCGGCGACCTCGACGAGGACGCCGCCCAGCGGCGGGCCGACGGTCGCGGCGAGCGCGGCCGCCGCGCCCCAGATCCCGACGCCCGCGGCGCGGCGCTCGAGCGGGAAGAGCGGGAGGAGGAGCGCGACCGAGACCGAGACCATGATCGCCGCGCCGAGGCCCTGGAGCGCCCGGGCGGCGACGAGCAGCTCCCAGCTCGGCGCGATCGCGCAGAGCAGGCTCGTCGAGATGAAGAGCGCGACGCCGGCGAGGAAGACGCGGCGGCGCCCGTAGCGGTCGGCGATCCCGCCCGCGGGAACGAGGAGGGCGGCGAGGGCGATGAAGTACGCGTCGAGGATCCAGGACAGCTCCGCCGGGGTCGCGTCCGCGAACGAGGCGCGGATGTCGGGGAAGCTCGTGTTGACGATCGTGGTGTCGAGGAACGCCAGGAACGCGCCGCCGCAGACGGCGAAGATCGCCACGGCGCGCCGGCGGGAGCTCCGCTCGTCGGCGCTTGGGAGATCGGGGCTTGCCGGACTCAGTTGCAAAGCGAAACTGAAGCTAGAGGCTCAGTTCGCATTTGCAACGGACATCGGTCACACAGCTAGACTCGAGCGAGGATGAGGCACGAAGAGCTACTCGAGGCGAACTGCGCGATCTCGCGCACGAGCGCGATGCTCGGCGAGCGCTGGGTGTTCGCGATCCTGCGCGCCGCCTACTTCCGCGCCCGCACCTTCGAGGACTACCTCGAGGCGACCGGGATCGCCCGCAACGTGCTCGCCGACCGCCTCCGCAACCTCGTCGACTTCGGCATCCTCGAGCGTCGCCCCTACGAGGAGAGCGCGAAGCGCAAGCGCAGCGAGTACCGGCTGACCGAGGCGGGCCTCGACCTCTACCCGGTGATCGTCTCGATGATGGAGTGGGGGAACAAGCACGCCGGCTTCCTCGACGGCCCCCCGGTCGTGCTCCGCCACACGACCTGCGGTGAGATCACCCACCCCCACATGGTCTGCGACCACTGCGGCGAGGAGGTCCTGCCGCGCGAGGTCGAGCCCCTGCCCGGGCCGGGCGCCGAGCCCGCCTCGAAGCGCAGCTAGCCGCTCGGCCCGAAGCGCTCGGTGCGGATCTGGACCGGCTCGCAGCCACCCGTCTGGGCGAGCCGGGCGGCGCTCTCGACGAACCCGTTCGAGCCGCAGAGGAACACCACCGCAGCCTCCCGCGCGGCCTCGCAGACGAGCTCCTCGTCGATCCTCCCGGTGTGCCCGTCCCAGCCCTCGGGCGGGGTCCGGGTGAAGGTGAGGGTCGCGTCCTCCGCGAGCTCGTCGGCGTAGATCACGTCCTCCGCATTGCGGACCGAGTAGACCAGCCGCATCGGGAGGTCGGGCATCGTCCGCCGCCGGTGGCGCAGCATCGCCATCAGCGGTACGACCCCGGAGCCGCCGCCGACGAGCAGCACCGGGCTCTCGCCGCGCCAGACGAAGTACGAGGCGAACGGGCCCCGGACCTCCACCTGGTCGCCCTCGACGAGGACGTCGTGGAAGTAGGGCGAGACCTCGCCGTCGGCGAGGCGGTCGATCGTCAGCTCGATCTCACCGACGTCGAGGGGGGAGGACGCGACCGAGTAGGAGCGCTGTGCCCGGTAGCCGTCCTCGGCGGTGAGCCGCACGTCGTAGTGCTGGCCGGGCAGGTGCGGCATCCATGCCGGCAGCTCGAGCCGGAACGACTTGACCCGGGGCGTCTCCCGCCTGATCTCCTTCACCGTCGCGATCTGCCAGCGGCCCGGCGCCTTCTGCTCAGCCGGCGCGAGCTCCGCTAGTCGGTCCAATACCGCTCCTCCTTCCAGGGGTCGCCGCGGTTGTGGTAGCCGTTCGCCTCCCAGAAGCCGGGCTCGTCGTGGTCCATCACGCGCAGGCCGGCGATCCACTTCGCGCTCTTCCAGAAGTAGAGGTGCGGGACGAGCAGCCGGGCCGGCCCGCCGTGCTCGCGCGGCAGCGGCTCCCCCTCGTGCTCGGTGACGACCCAGGCCTTGCCGTCGGTCAGGTCCTCGATCGCGAGGTTGGTCGTGTAGCCGCCGAACGAGCGGGCCATCGCGTAAGGCTCGAGCGGCTCGGCCGCCTCCAGGAGCGCATCCACGGAGACGCCGCGGAAGCTGGTGCCTAGCTTCGACCAGGAGGTCACGCAGTGGATGTCGCACGGGACGTCCTCGAACTCGAGCTCGGCGAACTCCTCCCAGTTCCACGCGCGCGCCTCGGCGACCATGCCGTCGACCTGGAAGCTCCACTCGCTCACGGGGACGTCCGGGGTCGTGCCCGCGGTGAGGACCGGGAAGCCGGGCTCGACGTACTGTCCGGGCGGCACCCGCCCCTCGAGCTCGTCGGGGACCCGCCGCTTGCCGCCGAAGCCGCGCGAGACGAACGCCATCGAGGGCTCAGCCGCCGAGCGGCGACGGCGGGATCCGCGTCTCGCCGGTCACGTCCGGGATCACGATGTCGAGGTCGTCGGGGTAGCAGTAAGACCACTCCTCCCCGGGCTGGATCGAGCGGATCAGCGGGTGCCCCGCCTCCCGAGCGTGCGCGGTCGCGTGCTTGTTCGGGGAGCTGTCGCAGCAGCCGACCTTGCCGCACTCGAGGCAGATCCGCAGGTGGAACCAGGGGTCGCCGGCCTGCAGGCACCCCTCGCAGCCCTCGACGGCCTCGGGCAGCTCGGTGACGCGGACGTGGTCGAGGTGCGAGCAGGAGGGCACGCCCTCAAGTGTGCCGACTTTCGACCGGAAGGGGGCCCGGGCCCCTCTAGGTTTCAGGGGTGAGCGATCGGGCCCCCGGCCACCCCGAGATCGAGCGCGTCGTCGCGCCCAACCCCGGCCCGATGACGCTCGAGGGGACCAACACCTTCATCGTCGAGCGCGGCGGGCGCGCCTACGTGATCGATCCGGGACCGGCCGACGACGGGCACCTCGCGAAGGTGCGGGCGGCGGCCGAGGCGCGCGGCGGGATCGCCGGCGTGCTCCTCACCCATTCGCACGGCGATCACGCCGAGGGCGCGGGCCCGCTCGGCGAGCCCGTCCTCTGGCCCGGCGGCGACCCGTACCCGTTCGAGGCGGTGCCGACGCCGGGGCACAGCGACGACCACGTCGTCTTCCGCTTCGGCGAGGTCGTCTTCTGCGGCGACCTCGTCCTCGGCGAGGGCTCGACCTTCGTCCCGCCCGACGGCGGCTCCCTGGTCGCCTACCTCGAATCGCTCGAGCGGCTGCGCGACCTGGACGCCGACCTGCTCTGCCCCGGCCACGGGCCGTGGATCACCGACCCCCGCGGGAAGGTCGACGAGTACATCGAGCACAAGCTCGACCGCGAGCGCAAGCTCGTGGCCGCGCTCGAGTCCGGGGAACGCTCGCGGGCGCGGCTGCTCGACGCGGCCTGGGACGACGTGCCCCTCGAGCTCCGCGGCGCGGCGGCGATCGTGATGCAGGCCCACCTCGAGAAGCTCGGCGCCGAGGGCCGCCTGCCCGCGGACGAGCTGACCGAATAGGGCGCGCCGGGCGACGCGGGCTGATATCCAATCCCCATGGCCTTCGCCGCTCCCGTCCGCTCCCGTCCGCTCACCGGCACCGCCGCCATCGCCGCGGGCGCGGTCGCGGGGGCGATCGCCAGCTCGGTGGCCGGGGCCTGGTACCAGCTGATGCGACGGCCGCTGCCGCGCACGACCGGCTCGCTGACCCTCGACGGGCTCGACCGGGAGGTCGAGATCCGCCGCGACCGCTGGGGCGTGCCGATGATCTCCGCCCGGACGCGCCACGACCTCTGGTTCGGCCAGGGGTTCTGCCACGGTCAGGACAGGCTCTGGCAACTGGAGCTCTACCGCCGCACCGCGGCCGGGCGAATCTCCGAGATCGCCGGCGCCGAGACCCTGCCCACCGACCGGCTGATGCGCACGATCGGCTTCCGCCGGGTCGCGGACCGCGAGGAGCACGAGCTCGAGCCCGGGCTGCGCGCCGAGCTCGAGGCGCTCTGCGCCGGCGTGAACGCCGCGGCCGCCGCCCGCCCGCTGCCGTTCGAGTTCCAGGTCCTGCGCCTCGGCTTCGACCCGTGGACTCCCGCCGACATGCTGGCTGCGACGAAGCTGCTCGCCTTCGGGCTGTCGACCAACTGGGAGCGCGAGCTCCTGCGCGCGGAGATGGGGCGGGAGCTCGGCCCCGAGCGGGCCGCCCTGCTCGACCCGGCCTACCCCGTCGGCCACCCCGTGGCGACGCGGCCGGGCGAGGGCTTCAAGGGCCCGGGCCTCGAGCTCGCCGAGCAGATCGACCGCGTCCGCGAGACGCTCGGGCTGGCGGTCGAGGCGAGCGGCTCGAACAACTGGGCGGTTAGCGGCGCGCGCTCGGCCTCGGGCGCGCCGATGCTCGCCGGCGATCCGCACCTGCCCCCGAGCATGCCCGGCATCTGGTACCAGGCAGGCCTCCGGCTGGGCGACCGCCACGCGCGCGGGGCGACGATCCCGGGGATCCCGGGGATCTACATGGGCCACAACAACGACGTCGCCTGGAGCTTCACCAACGTCATGGCGGACGTCGAGGACCTCTACGTCGAGCGGATCGAGGGCGAGCGCTACGAGCACGACGGGCGCTGGCACCCGATCGAGGAGGTCGGCGAGGACATCGTCGTGCGGGGAGGGGGCCAGCCGGAGCGGCTGAGCGTCCGCCTCACCCGCCACGGGCCCCTCGTCACCGACGTGCTCGGGACCGACGAGGCCGAGCCGCTGGCGCTGCGGTTCGCCGCCCTCGAGATGCCGTGCGTGACGCCGGCGCAGACCTCCATCCTCGAGCCGGCCAGCGGCGCCGAGCTGCTCGCCGGCCTCGCCCCGCACACCCTGCCCGCCTCCAACCTGCTCTGGGCCGACCGGCACGGCGGCATCGGGTACAAGCTGATCGGCCGGATCCCGGTCCGGCCGGGCGGCTGCCCCGACCTGCCGAAGCCCGGCTGGACCGGGGAGTACGAGTGGGACGGCTACGTCCCGTACGACGAGCTCCCCGAGACGCGCGATCCCGACCGCGGCTTCCTGGTGACCGCCAACAACCGGATCGAGCCCGAGGACTACCCGCACCACATCTCCAGCGAGTACCTCGACGGCTACCGGGCGCGGCGCATCGAGTGGCTGATCACCGACCGCGAGGAGCACGACGCCGCCGGCTTCGCCCGCATGCAGGTCGACGACCTCTCCCTACCCGGCCTCGAGGTCGCCCACCGGCTCGCCCGCCTGCGGGCCCGCGACCAGCGCGAGGTGAGCGCGATCGAGCGCCTGCGGAGCTGGGACGGGCGGATGTCCCGCGACTCGGTCGCCGCCTCGATCTACCAGGCCTTCACGATCCAGCTGGCGCGCGAGTTCGCCCGCGCCGCGATCGGCGACCGCGACCTCGCCGAGCGCTGGCTCGACCGCTCCTCGACCGGGTTCACCAACCACGTGACCTCGCCCTGGCGCTGGCAGTCGCGCCTGATGGACCTCTGGGAGGAGGGGGACCCGGAGCTCGTCGGCCGCTCGTGGGACGAGCTCGCGCTCGATTCGCTGCGCTCCGCCCTCGACTACCTCGCAGACCGCTTCGGCGCGGACCCGGACCGGTGGCGCTGGGGCCGCGTGCACCGGATGACCTTCCCGCATCCGCTCGGCGAGGCGAACCCGCTCTTCGACCGGATCTTCAACCGCCGGCTCGAGACCGGCGGCGCGCAGGAGACCGTGAGCCAGATCGCCTTCGACCCGAACGACCCGTTCAGCGCGGTCTGGGCGCCGAGCTGGCGGATGGTGATCGACATGGCCGATCCCGAGGCGGCGCGGTGGCAGGCGTTCACGGGCCAGTCCGGCCACCCCGGGAGCCCCCATTACGACGACCTGCAGCCGCGCTGGATGTCAGGCGAGACCCAGCCGATGGCCGGCGAGGGGCCCTGGGACGTCCTGACGCTGGAGCCGCGGTGAGCCGCCGCGACCAGATCAAGCTCAGTCCCGCCGAGCAGCGCGAGCTGATCGAGGCGGAGCGCGTCGTCCACGTCGCGACGTTCGGGCCGCGCGGCTGGCCGCACCTGATGCCGCTCTGGTACGTGCCCCGCGTAAGCGACGAGGGCGAGCCGGAGATCTGGGTCTGGACCTACGCCAAGTCGCAGAAGGCCAGGAACCTCGAGCGCGATCCGCGGGCGACGCTGATGATCGAGGCGGGGACCGAGTACGCCGAGCTGCGGGGCGTGCAGATCGAGGCCGAGGCCGAGCTGGTCCGCGACCCCGACCGCGTCCTCGAGTTCGGCAAGGAGCTGACGCTCCGCTACACCGAGGGCATCGACTCGATCGAGGGCGACGCCGCCGCCGGGCTCGAAGCCCAGGCGCCGAAGCGGGTCGCGATCCGCTTCGAGGCGATCCGGACGGCGACCTGGGACCACCGCAAGCTCGGCGGCACCTACTGACAGGCGACGAGTAGCCTTGCGGCGCCGATGGAGCCGCTCAAGGGCCTGATCCTCTCCGGGGGCGCGGGCACGCGCCTGCGCCCGATCACCCATACGTCCGCCAAGCAGCTCGTGCCGGTGGCGAACAAGCCCGTGCTCTTCTACGGGATCGAGGCGCTGGTCGAGGCCGGGGTGGCCCAGATCGGGATCATCGTCTCGCCGCAGACCGGCGACGAGATCCGCGCGGCGACCGGGGACGGGTCGCGCTTCGGCGCCGAGATCGAGTTCATCACCCAGGACGAGCCGCTCGGGCTCGCCCACGCGATGCTGACCGCGGAGGACTTCCTCGGCGGCTCGCCGTTCGTGATGTACCTCGGGGACAACCTGCTGCGCGACGGCATCGACGAGCTCGCGGAGCAGTTCCGCCGCAACGAGCCCGACGCGCTGATCCTGCTCACCAGGGTCCCCGATCCGAGCCACTACGGGGTCGCCGAGCTCGACTCCGACCGGGTCGTGCGGCTGGTCGAGAAGCCGAAGGACCCGCCCAGCGACCTCGCCCTCGTCGGCGTCTACATGTTCAAGCCGCTCGTCTTCGACGCGGCGCGGCAGATCGAGCCCTCCGCCCGCGGCGAGCTCGAGATCACCGACACGATCCAGCGCCTGATCGACGACGGCAAGCGGGTCGAGTCGCGGACCGTGAGCGGATGGTGGAAGGACACCGGCCAGCTCGAGGACATGCTCGAGGCGAACCGGCTCGTGCTCGAGGACACCGAGCGCCGCATCGACGGCGACCTCGACGAGGCCTCGAAGGTCGAGGGCCGCGTCGTGATCGAGGCGGGCGCGACGCTCGAGCGCGCGGTCGTCCGCGGACCGGCGGTGATCGGCGCCGACGCCCGCATCGCCGATGCCTACATCGGCCCCTACACCGCGATCGCCCCCGGCGTCGTCGTCGAGCGCTCCGAGGTGGAGCACTCGATCCTGCTCGAGGGCGCCCGCGTCACCGACCTGCCGGCGCGCATGGAGGCGAGCCTGCTCGGCCGCAACGTCCATCTCGCGAGCGCCGACGGCCTGCCGAAGACGCTGCGGATGATCGTCGGGGACAACGCGGAGATCACGATCCCGTGAGGGTGATCGTCACCGGCGCCGCCGGGATGCTCGGGTCCGACCTCGTCCCGGCGCTCCGCGACCGCGGCCACGTCGTCACCGGGCTCTCCCGCCGCGAGCTCGACATCACCGATGCCCGCGCCGTCGAGGCTGCGCTCGCCGAGCACCGGCCCGAGTGCGTCGTCAACTGCGCCGCCTGGACCGACGTCGACGGCGCCGAGGCGGACGAGGCCGCGGCGACCCTGCTGAACGACCAGGCCGCCGCGCTCACCGCCGCCGCCGCCGCCGGAATCGGCGCGAGCTACGTCTTCATCTCCACCGACTACGTCTTCGACGGCACCCGGGGGGCGCCTTACGTCGAGTCCGACCCGACCGACCCGATCGGCGCGTACGGCCGGTCCAAGCTCGGCGGCGAGACCTCCGTCGCGGTGGCCAACCCGCGCTCGTTCATCGTCCGGACCTCCTGGCTCTTCGGCCGCCACGGCAAGAACTTCGTCGAGACCATGCTCGGCCTCGCCGACACCGAGCCCGAGGTCCTCGTCGTCTCGGACCAGGTCGGCTGCCCCACGTACACCGTTCACCTCGCCGCGGCGCTCGCCGAGCTGATCGAGCGCGACGACTTCGGCGTCCACCACATCGCCGGGTCCGGCGAGTGCTCCTGGTTCGACTTCGCCCAGGAGATCTTCGACCAGTCCGGCGCCGAGACGAGGGTGATGGCGGCCACGACCGAGATGCTTGCCCGCCCTGCCCCGCGGCCGGCCTACTCGGTGCTGCGCTCCGAGCGCCGCAACCCGATCGTGCTCCCCGACTGGCGGCGTGGCCTCGCCGAGTACCTGGCCGAGCGCCGCGCGCAGGCGGTCGCCGTATGAGGCTGCTCGTCACCGGCGGCGCGGGGTTCATCGGCTCCGGGTTCGTCCGCGATCGCCTCGAGCGCGTTCCCGGGGACTCGATCCGGGTCCTCGACAAGCTCACCTACGCGGGTCGGCGCGAGAACCTCGAGGGGCTCCCCGCCGACCGGTTCGAGCTGGTCGAAGCGGACATCGCCGACCGCGACGCCGTCCGCGCCGCGATCAGGGGCTGCGACGCGGTCGTCAACTTCGCGGCCGAGTCGCACGTCGACCGCTCGATCGAGTCGCCAGGCGAGTTCATCACCACCGACGTCTTCGGCACGTTCGTCCTGCTCGACGCCGCGCGCGCGGCGGGCATCCGCCACCTCCAGATCTCGACCGACGAGGTCTACGGCTCGATCGAGGAGGGCGCGTTCACCGAGGCCTCTCCGATCGAGCCCTCCTCGCCCTACTCCGCCTCGAAGGCCGGCGGCGACCTGCTCGTGCGCGCCTTCGTCCACACCTACGGCGCCGACGCGCTGATCTGCCGGGCGTCCAACAACTACGGCCCCCGCCAGTACCCGGAGAAGCTGATCCCCCTCTGCATCCTGAACGCGCTCGCCGGCGACCCGCTGCCCGTCTACGGCGACGGCATGCAGGTCCGCAACTGGCTGCACGTCAGCGACTTCTGCAGCGCGATCTCGGTCGTGCTCGAGCGGGGCGTGGCGGGCGAGGTCTACAACGTCGGTGGTCCCGACGAGCTCCCGAACATCGAGGTCGTGAAGCGGATCCTCGAGCTCACCGGCCGCGACGAGTCGCTGATCACCTACGTCACGGACCGCCCCGGCCACGATCGCCGTTACTCGCTCTCGGCCGATCGCACCGAGGGCCTCGGCTGGGAGGCGGCGGTCGGCTTCGACGCCGGGCTCGAGAGCACCGTCGCGTGGTACCGCGAGAACGAGTCCTGGTGGGGCCCGATTCGCTCCGGCGACTACCGCGAGTACTACGAGCGCCAGTACGGCCGGGCGTTGAGCTGATGCCGCGGCGGATCGAGACCTCCCTCGAAGGCCTCGTCCTCGTCGAGCCCGCGGCCCACGGCGACGAACGCGGCTTCCTCGTCGAGACCTACCGCGCCGACGCCTGGCGCGAGCTCGGGATCGTGGTCGAGGCCTTCGTCCAGGACAACCACTCGCGCTCGGCCAAGGGGACCCTGCGCGGGCTCCACTTCCAGACCGGGCCGGGCCAGGCGAAGCTCGTGCGCTGCGCCCGCGGCGCGATCTTCGACGTCGCCGTCGACCTCCGCCGCGGCTCGCCGACCTTCGGCCGCTGGGAGGGACACGAGCTCTCCGACTCGAACCACCGGCAGCTGTTCGTCCCGGTCGGCTTCGCGCACGGCTTCCTCGTCGTCTCCGACGAGGCCGACGTCGCCTACAAGCTCTCCTCCTACTACGACCCCGGGACCGAGTCCGGGATCGCCTGGGACGACCCCGAGGTCGGCGTTGAGTGGCCGCTCCCCGACGGTGCCGAGCCGCAGCTCTCGGCACGCGACAGGAAGGCGCCGCGACTCGCCGAGATCGCCGACGGGCTCACCTTCCAGCCATCCGGCCCAAGCGGCGCATCCGGAAATCCCGACCTGTAGGTCTCCTGGCTGATCAGCCAGTCCGCCCGCGGGTCGCGGGCGCGCCGACGAACGAGGGGGTCTGATGTCGTTTCGCCTGAACCGGCGCTAGCCGGGCCGCAACTAGAAGTCGATCCGCTCGAGCGTCCCGGCGGCGATGCAGGGGGAGCCGAGGTAGTTCAGCCCCAGGGTCGCCGAGTCGCCGGCGACCCGGAGGCCGTGGCCGTCGGGGCCGAGGACGAACCCCTCGTCGACGTCGTTGCGGACGTTCGTCGTCCCGCTCGCGGCGGAGTTGAGCAGTAGCTCGCTCTCCGGGCCGGGCGTGGTGGGCTCGAGGAAGTTGCCGCCGTTGCCGCGGTGGTTGTCGCGGCCCTCCATCACGGTGCCCGGCTGCGTGGTGGTCGCGACCAGCACGATGATGTCCTCGGCTCCCGGGTTGATCGAGCAGAAGGCGGAGACCGTGACCGACCCGTTGGTGGCGATCTGGACCGACTCGCCGGCGGCCACGCGGACCGCGAAGGGGATGCGACCCTCGACCGACTCCGCCTCCGGGACCGCCCCGAGGGTCGACTCGTCGATCGCCGAGCCCTTGAGGCCGTCCGGAGCGACGCGCGAGTTCTTGATCGCCTTCTTCGCGATCTTCTGGTTCGTCACCGCCTGGTCGGCGATGTCGCTGGTGCCGATCCTCGAGGCGGCGTAGGCGCCGCCGCCGAGGGCGAGCACCAGCGCGCAGATCGCGACCAGCATCGCCGGGGAGGGCTTTCGGAGCCGGCCCATCGACTCCAGTAACACGTCGAGGGCCGGGATGGCGCGGTCCGTAAGATGAGTCGGTTGAGCACTCGTCCGGAAGCGAGTGCCGGATTCACCGATGAGCGAACGAACCAAGCCCACGAAGTCGGACCCCCTCGCGCCCTTCAGCGCGGACGTCCGGCGCTGGTTCGAGGCCTCCTTCGAGGCGCCGACCCCCGCGCAGGCGAAGGGCTGGCCGGCGATCTCGTCGGGCCGCAACGCGCTGATCTGCGCGCCGACCGGCTCGGGGAAGACCCTCGCCGCGTTCCTCTGGGGCATCGATCGCTTGGCCCGAGAGAAGACTGCCGTCGCCGACCCGGCCGCCCCTCGGGCGCGGCGGCTTGATTCGGAGGAGGCGGCCGGTGTTCGTCTCGTCTACGTGTCGCCTCTCAAGGCCCTCTCCTACGACGTCGAGCGGAACCTGCGGGCGCCGCTCAAGGGGATCGGCGCGCCGGTATCGGTCGGGCTGCGGACCGGGGACACGCCGCAGAAGGACCGCCAGGCGATGCTGCGCAAGCCGCCGGACATCCTGATCACGACGCCGGAGTCGCTCTACCTGATGCTGAGCTCGCGGGCGCGCGAGATCCTGACCGGGGTCGAGGCGGTGATCGTCGACGAGATCCACGCCGTCGCCCAGTCGAAGCGCGGCGCTCACCTCGCGCTGACCCTCGAGCGCCTGGCCCAAGGCGTGACCGAGGAGGGGGGCCCGGATCCGCAGCGGATCGGGCTCTCGGCCACGCAGCGCCCGCTCGACCTCGTCGGCCGCTTCCTGGTCGGCCCGCGGCGCGACGTGGAGATCGTCGACGCGGGGCGCAAGAAGGAGCTCGACCTCAAGATCCACGTCCCCGTCGAGGACATGACCGACCCGGGTGCGGATGCCCCGGCGGAGCCGAAGGCCGACGGCGAGCCTGACTTCGAGGGCGCCGTGAATCCGCGCTCGATCTGGCCGGCGATCTATCCGGAGCTGCTCGAGCTCGTCCGCGAGCACACTTCGACGATCATCTTCGTGAACGCCCGCCGCGGCGCCGAGCGGCTGGCGAAGCGCCTGAACGAGCTCGCAAACGAGCAGGCCGAGCAGGAGCTGCCGGCGACCGAGCACGCGGGCAACGGCAAGCCCACCGTGGACGCGGAGGGCATGAGCGAAGTGGCGAGGGCGCACCACGGCTCGCTTGCCCACGAGGAGCGCCTCGTCGTCGAGGAGATGCTGAAGTCGGGGCAGTTGCCCTGCCTGGTCGCGACCTCGTCGCTGGAGCTCGGCATCGACATGGGCGCGGTCGACCTCGTGATCCAGGTCGAGTCGCCGAAGTCGGTGACCCGGGGCCTCCAGCGGGTCGGGCGCGCGGGCCACGGCCTCGGCGAGGTCTCGCGCGGGCGGATCTTCCCGAAGTTCCGGGCCGACCTGCTCGAGTGCGCGGTCGTCGCCCACCGGATGCGCGAGGGCGAGATCGAGGAGACCGTGATCCCGCGGAACCCGCTCGACGTGCTCGCCCAGCACCTGGTTTCGATCGTCGCCGACGACGAGTGGGAGATCGACGCGATCAAAAAGTTGGTCACCGGCGCCGAGCCGTTCGCGGAGCTCTCGGACGAGCAGCTCGAGAACGTCCTCGACATGCTCGACGGGCGTTATCCGTCGGAGCGCTTCTCCGAGCTGCGGCCGCGGATTGCGTGGGACCGTTCCGCCGGCACCGTCCGGGGCCGCAAGGGGGCCCGCCAGCTGGTCGTGACCAACGCGGGCACGATCCCCGACCGCGGCCTCTACGGCGTCCACCTGCCCGACGGGCGCCGCGTCGGCGAGCTCGACGAGGAGATGGTCTACGAGGCGCGGCCCGGGCAGACCTTCCTGCTCGGCGCGACCACGTGGCGGATCGAGGACATCACCCGCGACCGGGTGATCGTCACGCCGGCGCCGGGGGTCCCGGGCGCGGTTCCGTTCTGGCGCGGCGACGGGATCGGCCGGCCGGCCGAGCTCGGCAAGGCGATCGGCGCCTTCTCCCGCGAGGCGGTCGCGGCGAAGCCGGCGAAGCTCGCCCAGGACTACTCGCTGGACCGGCGGGCGGCCGAGAACCTCGTCTCCTACCTGCGCGAGCAGCAGGCGGCGACCCGCGTCGTCCCCTCCGACGAGACGATCGTCGTCGAGCGCTTCCGCGACGAGATCGGCGACTGGCGGCTCTGCGTGCTCTCGCCCTACGGCGGGCGCGTGCACTCCGCCTGGGGCCTGGCGCTCTCGGCGAAGATCCGCTCAGAGCGCGAGATCGAGGCCGACGCGATCTGGTCCGACGACGGGATCGTCATCCACATGCCCGACGCCGACGAGCCGCCGCCGTCCGACCTCGTCCTGCTCGAGCCGGACGAGGTCGAGGACCTGGTCGTCGGAGAGCTCGCGGGCTCGGCGCTCTACGGCTCCCACTTCCGCGAGAACGCGGCACGCTCGCTGCTCCTGCCGCGCGCCTACCCCGGCAAGCGGACGCCCCTCTGGCAGCAGCGCCTCAAGTCGCAGAGCCTGCTCGAGGTAGCGCGGGACTTCCCCCGCTTCCCGGTCGTGCTCGAGACCTATCGCGAGGTGCTGAAGGACGTCCTCGACCTGCCCGCCCTCGACGCCCTGCTCCGCGACCTGCAGACGCGCCGCGTCTCGCTGGTCGAGGTCGAGACCTCGACCGCCTCGCCGTTCGCGTCCTCGCTTCTCTTCGACTACGTCGCGACCTACATGTACGAGGGCGACACGCCGAACGCGGAGCGCCGGGCCGCGGCGCTCGCCCTCGACCGGGATCTCCTGCGCGAGCTGCTCGGCCAGGAGGAGCTGCGCGAGCTGATCGAGCCCGACGCGCTCGCCGACGTCGAGGCCTCGCTCCAGCACCTCACCGAGCACGCCCGCGGCAAGGACCGCGACGCGCTCCAGGTCGTCTTGCGCAGGCTCGGCGACCTCACCCCCGAGGAGTGCGAGGCGCGTGTGGCCGAAGGCTTCTCCGCGGAGTCGATGCTGGGCAAGCTCGAGCGCGAGCGCCGCGCCGCCAAGGTCCGCGTGAACGGGGAGGAGCGCTGGATCGCCGCCGAGGACTCGGGCCTCTACCGCGACGCGCTCGGCGTTCCCCCGGCCCCCGGGCTGCCGGACTCCTTCCTCGAGCCGGTGTCGGACGCGATGCTCTCCCTGGTCCGCCGCTATGCCCGGACCCACGGGCCGTTCCCGACCGCGCAGCTCGCGGCGCGCTACGGCGTCGACCCGATGCCCGCCCTGCGCGAGCTCGAGCGCGACGGGGACGTCGTCCGCGGCGAGCTGCTTCCGGGAGGGACGGAGCGCGAGTGGTGCGACTCCGAGGTCCTGCGCCGGATCCGGCGCGCGAGCGTCGCCCACCTGCGCGCCGAGGCCGAGCCCGCCGACCCCCGCGAGCTCGCCCGCTTCCTGCCCGCCTGGCAGAACGTCGACGCGCACCGCCCGGCCGGGGCCGGGCCCGATCGGCTGCGCGAGGCGCTCGTGCCCCTGCAGGGGGTCGCCCTCACGCCCGAGGTCTGGGAGCGCGACGTGCTGCCGCGCCGCCTTGGCGCGTACAGCCCGGCCTGGCTCGACCAGCTCACGACCGGTGGCGAGGTCGTCTGGCTCGGCGCGGGCGCGCTCGGCACCCGCAGCGGCAAGGTCGCGCTCTACTTCCGCGAGGACGTCCGCATCGCCGGGCCGCCGCCGGGGAACGAGCGCCTCGAGAGCCCGCAGGGAGAGATCCACGACGAGGTTCGCGAGCTGCTCGGATCCCACCCCTGCTTCTGGGTCGACCTGATCGCCGAGATCGACCGTTCGCCGGAGGAGCTCCACGAGGCGCTCTGGGACCTCGCCTGGGCGGGCGAAGCGACCAACGACGCCTTCGCGCCGCTGCGGGCGCCGCGCCTCTCCGCGGTCCGCAACCAGCAGCGCCGCGGGCGCCGATTCGCCGCACGGCGCGCCGCCACCGGCCAGGCGGTCCAGGGGCGCTGGTCGCTCACCTCGTCGCTCTTCGGCGACCGGCCGGACAGCGGCCCGCGCCTGCGCGCCCAGTCCGAGCTGATGCTCGAGCGCTACGGGATCGTCACCCGGGAGTCGGTGCTCGCCGAGGGCGTGCCCGGCGGCTTCGCCAGCGTCTACGGCGAGCTCTCCAACCTGGAGATGCTCGGCACCGCCCGCCGCGGCTACTTCGTCGAGGGCCTCGGGGGGGCGCAGTTCGCGCTGCCCGGGGCGATCGAGCGGCTGCGCTCGCTGCCCCCGGACGACGAGGAGCACCTCGTGCTCGCCGCCACCGACCCGGCGCAGCCCTACGGCGCCGCCCTCCCCTGGCCGAAGCTCGAGGGCGGGCGCAAGCCGAGCCGCGTCGCCGGTGCCTACCTGGTCATGCGCGACGGCGACCCGCTCGTCTATGTGGAGCGCGGTGGCCGCGGCCTGCTGCGCCTCCGCCACCTCGATCCCGAGGAGCTCGCCGGCGCGCTGGAGGCGCTCACCGACGCGGCGGCCGAGGGCCTCGTCCCGCGGCTCGGAATCGAGCGCGTCGACGGCGAGGC
This sequence comes from Solirubrobacterales bacterium, assembly GCA_036375215.1. Lineage (GTDB taxonomy): Bacteria > Actinomycetota > Thermoleophilia > Solirubrobacterales > 70-9 > DASUSH01. The sequence continues at coordinate 16,185 of DASUSH010000072.1, forward strand.
GGTGATCGGCTCGGAGGTCGAGGAGGCGCTGGTCGAGGCCGGCTTCTCCCGCCAGCCCCGCCGCCTCGTGGCAGCGGCCTAGTGAGCTGCGCCTAATCTCGGCTCATGCCCGAGGGCGACACGATCCACCGCATCGCCGGGAGGCTGCGTGCGGCGCTCGAGGGCAAGGAGCTCGGGCGAGCCGAGACGCCTGATCCGCGGTCGCCGATCCACGGCCGGGCGGGGCAGCTCGAGGGGCGGACGTTCGAGTCGGTCGAGGCTCGCGGAAAGCACCTGATCGCCCACTTCTCGGGCGACCTCGCGCTGCACAGCCACCTTGGCATCAACGGGCGCTGGCGGGTCTTCGCCGACGGTCGCGTCCCCTACGGCAAGCCCTGGCTGCTCCTCGCGTCCGGCCGGGCGATCGCGGTTCAGTCCGGCGGCAAGATCCTGCGGCTGGTCTCGGAGTCGCGGGTCCGCAACGACCCGGGCCTCATGCAGCTCGGCCCGGACCCGCTCGCGAAGGGGTTCGACCCGGACGCCGCCGCGCGCCGCCTGCTGGCGTCGGGCGACCGGCGCGAGGTCGGCGAGGCGATCCTCGACCAGCGCGTGATCGCCGGGATCGGGAACGTGATCCGCAACGAGGCTCTGTGGGCGAGCCGCATCGACCCCTGGCGCCGGGTCGGCGACCTCGAGCCGGAGGAAGCCTCCGACCTCGTCCGCGCGAACCAGCGGGTGATGCAGATCTCGATCCGCCGCGGCCGCCGGCCGCACAACGTCTACCGCGCCGACCGCCGCGCCTGCCCGAACTGCGGCGGGCGGATCAGCGTGCGCGGGCAGGGCGACGCCAACCGGGCCACCTACTGGTGCCCGCGCTGCCAGACGTGACGCCGGGGGCCTAGGAGCGCGCCGGCTCGAGCGCCGGCTCGAGGCGCGCGGCGCTGCGCCCCCGGTTCTTCGCCGCGATCCAGGCCAGGCCCGCGAGCGCGATCAGTATCGGGATCCCGCCGGCGAGGCTGATCGTCGTGCGGGCGCCGAGCGCGGTGACGAGGACGCCGCCGCCGACGAGGGCGATCATCTCGGCGCCGTTGCGCAGCGCGTTGTAGGCCGCGGCAGCACGGCCGTGGGCGGCGGCGGGCACGCGCTCGTGGATCAGGGTGCGGACGAAGACGTTCTTGGCGCCGTGCGCCGCCCCCCCGAGGACGTAGGCGCCGGCGGCGAGGGGGATCGACAGGATCAGCGTGGGCAGACCGAGCCAGAAGCCCTGGATCGCGATCGCGACGACCGCGGCGACCGCGAGGCGCTCGGGCGCGACACGCGATCCGAGCCCGATCGAGCCGATCG
>DASUSH010000073.1:0-8834 GCA_036375215.1 Solirubrobacterales bacterium
CTTCTGCTCGTCCGACCCGAAGCGCTGGACGGCGCCGGCGACGATCAGGGTCGTGCCGTACCCGCCGATCGGGCACATCCCGCGCGAGGTCTCCTCCATGAAGAGGCAGGCGTCGACCATGCCCCCGCCGGAGCCGCCGACGTCCTCGTCGATGGTCAGCCCGAGCCAGCCGAGCTTGGCCATCTTCTTGTAGAGCTCGCCGGAGTGGGCGTGCGTGTAGCCGTCGGTGAGGCGCTCGCGCTGCTCCGCGGTCCCGACCTCGCGCTTGCAGAAGTCGCGCAGGGAGGCGACGAAGTCCTGTTGCTCGTCGGTGAGGCTGAAGTCCACGGCGCGGGACACTAATCGAAGGCCGAATCGTCCTGCGCCGCCCTGAATCAGTGAAACTACGGAGCCCGCGCGAGGGCCCCTCCCGATAGTTAGACGATGGACGATACGGGGGCTCTAGCGGCGCGAAGAGGAGCCCGGAGCCGGACTCGAACCGGCGACCCCATCCTTACCATGGATGTGCTCTACCAACTGAGCTATCCGGGCGCGGGCCGGCAACGATAGCGAGGGACCGCCGCGCCGATTCGGGGGCTTCAGCGGGAGGCGGTTTCGGCGACCGCGGCGGCGAAGCGGTCGACGTCCTCGGCCGTCGTGTCCCAGGCGCACATCCAGCGGTAGAGGCCGGGCTCCGACGGCCACGGGTAGAAGGGGAACTCCTCGCCGTGGCGCTCGAGCAGGCGCTGGGCGTGCTCGGCACGCAGGCGCGGGAAGACCGTGTTGGCCTCGACCGGGTGGGCGATCTCGACCCCGTCGGCCCCCTCGACCGCGGCGGCGAGGCGGCTCGCCATCGCGTTCGCGTGCTCGGCGTTCCGGCGCCAGAGGTCGCCCTCGAGGAGGGCCTCGAGCTGGACCGAGATGAAGCGCATCTTCGAGGCGAGCTGGCCGAGCTGCTTGCGCTTGAACTCGAAGCGGCCGGCGAGCCCGGGGTTCGTGAAGACGACCGCCTCGCCGAGGAGGAGGCCGTTCTTCGTGCCGCCGAACGAGACGACGTCGACGCCGGCCTCGGTCGTGAGCGCGCCGAGGCTGGTGCCGAGGCTCGCCGCCGCGTTGGCGAGGCGAGCGCCGTCGACGTGGAGCAGCAGGTCGCGCTCGTGGGCAGCCTCGGCGAGCGCCGCGACCTCCGCCGCCGTGTAGACGGTGCCGAGCTCGGTCGCCTGCGAGATCGTCACCACCCGCGGCTGTACTGCGTGCTCGTCGCCGACGCGCGCGACCCGGGCGGCGACCGAGCCGGGGTCGAGCTTGCCGTGCTCGGTTGCGACCGGGAACAGCTTCACGCCCGCGAGGCGCTCGGGCGCGCCGCACTCGTCGACGTGGAGGTGGGCGGTCTCCGTGCAGATCGCCCCCTGCCAGGTCTCGCAGGTGGCGACCAGGGAGAGGACGTTGGCGGCGGTGCCGTTGAAGACGGGGAACGCGCGGGCCTGGTCGCCGAAGTGGCGGCGGAAGGCCGCTTCGGCCCGGCCGGTCCACTCGTCGTAGCCGTAGGCGACGGCGTGGCCCTCGTTGGCGCGCGCGATCGCCTCCAGGACCTCGGGGTGGACGCCGGCGAAGTTGTCGGACCCGAACCCGCTCACGAATGGAGCGAGAGGCGCTGCCCGTTCATGTGCTCGGCGCCGTCCGAGAGCAGGAACGAGATCGCGTCCGCGATCTGCTCGGCGGGCGTGAAGCTCGGGTACTCCTTGCCGGGGTTCTCGAGCCGCATCCGGGGGGTCAGGATCGCCTCGACGACGATGATGTTCGAGGTCGCCCCGGTGTGGGCGAGGTCGTCGGCGAGGGCCAGCGTCCACGACTCGGCCGCCGCCTTCGCCGCGCCGTAGGCCGCGTTCTTCCCGCCCGGTCGCTGGGCCTGGGAGCTCGAGATCAAGACGAAGCGCCCGCGGCCGCTGTCGGCGAGCTGGTCGCGGAAGGCGCGGGTGGTGTGCTGGAGGGTGCGGACGAGGAGGTCGTGGAGGAACTCGTAGTCGTCGAGCGCGGCGGTCGCGAGGGGCTCGCCGCCGCGCCAGCCGCCGACGAGGTGGAGGAGCGCGTCGACGCCGCCGAAGCGCTCGCCGAGCGCGCGCGCCCAACCGGCCGCCGCCTCGGGGTCGAGCAGGTCGACGACCTGGGTGTCGACCCGCTCGGCGGGCAGGTCGAGGTCCCGGGCGACCTCGGCGAGGCGCTCGTCGGAGCGGTCGGTGAGCGCGAGGTTGGCGCCGGCGCCCGCGAGCCGCTCGCAGACGACGGGGCCGAGCCCGCCGGCGGCGCCGGCGATCGCGACCGTGACGCCGTCGAGGCCCTCGGAGCTCATCGCCCGAGGGTATGCGATCGGGGACCGCGCGTCATTCGCCGAGCGCGAGCACGAGCTCGCGGATCGCGCCGGGGTAGCGGTACGTCATGCCGCCGTGCTTCCCGTCGAAGAGCTCGAGGGTGTGCTCGGCGCCGATCTTGTCGAGCTCGCGTGAGAAGGCGGCGGCGCCGAGGTCGAGGTAGTACTCGTCGGCGCGGCCCGCGTCCAGGTAGATCCTGCGCATCGAGGCGAGCGCGTCGGCGTGGGCGGGCGCCATCCGCACCGGGTCGAGCGCGAGCCAGCGCGCCCAGACGTCCTCGATCGGAGCGCCAGTCTCGAGGTCGAACGGCAAGAGCGGCGTGCCCGTGCGGTCGGGGTCGGGCGAGTAGGCGAGCGCGCAGCCGTAGAGCATGACCAGGTTGCCCTGCTTGTCGTAGTCGAAGCGGTCGGCCTCCTCGAAGCGCTCGAGGACGACGTCGTAGGAGCCCTCGTATTCGTCGCGCAGCGAGCGGGCGGCGGCCCGGAAGTCGGGCAGGTAGCAGCACTCGAAGAGGGCGTCGCCGGCGTGCGAGGCGAGCGCGCCGAAGACGTCGGGCCGCAGCATCGGCCCGACCATCGCGCCGTAGCCGCCCGAGGACTTGCCGGCGATCCCGCGGTAGTCGCGGTCCGGGGTGGTCGGGTAGCGGGCGTCGACGAACCCGACGACCTCGTCGCAGAGGTAGTCCATGTAGCGGCCGGTCCCGGCGGAGTTCAGGAACTGCGAGCCGCCGTACCGGGTCCAGGCGTCGGCGAAGACGACGATCGCGTCCGGGCACTCGCCGGCGGCGAACATCGCGTCGAGGCGCTCGACCATGGTGGGCTCGTAAGCGGAGCGGCCGAGCCACATGTCGAGCTGGCCCGTGTAGCCCTGGATCACGTACACGGCGGGCAGGCCCTCCCCCGCCCCGGCCTCGACGCCGGGCGGGCGGTAGACGTAGAGCGGCCGGCGCTCGGGGTCGCCGAGCGGGTTGCCCGTGAGCAGCTCGGAGCGGACCACGTAGCGGTCGAGCGCGCCTGCGAGCGGGCGCTCCCAGGGCGGACCGGCGGGGCCGGCGGCCTCGGTCAGTGCCATGCCGGGGAAGCTATCGGCGCGGGCGCGCCAGGACCGGCTCGAGCTTCTGCTGGAGCTGGAGGTAGAAGACGCTCAGCGGGAACTCGTCGTCGCGGACGAGGTCGACGAGCTGCTTGGGCTCGTCGACTTCGGGGAGGTCGCGGCGGTCGGCGCGCCAGACCGAGCCCTCGGCCGGGCTCACGTAGGCCGCGACGAGGTCGTGCGCGGCGATCCACTGGGCGAGCTTGGAGCGGTCGATGCCGGCGTGGTAGAGGTCCTGGACGCGCTCGCGCAGGGCGGCGACGCCGTCGGCGACGCGGCTCCAGTCGACCCTGAGGCGGTTGTCGGTCCAGTGCAGGTAGCCCTCGCGGTGCAGGAAGGCGAAGAGGACCTGGCCGCCGAGGCCGTCGTAGTTGCGGACGCGCGAGCCGGTCACCGGGAAGCGGAAGAGGCGGTCGAAGAGGATCGCGTACTGGACGTGGCGGGCGAAGGCGAAGCCGTCGTCGCGCTCGAGCCGGACGGCCTCGCCGAACGCGGTCAGGTCGCAGCGGAGCTCCTCCAGCGAGTACATCCAGTACGGGCTGCGCTGGCGGATCATGAAGGGGTCGAACGGGAGGTCGCCGTGCGAGTGGGTCCGGTCGTGGACCAGGTCCCAGAGCACGTAGGCGTCGCGCGAGAGCTCCGGCGAGCTGAGGAGGGCCGCGGCGTCGGGCGGCAGGTTCAGCTCGACGATCTCGGCGGCGCGGCCGCAGACGCGGCGGAAGCGCTCGGCCTCGCGGTCGCAGAAGATGCCGCCGAAGTTGTTCGGCGGGCGCTCGGCGGTGGCGACGGTCTCGGGGAAGAGGACCGCGCACTCGGAGTCGTAGCCCGAGGTGTAGTCGACGAGGGTGACCGGGACGAACTTCTCGTTGTCGTAGCGCTCGCGCTCGAGCTCGGCGACCCAGCCCGGCCACGGGGTGCGGACGATGAGCGCCTCGAAGCAGGTGTCGCGCGAGGCGTTCTGCTTGTACATCGGGAAGACGACGAGGTGCTCGATCCCGTCCTCGCGGTGGCGCTCGGGGCGAAACGCCTCGAGCGAGGCGGTGAAGTCGGGCTTCGCGAAGCCGGACGCGGTCCAGGCGGCGAGGTCGGCCCCGAGCGCGTCGACGTAGGCCGCCTGGTGGGGGAAGTGGGCGGCGAGGCCACCGAGCGCGGCGCCGATCCGCTCGACCCGGCGGGTGGCCTGCGCCCGGTCGTGGACGTCCAGGTCGATCGAGCCGTCGGCCTCCTGGGTCGCGCGGAGCTCTTCGACGGCCTCTTTGAGGTCGGCCCACTCGGCCGAGGCGGCGGCCGCGGAGGGGGCTCGCTCGTCGGCCGCGCGGAAGGCGCGGCCGGCGACCCAGTAGGCGAGGTTCAGCCAGAGCGGGCGGTGGTCGAACTCCGCGATGCAGTCGTCGCCGAACAGGTCCGAGTCGGCGAGCACCGCGACGCGACCCTCGCCGTGCGTGGTGGTCATCGCGAGCGCGGCGCCCGGGACGCTGGCGCTCGAGTGGGTGCGGGCGAGGACGCGCGCGCCGTTGCTGGAGGCGAGGGCGCCGGCGCGGTAGAAGGTCGCCGCGGAGACTCCGGCGAGGACGTCGGGCATGCCGTGGGGGTCGGGGACGAGCTCGGCGCTCACCCAGCTCGGGGCGCCGACGTGGTGCTCGTAGTCCTGGACCGTCGTGCTCTCGACCGCGATGCCGAAGCGGGCGAGCAGGTCGCCGATGTTTGTCCCGTACTTGTCCTCCTCGGTCTCGACGAGGACGACCAGTCCGCCGCCGGCGGCGACGAACGACTGGATCGCGTCGAGCTCCTCGCCGGCGAAGCGGGGCGAGCCGCCGACCGTCGCCTCCCACTCGGGCTCGGAGGGGTGCGCGATCACCAGGGCGTCGACGCCCGCGAGGACGTCCGGGGTGAGGGGTCCGTCGGTGTGGGCGGCGACGGCGAAGTCGCGGTCCGCGAGCGCCTCCGCGGCGAGCGCCAGCGAGGAGTCCGCCGGGTGCGCGGGCTGCATCGCCGCGGCGCGCTCGCGCCGGATCGTCCAGGCCTCGCCGTGGGCCTCGTCGAAGAGGACGCGGGCGCTCTTGGGAAGCGTGCTCGCCATCACGTTCATGATGATGAAGGTAGCGGCTGCCTGATGCCGGATCAATGGTCGTTTCGATGGCCGATGCGCAATAATCCGGCGAATGGACGCTGTGGATCAGCGAATTCTTGCGCTGCTCATCGAGGACGGGCGTCGCACCTACGGCGACATCGCCGCGCGGGTGCGGCTGACCGCGCCCTCCGTGAAGCGGCGGGTCGACCGGCTGCTCGCCGAGGGGGCGCTCGAGGGCTTCACCGCGGTGGTCGACCACGGCGCGCTCGGCTGGGACACCGAGGCGCTCGTCGAGCTCTTCTTCCGGCCCGGGACGACGCTCGCCGAGGTCGCCGAGACGCTGCGCGCCCACCCCGAGGTGGCCGAGGCCTGGAGTGTCACCGGCGAGGCCGACGCGGTCGCGCGGGTGCGGACTAAGGACAACGCGGACCTGGAGCGGCTGATCATCGACCTGCAGCGAAACGGGCAGGTCGAGCGCACGAACTCGGTGGTGGCGCTCTCGCGGCTGGTCGGCTAGGCCGCGACCGCGGCCGGCGCCCTAGAGCGCCTGCGCGAGTTGCACCGCGAGCAGGGCGGCGACCAGGGCGAAGCAGGCGAGGTGGTCGCGGAGGATCGAGCGCGCGAGCGCGGCCTGCCGGGCGGCGCCGTCGCGGCGGGCGCCGAGGCGGGTCGCGGTCGGGACTGTGTGCAGGAGGGCGATCGCGATCGCGGGGACGACGAGCGCGAGCGAGGCCCAGGCGGTCGCGGCGGGGACCTCGTCGCCGGCGAGCTCGGCGACGATCGCCGCGAGAACGACGAGCATCGCGACCGCGACGAGGTAGTTCATGGGCGCCGCGTCGGTGGTCACGCGGCGGTAGTAGGCGGCGATCGAGGCGACCGCGTCCTCGGGGTCACGGCGGGCGTGGCCGTCGCCGCGGTCGCGGCCGAGGATCTGGAGGTCGAACATCAGGTCGAACCAGAGCACGGCGAGCAGAAAGCCGGCCCCGGCAGTGGCGAGCGCGGTCACCGCGCAAAGCTAAAGGGGCCTGGCCCTCGTCAGGTTTCCGGCTACCGCGGAGCCGGAGCCTGCTCGCGCTGAGCCTGACGCTCCGGGGCGATCCGGACGACGTTCCAGGCGAGGCCGAGGCGCTCGAGGCCGCCGATCGCCCAGCCCGCGGGGTCGAGCTCGTACCAGCGGAGGCCGTGGGTGGCGGAGCGCGGGAAGGCGTGGTGGTTGTGGTGCCAGGACTCGCCGAAGGAGAAGGGGGCGAGCCAGAAGACGTTGGTGGAGCGGTCGTCGGTGTCGAAGCGGCGGCGGCCGAAGAAGTGGCAGATCGAGTTGATCGACCACGTGACGTGGTGGAGCAGGAAGACGCGGACGAAGCCGCCCCAGAGGAGGCCGGTGGCGGCGCCCCCGAGCGAGCCGGTCGCGAGCCCGCCGACGAGCGCGGGCAGGGCGAGGCTGGCGGCGACGATCACGGGGAAGGCCGCGTTGATCCGGCGCATGCCCGGATCCTCGAGCAGGTCTGGGGCGTAGCGGCGGTAGTCGGCGCGCCCCTGGGTCTCCCAGAGCCAGCCCATGTGGGCGTGGTAGAGGCCGCGGACGGCGCCGCGCAGGCCGGTGCCGTGGTCGACGTGGGGCGAGTGCGGGTCGCCGTCGTCGTCGGCGTGCGCGTGGTGCTTGCGGTGGTCGGAGACCCAGGAGATGACCGGCCCCTCGACCGCGGTCGAGCCGGCGATCGCGAGCGCGTAGCGCAGCCGGCGGTGGGTGGCGAAGGCGTTGTGGGTGAGGAGGCGGTGGAACCCGATCGTGATCCCGAGGCCGCCGACCAGGTAGCCGACGCCCAGCAGGACGAGGTCGAGCGAACTGAGGAGCGTGGACGGCAGGAAGGCGATCGCTGCGGCGAAGGCGGCGAACGGGAGGACGACGGCGCCGACGTTGAGGCCGCGCTCGACGCGGGTCATCGCCGGGCGGTCGGGCGCGGGCGGCGGCTTCGGGCGGCCGTTCGGCTTGCCCGGGACGCGCTCGGCGACGGGGCGGGGCTTGGTGGGAGCGGGTGCTGTGGCCATGGAGGGAAAGGATGGCTAGCGGATAGCGAGATTTCTCTGATGTGGAGAAGAATCTCGGTGCCGTATTTAGTAGCTTCGTGATAGATGGCGCCCAGAGCCGACGCGCTGGCCAAGACGATGCGGGCCGAGCTGCCCGCGGTGATCGACGAGGTGATCGCGGAGATCGGGCGCGAGGTGCCCGAGTACGCGCGCCCGCTGGAGGGCAACTTCGGGCGCAACGTGCGGGTGGGCGTGCGAGAGGCGCTCGGGCGGTTCGTCGAGCGGGTGGCCGACCCGGAAGGGGCGGCGGCGCACGACCCGAGCGTCTATGTCGGGCTCGGGCGCGGCGAGTTCCGCGAGGGGCGGACGCTCCACGCGCTGCTTCAGGCCTATCGGGTGGGGGCGCGGGTGGCGTGGAGGCGGCTGTCGGCGGCGGCGCTCGCGGCCGGCGCGGACGGGAGGCGGATCGCGGCGCTCGCCGAGTCGGTCTTCGCCTACATCGACGAGCTCTCGGCGGAGTCCGCTGAGGGGTTCGCGCTCGAGCAGGCGGCGCGCGCGGGCGAGCGCCAGCGGCTGCGCGAGCGGCTCCTCGCGCTGCTCCTCGCCGACCCGCCGGCCGAGCCGGCGACGGTGGCCCAGGCGGCCGAGGAGGCGGGCTGGGCGCTGCCCGAGCGGGTCGCGGCGATCGCGATCGCGGAGGGCGGGGAGGAACCGGCGGTGGTGGCGCGGCGGGTTGGCCCGACGGCGATCGGGGCATCGGTGGAGGGACGGGCGCTGATCGTGCTCGCCGACCCGGAGGGGCCGGGGGCGCGGGCCGCGCTCGCGCGGGCGCTGGGGGACGCGGGCGGGGCGGTGGGCCCGACGGTGGCGCCGGCGCAGGCGCGGCGGAGCTTCGAGCGGGCGGCGGCGGCGCTGGAGGTGGTCGGCGCGGAGGACGGCGGGCTCGTGATCGCCGAGGAGCACCTGGCGGAGCTGCTGCTCGACCGCGACCGCCAGCTCGCGAGCGAGCTCGCGGGCCGGGCCCTGGCGCCGTTCGAGGGGATGCCGGAGGGGCGGCGGGCGCGGCTCGTGGAGACGCTCGCGGCGTGGCTCGACAACGATCGCCAGCCGACGCCGACCGCGGCGGCCCTCCACCTGCATCCGCAGACGGTGCGGTACCGCGTGCGCCAGCTCCGCGAGCTCTTCGGCGACGCGCTCGACGACCCTCGGCGGAGGTTCGAGTTGACGCTGGCGCTCCGCGTTCGGAAGGATGGGGCGGCGTGAGGGTCGCAATCGCGAGTTGCGAGGTGGTACCG
>DASUSH010000074.1:0-8103 GCA_036375215.1 Solirubrobacterales bacterium
TGAACCAGATGCAGGGCGGCGGCTCGAAGGTGATGAGCTTCGGTAAGTCCCGCGCCAAGCGGATGTCGGTCGATGCCCCGAAGATCACGTTCCGCGACGTCGCGGGCGCCGACGAGGCGGTGCAGGAGCTGCACGAGATCAAGGAGTTCCTGGAGAACCCCAAGAAGTTCCAGTCGCTCGGCGCCAGGATCCCGAAGGGAGTCCTGCTCTACGGCCCGCCGGGCACCGGCAAGACCCTGCTCGCGCGCGCCGTCGCCGGCGAAGCCGGCGTGCCCTTCTTCTCGATCTCGGGCTCGGACTTCGTCGAGATGTTCGTCGGCGTCGGCGCCAGCCGCGTCCGCGACCTCTTCGAGCAGGCGAAGCAGAATTCCCCCTGCATCATCTTCATGGACGAGATCGACGCCGTCGGCCGCCACCGCGGCGCCGGCATGGGCGGCGGCCACGACGAGCGCGAGCAAACCCTGAACCAGCTCCTCGTCGAGATGGACGGCTTCGAGATGAAGGACAACATCATCCTGATCGCCGCCACCAACCGGCCCGACATCCTCGATCCGGCCCTGCTGCGGCCGGGCCGCTTCGACCGCCAGATCGTCGTCGACCGCCCCGACCGCCGTGGCCGCAAGAAGATCCTCGAAGTCCACACGCGGGGCAAGCCGCTCGCGAAGGACATCGAGCTCGACACGCTCGCCGGCCAGACCCCCGGCTTCACCGGCGCCGACCTCGCCAACCTGATCAACGAGTCGGCGCTCCTCACCGCGCGCTCCTCGAAGCGCGAGATCGGGATGGACGAGCTCGAGGAGGGGATCATGCGGGTGATCGCCGGGCCCGAGAAGAAGACCCGGGTGATGTCCGAGAAGGAGCGCCTCGTCACCGCCTACCACGAGCTCGGCCACGCGATCGTCGGCCACCTGCTGCCGAACTGCGACCCGGTCCACAAGATCTCGATCATCAGCCGCGGCCAGGCCCTCGGCTACACGATCTCGCTGCCGTCCGAGGACAAGTTCCTGACGACCCGCGCCGAGCTCACCGACACGATGGCGATGACCCTCGGCGGCCGCGCCGCGGAGGAGATCATCTTCGGCGAGATCACCACGGGCGCCTCCAACGACCTCGAGAAGGTGACGGAGACGGCCAAGCAGATGGTGATGCGCTACGGGATGTCGGAGCGCCTCGGCCCGCGTGTCTTCGGCCACGACCGCTCGCAGCCGTTCCTCGGCCGCGAGTTCTCATCCGAGCCCGACTACTCGGACGAGATCGCGCGCGAGATCGACGACGAGATCCGCCGCGTCGTCGAGGAGGCCCACCAGACCGCGAAGGACATCCTCACCGACCGTCGCGAGCCGCTCGACCGGATCTCGAAGATCCTGCTCGAGCGCGAGACGATCGACGCCGAGCAGTTCGTCGAGCTGCTCGACGGCAAGCCCGAGGACGAGGTCTTCACCGACGAGGAGGAGGGCGAGCCCGTGCCGCCCGCCCCCGAGCCCGAGCGCGAGAAGCCGGCCCGCGAGGGCCCGCGCCCGGTCACCCCGCCGCGCCCCGGCTTCGCCGGCGGCAGCGCGGAGATGCGCGCGGACGACCGTTAGGCGCGGTAGACCGATGGCCGGGTCGGCCGACGCTGCCCGGGACGTTGGCCGCGAAACGTTGCCCACGGCAACGAAAGTCGGCCAACGTCCGGACCCGGCGCTCCCCGGAGGCCCGCCGGCCGGCCGGCGGAGATAATCGGGCCGTGTCAGCGGCTGACATCGAGCGCCTGGCCGAGGCCTTCGAGGCCCTGGAGCGCGGCGAGGACGAGGCCGCCCTGGCGCGGATCGCGCCGGACTTCGAGCTGCGGGACCACGTCATCCTCGAGGACACGAGCGACGGGACCGGGCCGGAGGTGATGGAGGCGAACATCGGTCGGCTGCGCGAGGCCTTCGACCGCGTCTCCTACGAGATCCTCGAGACGATCGACCTCGACGAGCGGATCCTCGTCCGCGTCCTGGCATCCGCGCACACCGACCGCGACGGCGGGCTCGACACGGAGCTCGAGGTCGGCCAGCTCTGGACGATCCGCGACGGTCTCGCCAGGAGGCTGGAGATCTTCCCGAGCTGGGACGAGGCCCGCCGCGCGGTCGGACTGGAGCCCGGCCCGTGAGCGCTCCGCTCATCATGGGGGTGGTGAACGTCACCCCCGACTCCTTCTCCGACGGCGGCGAGTTCCTCGACCCCCGGCGCGCGATCGAGCACGCCGCCGAGCTGGTGCGTGAGGGCGCCGACCTGCTCGACGTCGGCGGCGAGTCCACCCGGCCCGGAGCGGAGGCGGTCGGCGCCGATGAGGAGTGCCGGCGCGTCGTGCCGGTCCTCGACGGGCTCGTCGGCGTCGGCGTCCCGATCTCGATCGACACGTCGAAGGCGGCGGTCGCCGAGGCGGCGCTCGACGCCGGCGCCACCTGGGTGAACGACGTCACCGCGCTCCGCGGCGACCCCGCCCTCGCGGCGCTGTGCGCCGACCGCGGCTGCGAGGTCGTGCTCATGCACATGCTGGGGGACCCGCGGACTATGCAGGAGGACCCGCGCTACGGAGACGTCGTCGACGACGTCCGCGCCTTCCTCGGCGAGCGGGTCGAGGCGGCGCTCGCCGCCGGCATCGCCGAGGAGCGCATCTGGGTCGACCCGGGCTTCGGCTTCGGCAAGACCGTCGAGCACAACCTCGAGCTCCTCCGCCGCCTCGGCGAGCTCCGCGAGCTCGGCCGTCCGATCCTCGTCGGCGCCTCGCGCAAGAGCTTCATCGGCAAGATCACCGGCCGCGACGTCGGCGAGCGGGTCGGGGGCACGATCGCCGCCCACGTGGTGGCGGCGGCGAACGGGGCGGACGCCGTGCGCGTCCACGACGTCGCGCCGATGCGCGACGCGCTCGAGACGCTCGCCGCGGTCACGGACGACAAAGCCTGAAGCGGGGGCCAGGCCCCGCAACAACGTGATCAGTGAAGCGTCGCGCTCGACTCCGAGGGCTCGAGCTCGAAGAACCAGAAGTCGCCCTCCATCACCTGCACCGCGACGTTGTAGACGGGGACGGAGCCGATCCGGCCCTCGATCGTGCCGGCGTGGGCGTGGCCGTGGAGCGCGAAGTCGGGCTCGTGCTCGAGGATCGGCGCCGCCAGCCGGTCGCTGCCGAGGTAGCCCTGGATCCCGGGGGGCTCGCCGATCAGGGTGTCCGCGGTGGGCGAGTAGTGCAGGAGGGCCACGCGCAGGTCGCAGGTCGCGATCTCGCGCAGGCCGCGGTCCAGGGCCTCCACCTCGGCGGATCCCTCTGAGTAGATGCGACGCAGGCTCGGCTCGCCGAAGTCGGGCAGGTGCGAGGAGCCCGCGAAGCCGCCGATGAAGCCCTTCGTGGCGGCGACGCCGATCCGGGTGCCGCGGAGCTCGAGCACCTTCGAGCCGGGGTCGATCACATCGATCCCGCCGTCGCCGAGCGCGGCGACGAGCTCGTCGCGCCGGTCGGCGTGCCAATCGTGGTTGCCGAGCACGGCGAGGATCGGCTGGTCGAGCCGGGCGCAGGCGGAGGCCAGGGCGGTGGCCTGCTCGGGCTCCCCGGTCGTGGTCAGGTCGCCGGCGAGCAGGATCAGATCGACGTCCGCCGCGATCGCGGCGAACGACTCGGCGATCCGATCGCGACTCGCCTCGTCGCAGTGGACGTCGCCGGCGGCCGCGATCCGGATCGGCCGCCCCGCGTCGCTTGTCCCGGACATGGCCATGCGTATACCGCGAATCATGGGGTATCACTCGCCGCATGTCCGAAGAGGTCGGGTTCGACCGCATCGAGGCCGCGCTCAAGCGGACGAGCCAGGTGCTCGAGGACGCCGGGATCCGGTTCCTGCTCGCCGGCAGCCTCGCCGCCTGGGCCAGGGGCGGGCCCGAGACCCGCAACGACCTCGACCTGATCCTGCGCCCCGCCGATGCCGAGCGGGCGCTTGAGGCGCTCGCGGCGGACGGGATGAGGACCGAGCGCCCGCCGGAGCAGTGGCTCTTCAAGGCCTGGGACGCCGAGGTGCTCGTCGACCTGATCTTCGAGATCCTCGCGATCGCCGACGAGTCCGGCGCGACCGAGCGCCATCCGGTCGACGACGAGCTCTTCGCGCGCGGCGAGGACCTCAAGGTCTTCGGCGTGCTGGTGCGGGCGATGTCGCTCGAGGACCTGATGGTGACCAAGCTGCTCGCGCTCGAGCCGAACGCGCTCGACTACGGTGGCTCGCTGGCGATCGCGCGGTCGCTGCGCGAGGAGATCGACTGGCGCGCCGTCCGCGAGCGCACCGCCGATTCGCCTTACGCGAGCGCCTTCTTCACGCTCGTCGAGGATCTCGGCGTCGTCGAGCGCGTGCCCGTCTAGCTCGGCGCCGGGGTGCCGAGGAACTCGCGGATCAGCGCGGTGACCTCGGCCGCGCGCTGCTGTGGCACCCAGTGCCCGGCGCCGGGGAGGATCTCGACGCGGACGTCAGGGACCCACTCCTCGATCCCGTCGGTGAGGCCGGGGAGCAGGAAGTGGTCCTCCTCGCCCCAGACCACGAGCGTCGGCACCTCGACCCGCATCGAGCGCAATGCCGCCTGGACCTCGGCGGGCTGTCCGAACCGGACCTGGTCGCCCATGCCCGCGGCGCGGTAGTAGTTGAGCCCGCCGGTGAGCACGCCGGGCTGCGACCAGGCCTCGCGGTAGAGGCGGCGGTCGGACTCGCCGAGATACCCCTCCTCGATCCCGCGGCCGAGCGCGAGCGCCTCCATCGCGGCGAAGTCGTTCGCCCGAACCAGCTCCTCGCCGAGGGGCGGCGGCTTCGCGAAGTCCTCCATGTAGCGGACGGCCTCGCGCTGGCGCGGGGTCCGCTCGAGCTCTCGGCCCCACGTGAACGGAGGCGGGGCGTCGCAGATCACCAGCCGATCGACCAGCTCGGGGTGCTTGATCGCGAACGCCCAGGAGACGATCCCGCCCCAGTCATGGCCGACCAGCACGACGGGCTCGCCGCCCAGCCGCTCGACGAGGCCGCGCACGTCGGCGATCAGGTGGCGCATCCGGTAGGCCTCGACGTCCTGCGGCGCCGAGGAGAGGTTGTAGCCCCGCATGTCGGGGGCGACGACGCGGTGATCGCGGCCCAGGTCCGCGAGCTGGGCGCGCCAGAGCCACCAGAACTGCGGGAACCCGTGCAGCATCAGCACCGGCGGCCCCGAGCCCCGCTCGACGTAGTGGATCCGCGCCCCCTCGAGCTCGGCCCAGCCGTCGGCGAGACCGGCCGCGGCGCCGCTGGTCGGAAGCGGCCCCTCGCCGTTTCGCGCCGTCATCGGTGGGCGAGTCTGGCATACGCTCCGAGGCATGGAGGCACACGGCGAAGGCGCGGACCACTCCGTACAGGTCGAGCTGCGCGGGCTGTCGATCTACACGCACCACGGGGTGACCGAGGCCGAGCGCGAGATCGGGCAGCGACTCGAGATCGACGTCTCCTTCGACGTGCCCCACTGCGACGCGCTCCTCACCGACCGCCTCGAGGACACCGTCGACTACGGCGAGGTCGCAGACATCGTCTCGCTCGCCGCCACCGAGCGCAGCTACAAGACGCTCGAGCGGCTCGGCCACGTGATCTCCGAGCGGCTCGCCGAGCGCTACGGCTGCGAGTCGGTCGTGGTGCGCGCGGCGAAGCCCGAGCCGCCGCTGCCGCTCGCGATCGAGGAAGTCGCCGTCGAGGTGACGCGCGACGTCCTCGAGGAGGAGCCCGCGGAGGGGGAGCCCGACTGACCCCCGAGGCGCGCGCCGGCTATCTGGGTCTCGGCTCGAACGTCGGCGATCGGCTTGGCCAACTGCGCGCGGCGATCGAGCTTCTGCCCGCGCACGGCGCCGCCGTGGAGGCGGTTTCGTCCGCGTACGAGACCGAGCCGGTCGGCGAGTTCCTCGACCAGCCTGACTTCCTGAACGCGGCGGCGCGGATCTCGACCGAGCTCGAGCCCGAGGCGCTCCTCGACGCCTGCAAGGCGATCGAGGCGGAGCGCGGCCGGATGTTCGCCGGCCCGCGGCACGGGCCGCGCCCGCTCGACGTCGATCTCCTGCTGCTCGGTGACCTCGAGCTCGAGACCGAGCGCCTCAAGATCCCGCACGAGCAGGTCACGTCGCGCCGCTTCGTGCTCGCGCCGCTGCTCGAGCTCGACCCCGGGCTCAAGCTTCCGGACGGCACGGTCCTCGCCGACGCCCTCGAGCGGCTCGGGCCCGGCCAGGACGTGCGCAGGGTCGGGCCGCTCTGACGAGCGCCGCCGCCGCGGTCGGTCAGGCGGCCGGCGCCGTCTCGCGCAGCGGCGCGAGCCAGGCTTCGGGGAGGATCGCAGGGACGCGGCCCGGGTATTCCGGGACGGCGCGGAAGGCGAGCTCGCCGGCCGGCCGGGCGCTGATCGCCGGGCGGAGGTCGTCGAGCGTCATCATCAGCCGCAGGCTGGTCGCGACCTGCAGGTCGCCGGCGTTCAGGGTCTCGCCGCCGAGGGTGCCGGCGGCGATGTAGTCGTCGACGCGCGCGAGCATTCCCGGGAGGGCCGCGAGGTCGTTGCGGACGTTCTCGTCCGTGGCGTCGTTGAGGCGCGCCGAGGCCGCGACGATCGGGGCAGCGGTCTTCACCGCGAGCCCGACCGGGATCCCGAGCCTGGCCCCCGTGGAGAAGCTCTCGAGCGGGGCGCGGTCGCGCCGCAGGCTCCACCAGAGCATCCGCCGGGCCGCCGGCTGGAGGTCCTCGTCGCCGAAGCGCTCGGCCTCCTCGACCGCGGTCCGGGCGGTCGGGTCGGCAGGGAAGAGGGGCGGCTCGGGCTTGATCCGGTCGAGGGCACGGGCGATCTCGCGGCTCCCCTGCACCTTCTCGCCCTCGATCTTCAGCGCCGGCACGGTCACCCCGGGGAAGCCGAACGCCTTGAGCGCGCCCTTGGAGATCACCGGCATCAGGTCGATGCGCTTGTACGGGATCCCCTTCGCCTCGAGCATCAGCCGCGCCGTCATCGCGGGGTGCGAGCCGGGGATCACGTAGAGCTTGGCTTCCGACATTTCGGCGTCGATCCTAACCGCCCGCGATAATCCCCGGCTCATGCTGCTCGCGGTGGACGTCGGCAACACCCAGACCCACGTGGGCGCCTTCTCCGGCGACGAGCTCGTCGAGCACTGGCGCTTTCAGACCCGCGCCGGGGCGACCGGCGACGAGCTCGCCGACCGCATCGCCGGGCTGCTCGGCCTGCGCGAGATCCCGCTCGCCGACGTCGAGGCGATGGTGGTCTCCTCGGTAGTGCCGCCGCTCGGGCTCGAGTACGAGCAGATCTGCAGCCGCTACCTCGACGGCGGCTGCCTGCTGGTCGGCCCCGGGGTGAAGACCGGGATGCCGATCAAGATCGAGAACCCGAAAGAGGTGGGCGCCGACCGGCTCGTGAACGCGGTCGCCGCGTACGAGCGCTTCGGCGAGGCGTGCGTGGTCGTCGACTTCGGGACCGGCATCAACTTCGACGTCGTCTCCGACGCGGGCGAGTACCTCGGCGGCGCGATCGCGCCCGGGATCGAGATCTCGCTCACGGCGCTGGCCGAGCGCGCTGCGCGGATCCCGCGCATCGACCTCGGCGAGCCCGAGGCGGCGATCGGGCGCTCCTCGCGCGCGGCGATCCAGTCCGGCGTCGTCTACGGGTTCGCGGGCCTGATCGACGGGCTCGCGCGGCGGCTCGAGGATGAGATGGGGGAGGGCGTCGAGTTCATCGCGACCGGCGGCCTCGCGAACTCGATCGTCCCGTACTGCGAGATGATCGACGAGATCGACGACCTGCTCACGCTCACGGGCCTACGCTTGATCCATGAGCGGAACGCCTGAGGCTCCCGGGCTCACCGACCCGTTCTCGATCGGCGGCGTCGAGATCGAGAACCGGGTCCTCCTCGCCCCGCTGGCCGGGATCGGCAACTGGTTCGTGCGCATGCAGGCGCGCCGCCACGGTGCCGGGATGGCGGTCTCCGAGATGGTCTCGAGCTTCGCGATCCACTACGGCAACCGGCGCACCCTCGACGAGCTGCTGACCATCCATCCCGACGAGGGCCCCGTGGCCGTGCAGCTGTTCGGCCACGATCCCGAGATC
>DASUSH010000075.1:0-15177 GCA_036375215.1 Solirubrobacterales bacterium
GTAGGCCGCGCGCACGTCGGCGGGGTCGTTCTTGCTCGAGTTCATGTCGCCCGTGAGGACGACGTTCTTCCTCGACTTCGCGGGCCCGTCGACCAGCTCCTCGGCCTGGGCCGCCCGGATCGCCGGGTCGCCGAACGCCTCCAGGTGCGTGTTGACGAAGCGGAACTTCGCGTCGCCCACCTTCGCCTGGGCCGAGACCCAGCCCCGGTCGGCGAACACCGGGATGCCGCCGATCGACGTCTGGAAGCGGTTCTCGTAGTTGCCGCTCTTCTCCTTGCTGGTCTTGACGCCCTTGCGGGCGATGATCATGTCGTGCATGGTCAGGCGGAAGTCGAGGTCCTCGCCTGACACGGTGCCGGGCTCGTCCTCCCCGTCGATGTCCGCCGGGAGCTCACCGGTGAACTCGTCCTGCGAGACGACGACCCGGTACTTGGACCCGAGCTGGTCCATCAGGAGCTCGCGGAAGTCGTAGCGGACGTCACTCGCCGGCACGGTCCCCGGTCCGATCGGCGGGCCGCCGAGGTCGGAGGGGATCTGCTGCTGCCAGAGGGCGGCCTCCTGGACGCCGACCAGGTCGGCCTTCGCGTCCTTGATCTCGTCCGCGAGCAGCACCGCCCGCTCCGGGAAGTTGGTCCGGGTGACCTCGTTGTAGATCTGGCCCGCGCCGTCGATCGCCGTCTGGACGTCAGGGGCGTTGATCGCCGGGCTGAGGTCGGAGCCGAGGTAGATGTTGCGGCTCATCACCGTCACCTCGTCCTTGCCCGCCGAGGCGCCGGCGGGGAGCGCCAGCGCGCCGAGTGCGGTTGCGACGACGATCAAGGTTCTCAACTTCAAGTCAACTGCCTCCTTGCGGATTGAATGAATGCCCGGCCCCTGGGACCCCGCGCCAGGTTATTAACACGAGCCGGGGCCGGGCGGAGCGGTGCCGCCCGGCCGGGCCCCGATGCGCCCTACTGCGCCTGCAGCGTGTACGGCCCGCAGGGCTCGCCGTTCACGTCGCGGACGGTCTCCCCGCTCTGATCGTTGTACTCGATGATCAGCTGGTCGCCGTCGACGACTACCTCGCCGTAGCTGTAGACGTCGCCCTGCGCGCAGAACATCCCCACGCCGTTGGGGGGCGCCGGCTTGAAGAACGCCTGCGAGAGCAGCATGCCGGCGCCGGGCGAGTTCGTCGTCGTGTCGATCTCGTCCCAGAACGGGTTCGTCGCGACCGGGCCGATGATGTAGTCGTTGAACGGGGTGTCCTGGGCGGCCGGGGGCGCGTTCGCCGGCGCGACGTCGTTTCCGAACGTCCGCGTTCGCACCACGTTTGCGAACGCCGCGTGGGTGTCCGTGGTGAGGAAGACGAGGTTCTTGATGTTGCTCGCCATCAGCACGTTGAGCAGCGCCACGCGCTCGTGGGCGTAACCCTCCCAGCGGTCGTACGGGAGCCCGTAGAACTGCTGGATCGGGGTCTCGTTCATGATGATCTTCCAGCGCGCGTCCGAGGACTCGACGTCGGCGAGGAACCGGTTGAGCTGGTTCTGGCCCAGCAGGGTGCGGTTCGGGTCGTTGATCGTGTTCTTGCAGGCCTGCGAGACCGGCTCGTTCAACGAGGGGATCAGCGCGGCGAAGAGCTGGCGCTTGTCGTCGGGGGCCGTCGGGGCCAGGTCCGGCTGGCCGGTCGCCGGGTTGTCGCAGACGCCGCCGTCGGAGGCCTTGGCGCTGCGGAACGAGCGCTCGTCGAGGAAGAAGAGCTCGGCGTTGCGCCCCCAGCGGAAGGTCCGGTAGAGGCCGTTCTGCGAGGAGAACTCGACGGGCGCGTAGTCCGTGAACGCCTCCACGCCGGCCTCGTAGATCGCCTCGCCGTCCTCCGGGATCGAGAAGTCGTTGATGAACTCGTGGTCGTCCCAGTGCGAGTAGAACCCCGCCGAGCTGCGCAGCCTGGTCAGGTTCTTCTGCGCCAGGTTCTGCCGGTACTTCGCCCACTTCTCCCTGACCGTCAGCGCCGCCGGCTGGCCCGCCACCTCGGAGTCGGAGTAGATCGTGTCGCCGAAGTTGATGTTGAAGTCGTTGCCCTCCTTGCGCATCGCCTTGTAGACGTCGAAGGGACCGAAGAAGGGCTGGTTCGCCCCCTGGAGCGTCGTCCCGTCGGTGTCGCCGGAGTATGCGAACTCGATCTGGACGTCCTTGGAGCTCTTCGGCGCGGTCACGAACTCGCCGGTGTCGCTGCAGGGCCCCTTCTTCTCGCAGAAGCGGTAGAAGTACTCGCCGCCCGGCTTCAGGCCGCCGACGTCCACCTGCACCGTCTTGTCGTTGGCCGACTTCGCCTTCGCGCTCGCGGTGTCCTTGACCTTCTTGAACCTCTCGTCGGTCGCGACCTCCGCCTTCACCTTGCCTTCCTTCTTCGTCGCCGCCCAGAGCTTCGCGGTCTTCGGGCCGACCTCGCCCGAGGCGACGCTGTAGCGGAAGCCGCCGATACCGGCCGCGGCCGGCGCGGCGAGGGCGAGCGACCCGATGATCGTGGCGCCTGCGATCGCGAGGCGGGGCGCGAGCTTGTGGCGGTCCGACCGGTTCATCAGGCTCCTCTCGTCGCTCCCCCCGGGCACGGCGATCCTAAGCGGGCCGGGCGCTCCGCGGGGATTATTTCCGCGGGACCACGCGTCCCTCCCGGAAAGCGGGGCACATCCGCGCCAGCCCGCACTCGCCACAACGTGGCTTCGGCCTGCAGACCTGGCGGCCGTGGGTGATCAGGTTGATGTGCAGCTCGTAGGCGTCCTCGGGGTCGGTGATCGCGCGCATCTCCTCGTGCGCCTCCTCGAACGGCGCGCCCTCGCGGAACAGCCCCAGCCGACCCCCCACCCTGTGCACGTGCACGTCGACCGGGATCTCGGGCCGGTCGAAGGAGAAGATCATCACGCAGGCGGCGGTCTTGCGGCCCACGCCGGGGAGCGCGACGAGGTAGTCGAGCGCCTGCTCCCTCGGGGCCCCGCGCAGCCAGTCGAGATCGATCGGCTGGCCGAGCTCGCGCAGCACGGCCTGGATCCGCGGCGCCTTCGTATCGGCGAGGCCACCGGGCCTGATCGCGTCGGCGACCTCGCGGGCGCCGGCGTCGCGCACTTCCTCCCACGTGCCGAAGCGCTCGCGCAGCCGCCCGTAGGCGACGTCGCGGTTCCGGTCGGAGGTGTTCTGGGAGAGGATCGTGAGGACGAGCTCGTGCACCGGGTCGCGGTGGGGCTTGTTGCGAGGGCGGCCGTAGAGCTCGCGGAGGCGATCGCGGATCGCGCGCACGCGGCTCTTCCTCGGCCGCACCCAGCCCGCGGCCCGCGCAGCCCGGGTGAGCTCGATGCGCACCGGGGGTTCGGCGCGGACCCGGCCTCGCCGCCGGGCCGGGGGCCGCTCCCGCTCGGGAGGGAGGCCCGTCATGGAACCGCCCGCCACTCCGCGCAGGCCCGCGCGCCGGCCCGGTTCGCCTCGGCCAGCGCGGCGGCGATCGCGCCGGGCTGCCAGCCGCGCTTCGCGAACCCGGCCGCGAGCGCACCCATGAAGGCGTCGCCCGCGCCGAGCGGCGAGACCACATCGGCGGGCTCGCCCGGCGCCTCGGCGCATGCGGCGCCGCGGGCGACGGCGCCGTCGGCGCCCCGGGTCACGACGACGACCGCGGCCCCGCGCGCGCCCGCGAGCGCCTCGGCGGCATCGACCGCCCCGCCTGACCCTGGCGCGAGCCAGGCCGCTTCGGCCTCGTTCATGCGCAGGCAGAAGATCCCCTCGGCCGCCGCCAGACAGTGCTCGCGGGCGAGCTCCAGATCGTCCCAGCGGTGCGCCCGCAGGTTCGGGTCGAAGAGCACGGGCAGCCCGCGGTCGAGGGCGAGGCGGCGGGCGCGCATCGTCAGCTCGCGCTCGCGGTCGCCGACGAGCGTGTTCGAGCCGAAGACGAGCGCCTCGGCGCGCTCGATCGCGGCCTCGAGCCCGTCGGCGACCGAGCAGACGGTGTCCGTGATCCCCTGGTCGTAGACCTGGAAGTCGGGCTCGCGCTCGCGGTCGAAGGTGACCACGGCGATCGGCGTCCGCACGCCGGGAACGAAGGAGAGCGCCTCGGTGGCGACCCCCTCGTCGGCCAGCCGCTCCGCGAGCCAGTGTCCGAACGGGTCGTCGCCGACGCCACCGGCCAGCTCGGCGCCTACCTCCGAGCGCGCGATCTGCACCGCGACGTTGGCGAGCGCGCCGCCGAAACGGGGCCGGAACTCATCGGCGTCGGCGGGGGTGTCGAGCTCGCGCTCGCAGACGAGGTCGACGATCGCCTCGCCGAGGCAGAGGATCACGGGCGGAGAATAGGCTCGCGGGCATGACGGGCCCCGCCGCCGTCGAGCAGCTCCTCGTCGCCGGGACGCGGATCGCCTACCGGCGCCGCCCGGGGGATGGCCCTCCCACGATCTACGTCCACGGCGTCCCGACCGACTCGCGGCAGTGGCTGCCCTTCCTCGAGCGCCACGAGGGCGACGCGATCGCGTTCGACCTGCCGGGTTTCGGCGCCTCCGAGCGCCCGCCGGCCACGGGGTTCGACTACTCGATGGCCGGCCTCCGGCGCATCGCCGGCGAGTTCGTCGACGGCCTCGGCATCGCCGAGTACCGGCTCGTCGTCCACGACTGGGGCGCGCTCGCGCTCGCCGCCGCCCTGGCCGAGCCCGAGCGCCTGCAGCGCCTCGTCGTCATCGACTCGGTGCCGGTCCTGCCGGGCTACCGGTGGCACCGCACCGCGCGGATCTGGCGCACCCGCGGGCTCGGCGAGCTCTTCTTCGCGACCGCCGGCCTGCCGTTCGTGCGCCTGGCCCTGCGGGAGGCGCGGCCGGGCTTTCGCCCGATGCCCGACGACTTCGTCGAGATGGTCTGGTCGAACGTCCGCGACCCGGCGACCCGGCGCGCGATCCTGGCGCTCTACCGCTCCGCCGACCCGCCGGCGCTGGCCGCGGCGGGCGCAGGGCTCGAGCGGGTGGGCTGCCCGGCGCTCGTCGTCTGGGGCGCGGCCGACCCGTACATCCCGGCGCGCTTCGCGGGCGATTACGCCTCGCGCCTGCCCGGCGCCGAGCGGGTGGAGCTCGCCGACGCGGGCCACTGGCCCTGGATCGATCGCCCCGACGTGGTCGATCGCACGGTCGCGTTCGTCACGGAGCCCGCCGCCGACCTAGACTCGCCTGAATGAAATCGCCGAATCCTCGGAACAAACTGAACGCGCCCGAGTTCGGCTCGATCTCATCTGCATGAGATGAGCGCGCCTCCCCGAGCTCCCCGCCGGCGTCCGGAGCGCCGAGTCCGTAGTGGCACCGAGCTCCGTACGGTCGCGCGCGACGCGCTGATCGAGTCGCGGCTGACGCCGAACGCGATCTCGATGACCGGCTTCGTGCTGAACGCCGCCGCCGCGGTTCTCGTCGTCGAGCGCCTCTTCTTCCTCGCCGGCGTGGCTTTCATCGTCGGCTCGATCATGGACACGCTCGACGGCCGCTACTCGCGGATGTCGGGCAAGGGCACCCTCTTCGGCGCATTCCTCGACTCGACCCTCGACCGGATCGAGGAGGGGATCGTGCTCACCGCGATCGCGGCCTACTTCGCGGAGCTCGGCGACGAGCTCGCGGTGGCGGCCTGCGTCGCGACCGTGCTCGGCTCGCTGATGGTCTCCTACACCCGGGCCCGCGCCGAGGCGCTCGGCGTCGAGTGCAAGGTCGGCGTCGCGACGCGGCCGGTGCGGGTCGTCCTGCTCTCGATCGGCCTCGTCTTCGGCGCCGGCGAGCTGATCTCGGGCGTCGACCTGCTCGAGGCCTCGATCTACGCGCTCACGGTCCTCACCCTCTTCACCGTCGGCCAGCGGGTCTGGCACGTCCGCGGCGAGCTGCAGAAGCTCGACGGCGAGTCCGAGCTGTAACTAAATGGCGAATCCGGGTATAGGAGCCCTTGCACCCACGATCGGTCGCCCGGCGACCGACCCAGGAGGAAATTCTCTCGTATGAGCGGCACCAACGGAGCTTCCGGATCTAACGGCGCGTCCGCGTCGGACCACCGAGTCGACGACGGCAAGGTTCGCGTCGCGATCGTCGGCGTCGGCAACTGCGCCAACTCGTTCATCCAGGGCATCCAGTACTACAAGGACGCCGACCCGGCCGAGCGGGTGCCGGGCCTGATGCACGTCGACCTCGGCGGCTATCACGTCCGCGACATCGAGTTCGTCGCCGCCTTCGACATCGACGCCGAGAAGGTCGGCAAGGACCTCTCCGAGGCGATCTGGTCGGGACAGAACGACACGATCAAGTTCGCCGACGTGCCGCCCATGGGCGTCGAAGTCCATCGCGGGATGACCCACGACGGGCTCGGCAAGTACCTCAAGCAGAAGATCACCAAGGCGCCGGGCGAGACCGCCGACATCGTCGGCATCCTCAAGGAGACGAAGGCGGACGTGCTCGTCTGCTACCTCCCGGTCGGCTCCGAGGACGCGACCAAGTGGTACGTCGAGCAGGCGCTCGCCGCCGGTGTCGGCTTCGTCAACTGCCTGCCGGTCTTCATCGCCCGCGAGGACTACTGGGACCGCCGCTTCACCGAGGCCGGCCTGCCGATCATCGGCGACGACATCAAGTCCCAGGTCGGCGCGACGATCGTCCACCGCAACCTCGCCCGCCTCTTTCACGAGCGCGGCGTCGAGCTGCAGCACACCTCGCAGCTGAACGTCGGCGGCAACATGGACTTCTTCAACATGCTCGAGCGGGAGCGCCTCGACTCGAAGAAGATCTCGAAGACGAACGCGGTGACGTCGGTGATGGGCACGGAGCTGCCCGAGCGCGACGTCCACGTCGGGCCCTCCGACTACGTCCCGTGGCTCACCGACCGCAAGTGGGCGCACATCCGCCTCGAGGGCAAGGCCTTCGGCGACGTGCCGCTCACGGCCGAGCTCAAGCTCGAGGTCTGGGACTCCCCGAACTCCGCCGGTGTCGTGATCGACGCCGTCCGGCTGATCAAGCTGGCGCTCAACAACGGCATCGCCGGCCAGCTCGACGGCCCGTCCAGCTACCTGATGAAGTCGCCGCACGACCAGCGCCCCGACGCCGACGCGAGGCGGTTGACCGAGGAGTTCATCGAGGAGCACCGCCGCAAGGCCCCCGGCCAGCGCGCCGACGAGCTCCAGGGCGACATCGAGCCCGCCGAGACGAAGCCCGCCTGACGCAAACGCGGCTGCGGGTAACACCGGCCGCCGATCCGGGGATCCCCCCGGATGGCCGGCGTCCCCGGCCGGGCGCACAGCTCCTCGAACGCCGGCTCGAGCTCGAAGAGATGCTCCGCGGATACGGCGTGGACTTCGTGCAGGGGCATCACGTCGGCCGCCCGCGCCCGCTCGACGAGCTGCTCGGCGAGTAGCGGCGCCATATGCTCACGCCGTGCCCAAGCAGTCGCTGGCGATCGCGCATGTGACCCCGCAGCCGTGGGGCAACGCGCACGAGGTGAACGAGTTCGTCGGCGGAGTCGCGCGCGAGCAGGCCGCCGCCGGCCACCGGGTGCTGATCGCCGCCCCGTCGCCCTCGCGGACGCAGATCCGCGACGCCCGGCGGGCGATCCGCGACGCCGAGGACGACGCCGAGGGGCTCTTCGAGGCGCCCGGCCTGCCTCGGGCCGGCGACGATGGCCCGCCGGTGCTCGCGGTCGGCCAGGGCATCGCGCTGCCGCGCGGCCCGCGCCCGCGCGCGGCACCGGTCCCGCTCGACGTGAGCCGCACGCTCGAGCGGCTCTTCGAGACCGCGCGCTTCGACATCGTTCACGTCCACGACCCGTTCGCGCCCAGCACCGCCTCGACCGCGCTGCGCTACTCGCGGTCGCTGAACGTCGGCAGCTTCCACGAGCCCACCGAGCGGGTGCTCTCGACCCAGGTCGCGCGCCCCCTCGTCGAGATCTTCTTCGGCCGCCTGGACGCGCGGACCGCCTCGACCCGCGGGACGGTCGAGCTCCTCGAGCGCTTCTTCCCCGGCTCCTACGACCTCGTCGTCCCCGGCGCCGACGGCGCCGCGCCGGCCGCCTGGCCCGGCGGCGACGCTGACGACGGCGCCCGGCCGGTCCGGCTCGCCTACTGCCTCGGCGAGGAGCGCGGCGCGATGCGACTCTTCGTGCGCGCGCTGCGCCGGCTCCCCGAGGAGGTCGACTGGGAGGCGGCGATCTGGCTCGAGCGGCCGGCGGAGCGCCCGCCCGTGATCCCGCGGGCGATCCGGGAGCGCGTGCGGATCTGCGGCCCGGGGGACTGCGCCCCGAGTGAGCTGATCGGCGCGGCCGACGTGCTCGCGGTCGCCTCCGGCGGCTCGCACGCCGCGCCGTCCCTGGTGCGCGAGGCGCTCGCCTCCGGGACGGTCACGGTCGCCTCCAACATCGCCGTCTACAACGAGCTGCTCGCCGACGGCGACGCGGGCCTGCTGTTCCCACCGGGCGACCCGGTCACCCTCGCCGGGCAGCTCGCCAGGCTCTGCGGCGAGGAGGGCCTGCGCCGCCGGCTCGCGCGACGCGCCGCGCGCGAGGCGCGTCGCTGGTCCGACGTCGCCGCGGACCTCGACGAGATCTACGGGCGGATCGTCGCCCGCCGCCACGATCCGCGCGGCAACCCGGCGGTGCGCCGGCGGATCGAGAAGCGCGAGCTGATCGAGGTCGACCTCCACATGCACACCGACCACTCGCCCGACTGCGCGACCCCGGTCGACGTGCTGCTCGCCACGGCGCGCGAGCGGGGCCTCGGCGCGATCGCGATCACCGACCACAACGAGGTCTCCGGGGCGCACGAGGCGCGCGAGCTCGCGGCGCGGAACGGCGGGCCGAAGGTGATCGTCGCCGAGGAGGTGAAGACCGCCGAGCAGGGGGAGGTGATCGGCCTCTTCATCGAGGAGAAGATCCCGCGCGGGCTGACGATGGCCGAGACGATCTCCCAGATCAAGCGGCAGGGCGGGCTCGTCTATGTGCCCCACCCGTTCGACCGGCTGCACTCGGTGCCCGACTACGAGCACCTGATCGACATGGTCGAGGACATCGACATCCTCGAGGTCTTCAACCCCCGGGTGGCGCTCACGGCGTTCAACGAGGAGGCCGAGCGGTTCGCCGCCAAGTACCGGATCGTGCCGGGCGCGGGCTCGGACAGCCACGTCGCCCAGGGCCTCGGCAGCGTGCGGATCCGTATGCACGACTTCGACGGCGCCGAGGAGTTCCTCGAGTCGATGCGCGACGCCGACATCACCCGCAAGCACCGCAACCTGATCTACGTGCAGGCGCTCAAGTTCGTGCAGACCGGGGGCGGCAGGGGCGGCAAGCGGCGCAAGCCTCGGGCGGGCAAGAAGTGATGCACCCCGATCGCGAGAGAGGAGCGCGTCCGGGACCGTCAAATTCAACCGAGGCGATGCCGGCGACCGACGACGAGATCCGCGAGAAATACCTCGAGCGCGCGATCCGCGAGCTCAACCAGCTCACCCGCGAGCTCCAGGAGTGCCGTTCCTGCCCGCGCGGCAACCTGATGCCGGTGCTCGGCTCGGGGCACCCGCAGGCGGACATCATGCTGCTGAAGTACGCCGCGACCGCCGCCGAGATCGAGGAGGGCGTCGCCTTCTACGGCCGCTCCGGCAACGCCCTGATGAAGAGCTTGAAGCGGCTCGGGATCGACCCGCTCGCCGTGTACGGGACCCTCTGCGTGAAGTGTCCGCTGTCGGATCCCGAGCTGGCGTCGCCCGAGTGCGTCGCCCGGCTCGTCGAGGAGATCGCGGTCGTGCAACCGCGGATGATCGCGGTCATGGGCGAGCGCGCGCTGGAGACGCTGAACGAGCTGCAGATCCCGCTCTCCTCCGAGCTCGAGCCCGAGCTCGGCGAGGTGCAGACGCTGACCCCGACGGTGAGCGCGATCTGCGTCCCCGACATCGACGCCTCGCTCGACACCGAGGATTCCAAGCGCGCCTTCTGGTCGGCGTTCCGCTCGCTCGGCGAGTGGTACGACGAGCTGCCGCCGTACTAGTCCTGCGGCAGGTAGCCGGCCGCTTCGGCGGCGTCCCACTCCGGGGTGCGCGTCTTCGGCGGCTGCAGCGCGAGCCAGTAGAGGCCGGGCTTCTCGCGGGAGCGAAACAGCTCGACGCTGCCGTCCAATGCGAGCGGCGCGTACTTGCGCTTGTAGCGGAGGAAGGCCACGGTCGACCCCGGCTGGTTCACGACGTCGTAGACGCGCCCGATCCGCCTGTGGCCCAGCCACAGCCCCCGGGCGGAGGAGACCTTCTCGCGATCCTTGCGCGGGAAGACCCCGGTGTACTCGCGCGGCGGGTGCTTGCCGGGCTCGTAGGGCGAGTTATTGAACGCGGGGTCGCCTGAGCCGCAGACGTCGAACGGGAGCCGTTCCCCAAGCACGTCGGTGCGGTGGAGCGCGATGTCGACGCGGACCGAGAGGTGCGACATGCGCTCCTCGTCGCCCCTGAGCCACGCCTCTCCCCACCGGCGGTAGACGCGCGCCCGCTGGCCCATCGCGGTCAGCCATCGGCCGTACGCGCGCCTGCGCGCGGGCGGCTCGCCGAGCGCCCGCGCGGCCAGGTAGGCCGCGCGCAGCGCCGCCGCCCGGCCGAAGCGGATCTCCGCCTCGACGCGGTTGGACGGCCACCGGGCCTGGGCCGCTGCCTCCTCAGCTGCCAGCTCGGCGTCGTCCGCGGCGACGTGGCCGCGCAGGCAGATCGGGTCGACGCGGTCCAGGAACTCCTCGAGCGTGGGCGGCGCGGTGCGCACCGCGAACGGCAACCCGCAGCCCGACGCGGCCGCCGCCGTCGCGGCGAGCAGAACGACGATCGCGACGCGCGCACCTGCCACCAGTGCCCGTATCGGCAGCGCCTGGCCGCGCTGTAGGCGGCTCGGCTCGGCGTGGACGCGGCGGCCGCGCCCGCGGCCGCCGCCCTGTCGGCGTAGCTAGCCCGGAACGACCCGGACCCTGACCTCCTTCGCCCCTCGCGCGTTGCGAAGGCGCAGGACGCGGCGGCCGGGCTTCGAGACGACCTTCGCGCCCTCGACGTCCACCGCGTAGTCGCCGTGGTAGTGGATCGGCGGCACGAAGACCTCGGTCTGGGTCCGCTTCGACAGCCTGCCGCCGCCGACGGGCTCGGTGCGGTAGGCGAAGTCGAAGGCGCGGCTCTCGGGGTCGAACTCGAAGCCGATCGGGGTCCCGGCGACGGCGCGGGGGTACGGGCGCGAGAAGAGCGCGAGCTTCTCGCGCTTCACGTTCTCGCCGCGCGGCGGCTCGCGCGGGTCGATCACGAGGGACTGGATGCCGGGCCCTGCGGTGGTCGGGTCGTCGCAGTCGCAGTAGTGCCAGGACTGCCAGGAGACCATGTACTCGTCGGCGAGGCGGACGAGGCGCTCGTTGGTCTCGGCGTCGTCGGTCGCGGAGAACTCGGTGAGGAAGGGCACGTCGCCGGTGCGCTCGGCGACGCCCTGGGCGTTCTGGAAGACGAGCTCCTCGAGCTCGGCGCAGGTGGTGCCCTCGGGGACGCCGAGCGCGGTGATCGGGATGCCGACCGAGCCGAGCGCGCCGGCGATGCAGTAGTCGTGGAAGCTGAAGCCGGCGCTGGGATCACCGGTGTCGGCGTGCGCGGTCGCGGCGCCGAAGTCGAAGGTGAGGAGCGGCTCCCAGAAGACGAGGGTCTCGTCGTCGACGTCGCGGATCGCGGCGATCGTCCGGTTCGAGAAGTCGGTCAGCGGGCCGGCGTCGAACGCGGGGCAGCCGGTGGTCGAGGCGCAACCCGGCCAGGCGCTGCCGGGCCACGGCTCGTTCATCAGGTCGTAGCCCATCACGTAGGGGTTGCCGCCGAAGCGCTCGGCGACGAAACGCCACGCCATCGCGTAGCGGTCCTGGAGCCCTACGCCCTCGGCGGGGTCGTTCGCCCAGAAGTGGTCGAACGCCGTGTTGAGGGCCTGCATGAAGAGGTAGTTCGCGGGGAACCCGTTCTTGGGCTCGGCGGCCTGGCCGTCGTCGAACGTCTGCCAGTCGGGCCAGCCCTCGCCCTCGAAGCGCTCGTTGTACATGTCCTGGTGGAAGTCGAGGAGGCTGAAGATCCGGTGCTTCGCGAGCACCCGCTCGGTCTTCGCGATCTTGTCGAGGTAGCCGACGTCGTAGGCGGGGCGGCCGGACGGCCCGGGCGGGTCCGGCTCGAGGCCCTTGTAGATCAGCCCGAGCCGGATCGTGTTGAACCCGTGGCGGCGCAGGAAGCGGGCGTCGTCGGCGCCGAAGCCGAAGTCCGAGGGCGCGTAGGACCCGACCTTGTAGACCATGTTGAAGCCGTGCATGAACACCGCTCGGCCGCTCGCGTCGGTGAAGAAGTAGCCGTTGGCGGAGAGCGGGGGCTTCGGGCCGGGGGCCGCGGCGAGCGCGGTGGCGGGGATGAGCAGCGCGAGGAGCGCGGTCGCGACGAAGAGCGCTCGGCGGGTCAAGCGCTCGCCGGCGCCGCCGCCTCGGCGACCGCGCTCATCGCCTCGAGCGAGGCGCTCGCGAGCCCGCGCACGACGACTACGTCGAGCGGCTCGTGGTGCTCCGCGAGCGCAGCCTGGCTCTGCTCGGAGTCGGCGGCCGCGACGCCGACCGTGCCCTCGGGCGCGCCGAGGCGGTCGAAGTGGTTGCGGTAGCCGGCGTGGAGGTCGCGGTAGAAGGACTCCTCCTTCGCGAGGCGCTCACCCGCGTCCTCGCCGACGGCGACGCGGACGTAGCCGAAGATCGGCGGCGGCTCGCGGCCCGCGTCCTCGGCCCCGGCGATCACGTGCTCCCGGGCGCCTGCGGCGAACTCCGGGCTCATCCAGTTGAAGAACACGCCGTCGAAGCTCGCGCCGCCGAGCGCGCACATCTTCGGGCCCATCGCGGCGAGCACGAGGCGGACCCCGGGGACGACGTCGCGGAGCTCGGGCTCGAGCCGGCGCATCGTCGAGAGCGGCTTGCGGTCGAAGCCGGCGCCGACGCCGAGCCAGAGCCGGTCGCGGTCGAGGCCCAGGCGCTCGATGTGGCCGTTGATCTCGATCGGGTCGTGGCGGTCGAGCGCCATCACCGCGACGCCGAGGTCGAGCCGGCCGGTGCCCGCGGCGAAGGCGGCGAGGGTCTCGAGGCCGAGCGCGCCCGGGTGGTCGTTCGACCAGATCGAGGTGTAGCCGAGCTCGTCGCAGCGCGCGGCGAGCGGCGTGGCGACCTCGGGCTCGAGGCCGGCCGCGACCCCGAAGCCGCGCCTGATCACGCGCCCTCCCGCTCGAGCAGGGCGACGCACTCGACGTGGTGGGTGTGCGGGAACATGTCGACCGGCTTCACGCGGCGGAGCTTATATCCGGCCTCGCCGAGCGCGACGGCGTTGGGGGCGAGCGTGGTCGGGTTGCACGACACGTAGACGATCCGGCGGGCGCCGCACTCGAGCACGCGGCGGACGATCTTGTTGGAGAGGCCGGAGCGCGGCGGGTCGACGACGACGACGTCCGGCCGGCCCGCCTCCTCGACCAGCGGGCGGATCCCGAGCCGGGCGTCGGCGGGGCGGAAGCGGGCGTTCTCGATCCCGTTGCGCGCCGCGTTCTGCTCGGCGTCGGCGACGGCCTCGGGGATCGCCTCGACGCCCCAGACCTCGCCGGCGTCGCGGGCGAGGGTGAGCCCGATCGTGCCGATCCCGCAGAAGAGGTCGAAGACGCGCTCGACGCCGGTCAGCCCCGCGAATTCGGCGGCGATCGCGTAGAGCCGCTCCGCCATCTCCGTGTTGGTCTGGAAGAAGGCGGGGTGGGAGATCTCGAGCCGCAGGCCGCAGAGCTCCTCGGCGAGCCGCTCCGAGCCGAGCACGCCGGTCGGGCCGTCGGTGCTCCCGGCGGGCCCGTCGATCACGGTGTGCAGGTCGACCGGGGGGCGGGCGAAGGAGGCGGGGGAGGTGACGAGGCGGGTCTGGAGCTGCCCGGTGCGGCGGCCCTCGCGGACGACCAGGTTCCTCAAGACGCCCTCCTGCGCGCGGCGGTCGTAGGCGGGGATGCCCTCGACCCGCGCCCAGTGGCGGATCCGGTTGCGCTCGGCGTTGCCCGCCACGGAGGCGAGCAGGCAGTCCTCGGC
Organism: Solirubrobacterales bacterium; assembly: GCA_036375215.1. GTDB lineage: Bacteria > Actinomycetota > Thermoleophilia > Solirubrobacterales > 70-9 > DASUSH01. The sequence goes on from DASUSH010000075.1 coordinate 14,072, forward strand.
GTCGACGACGAGGTCCCAGCGGCCGCGGGCGTGGAAGCCGAGGACGAGCTCCCCGTCGCGCTCGCCGAACGAGTACTCGAACTTGTTGCGGTAGCGCCAGCGCTCGACCGCGGGCTCGATGGGCTCGGGTGCAAAGCCGGCGAAGCCGCCGATCCGCTCAAGCGCGTCGGCGACCTGGCGCTGCTTGTGGTCGAGCTGGAGCTCGTAGGGGAGCTCCTGCCACGGCGCCCCCGGGCAGGGCTCGCCGCCGTGGTCGCAGCGGGCAGGGATCCGGTCGGCGCTCGCGCGCAGGACCTCGGTCGCGTCGGCCTCGGCGTAGTGGCGCTTCGACTTGGTGACGCGCGCCCGCACCCGGTCGCCGGGCAGCCCGCCGCGGACGAAGACGACGAAGCCGTCCCGGCGGCCGATGCCCCGGCCGCCGTAGACCAGGTCCTCGACCTCGAGGTCGAGCTCGTCGCCGCGGCGCGGGCGCGCCGCGGCGGCGCTCTCGGTGGGGGACGCGCTCACGCCCCCAGTTGTAGCGGGGCCCGGCTAGCTCGAGCGCTTGCGCGCGGTGCTCTTGCGCGCCGTCGTCTTCCTCGCCGTCGTCTTCTTCGCCGTCGACTTCCTCGCGGTCGAGCGCTTGCGGGTCGACGCCGTCTTCGCGCCGTCGCCGATGCGGCGGTCGAGGTCGTCGAGCAGGCCCTTGCGCGCGTCGTTGTTCTTCTCGTAGGTGCGGACCTTGCGCAGGTCGGCCTTCGAGAGGTCCTTGAGCCGCGACTTGATCTGCGGAACCGTGAGCTGGTCGTAGAGGGCGATCGGGCCCCCGGGCGCTCCGGCGCGGCGGCGCAGGACGTCGGCCTGGGCGAGCGCGGGATCGGCGACGTCGCGCGCCGTCCGCCCGGCTCGACGGGCGCCGCCCTCGACCTGCCTGCGGGCGCGCCCGGCGGTGCTCTCGGCCTGCTTGCGTGCCTTGCGGATCTGCGCCTCGGCCTCGCGCTGGGCACGCTTCACGCGCTGCTCGGCGTCGCGGCGCGCCTTGCGCGCCTGGGTCTCCGCGTCGCGCCGGGTCTTGTTGGCGCGCTTCTCGAAGTCCTTGCGAACGCGCTCGAGGTCGCGGACGAGCT
>DASUSH010000076.1:0-6362 GCA_036375215.1 Solirubrobacterales bacterium
GGCTATTGGGGCATCGGCCCGCAGGGCGAGGACGCGATCGCGATCGTGAAGGCAGCGGAGGCGGCGGGCTACGACTCGGCCTGGGTCGCGGAGTCCTATGGCTCCGACGTGGTCAGCGTGCTGGCCTGGCTCGCCCCGCAGACCGAGACGATCAAGCTCGGCGCGGCGATCATGCAGGTCCCGGCGCGGCCGCCGGCGGCCGCGGCGATGGCTGGCGTCACGATCGACGCCCTCTCGGGCGGGCGGTTCATCTTCGGCTTCGGCCCCTCGGGGCCGCAGGTCTCGGAGGGCTGGTACGGCGTCCCCTACGCGAAGCCGTGGGGCCGGACCCGCGAGTACATCGAGGTCGTCCGCGAGATCGTCGCCCGCGAGGGCCGGCTCGAGCACTCGGGCGAGCACTACACGCTGCCGCTCACCGAGGGCGAGGGCGTCACCGGCCAGGGCAAGGCGCTCAAGCTGAACGTGCATCCGCTCCGCTCTGAGATCCCGATCTTCGTCGGCGCGATCGGCCGCAAGTCGGTCGAGATGGCGGCCGAGATCTGCGACGGCTGGATCCCGATCTTCTCCTCGCCCGACGCCTTCGAGTCGACCTGGGGCGAGCACCTCGAGGCCGGCTTCGAGCAGGGCGGGCGCAGCCGCTCCGACCTCGAGATCTCGCCGACCGTCCAGGTCGCGATCGACGGCGACCTCGACACCGCGCGCGCCGTCGTCAAGGCGGGCCTGCTCCTCTACCTCGGCGGCATGGGCAGCCGCAAGACCAACTTCTACGTCGACCTCACCCACCGCTTCGGCTTCGGCGACGTCGCCGACGAGGTCCAGTCCCTCTACCTCGACGGCAAGCGCGACGACGCCTACGCGGCGATCCCCGACGAGCTCGTCGACGCGACCTCGCTCGTCGGCACCGAGGAGGAGGTCGCGGAGCGGGTCGAGAAGTTCCGCTCGCTCGGCGTCGATCGCCTGATCTGCTCGTTCATCCAGATGGACCCGGGCGAGCGCAACCACACGCTCGAGCGCATGGCCTCGCTGGCCGGCGTCGGCGCTCGCGCCTAGCCGGCCTTCTCAAACGCGGCGATAGCGGCAGAATGCGCGGGATGGCTTTCAGGGACGGGGGGCTTGCCCCCGGTACGACGTTCGCCGGTCACCGGATCGAGGAGGTCGCCGGGCGCGGCGGGATGGGCGTCGTCTACAAGGCGCGCCACATCGCGCTCGACCACGTCGTCGCGCTCAAGGTGATCTCGCCGGAGCTGGCCGGCGACGAGAGCTTCCGCAAGCGCTTCCAGTCGGAATCGCGGATCGCGGTCTCGATCCGCCACCCGAACGTGGTCTCGGTTCACCACGCCGGCGAGGAGGACGGCCTGCTGTTCGTGACCATGGACTACGTCGAGGGCACCGACCTGCGCGGCCTCCTCAACCGCGAGGGCTGGCTCGAGCCGGAGCACGCCGCGGCACTGCTCGGGCCGCTCGCCGCCGCCCTCGACGCCTCGCACTCGCGCGGCCTGATTCACCGCGACATCAAGCCGGGGAACGTCCTGATCGAGGCCCGCGAGGGCGGCGAGCACGTCTACCTGACCGACTTCGGGCTCGCCCGCGCGATCGACGCCGAGACCGGCCTGACCGCGAGCGGCGCGTTCATCGGGACGCTCGACTACGCCGCGCCCGAGCAGATCAAGGGCGAGCGCCTCGACGCCCGCACCGACGTCTACGCGCTCGGCTGCCTGCTCCACGAGATGCTCTGCGGCTCGGCGCTCTTCGCGAAGCAGACCGAGAAGGTGGCGAAGATGTACGCCCACCTGATGGAGGAGCCGCCTGACGTGCGCGAGCTTCGCCCGGAGCTGCCCCCGGCCCTCGCCGACGCGATCCAGCGGGCGGTCGCCAAGGACCCCGACGACCGCTTCCCGTCGGCCGGCGACCTCGCCCGCGCGGCGAACGCGGCGATCGAAGGCCGCAAGGTGAGCGAGGGCGAGCGCACGGTCGCCATCGGCGAGGCCGCCCCGGCGCCGACCAGCGAGCTGCCGGCGCCGCCGACGGAGCCTCCGCGCGACGCGACCGGGGAGCGCCGGGCGGAGACGGCGCCCGCCGCGCCCGCCGCGGAACCTGAGCCGCGGACCCGCCCGCTCGCCCGCGAGGCGCCGCCCGCCGAGCCCGAGGGCGACTCGCCCGGGCCCGCCCCTGCCGCCCGCGCCACCGCCGCCGCCGAGACCGCCGCGGCCCCGCGGGGGGCCGCCGCCGAGCGCTCGACCCACAGCCCCGCCGTGCGCCGCCGCCGGCTGCTCGCCGGGCTCGCCGCGCTCGGCGTCGTCGCCGCGATCGTCGCCGTGATCGCGCTCGGCGGCGGCGGCGACGGCGCGCCCGACCAGGAGGCGAGCGGCGGCGCCGAGGCGGGCGGATCGGGAGGCGGCGGCGAGAGCGACGGCGGCGGGGGAGGGCAGGCCGGCTTCGGCGACGCGGCCGTCTCCGGCGGGGCCATCGACATCGGCGGGATGCCGGTCGGGATCGCGGCCTCCGAGGAGAGCGGCACGGTCTGGGTGGGCAGCCGCCTCGGCGGCACGCTGACCCCGGTCGACCCGACGTCGGGCAAGCCGGGCGAGGCGATCACGGGCCTCGGCGCCCCGGAGGGGGTCACCTCCGGGCCGGCCTCGATCTACGCCGCGCTCAGCGACGAGGGCCAGGTCCTGCGCGTGAACGAGCGCACGGGCCGCCAGGCGCGGATCCCCGTCGGCACCACGCCCCGGGCGGTCGTCCACTCGGGCGACGGCATCTACGTCACCAACGCGGGCTCGAACTCGGTCACCCCGGTCGAGATCAAGCCCGACTCCGAGACCCCCCAGGCGGAGATCGGGGTGGGTTCCGAGCCGCACGGCATCGCCGCCGGCGAGGGCAAGATCTGGGTGACGAACCGGGCGAGCGGCACCGTCTCGGTGATCGACGAGGGATCGAACCAGGTCGAGACCGAGATCGACGTCGGCGCCAACCCGAAGGGCATCGCGGTCGAGGACGGCAAGGTGTGGGTCGCCAACACCGACGACGGCGAGGTGGTGGCGATCGACGCGGGCTCGGGCGAGGTCGGTCAGCCCGTCGAGGTCGGCACCGAGCCACGCGGTGTCGTCGCCGCCTTCGGCTCGGTCTGGGTCGCGGTGGGCGGCGGCGCGGTCGCCCGGATCGATCCCGCCCAAGAGGAGGTCTCCCAGACGATCGAGGTCCCGGGCTCGCCCGAGGAGGTCGCCGCCGGCGACGAGACGATCTGGGTCACGGCCGGCACCGGCGAACAGGTCTTCAGGATCCAGCCCGAGACCTGAACGACGACGGGGCCCTGGAGGGCACCGTCGTGTGCGGCTTCATGCGGCGAGTGCTACTTGACCTTCGCCTGGCCGTTCGCCTTCACCTTGACGACTGGAACCTGAACGAGCTCGGGGCGCCGGCGATCCAGCGGATCTTCTTGATCGTGCCGGTCTTCGGGGCCACCGTCTCGATGCCCTGGGCACCGTTCGTTTAGGCCTCGTTCTCGACCCAGGTGCAGCTACCGGGGACCCCGGTGCTGTCCGAGCACGGGTGGGGCTGACCGGCGTTCGAGGGCTGCAGGTCGGGCCCGAGGCTCGTGCGAACGTGGTTTCGGCCATACCGCGCGGGGCCCCCTGGCCTCGTTCGCCGCCATCGCCGAATCCTGGATCCCGTGCCGGTGGCGGGCGAACGACGCCGCTCTTATACCCTCTCCGCCGCTCAATGACCGAATCCCGACCATCGCACCCACGGACGACAGCGCAGCCCTTCGCTGGATCGGCACCCACTCCCTCGCGGGTAGCCCCGCTACCCGCTTCGGTCGCGCGCGCCACCGAGCTCGATCCGCGCTGCCCCCGCGGGCGCGCTGATTAGGACTCGATCATCTTGCGGGTCGGTGTGCCGAAAGAGTCAGCCGAGGGAGAGCGCCGGGTGGCGCTCGTCCCCGATGCGGTCACGAGCCTGGGGAAGAGCGAGATCGAGGTCACGGTCGAGCCCGGAGCGGGCGAGGAGGCCGGGCATCCCGACGCCCAATACGAGGAGGCGGGGGCCACCCTCGAGGGCGCCGGGGCCTGGGGCGGCGACGTCGTCGCCAAGGTCGCGCCGCCGAACCCCGACGAGATCGACGAGCTGCGCGAGGGGCAGGTCCTGATCGGCTTCCTCAACCCGCTGACCGCGGGCGAGTCGAACAAGGCGCTCGCCGCCGCGGGCGTCACCGCGTTCGCGATGGAGGCGATCCCGCGGATCACGAGGGCGCAGTCGATGGACGCGCTCTCCTCGCAGGCGAACGTCGGCGGCTACGCCGCGACCCTGCTCGCCGCCCGCGAGGCCGGCCGCTTCTTCCCGATGATGACCACCGCCGCCGGCACGGTGTCGCCCGCGAGAGTGCTCGTGCTCGGCGCCGGCGTCGCCGGGCTGCAGGCGATCGCGACCGCGAAGCGGCTCGGCGCGATCGTCACCGGCTTCGACATCCGCCGCGCCGCCTGGGAGCAGATCGCGAGCCTCGGCGGCCGCCCGCTCGAGCTCGACTTCATCCCCGACGCCGAGGACGAGGGCGGCTACGCGCGCCCGCTCACCGACGATGAGAACCAGCAGGTCCGCGAGGCGCTCGCCGAGAACGCCGCGAGGCAGGACGTGATCATCACCACCGCCCAGATCCCGGGCCGCCCCGCGCCGATCCTGATCACCGAGCAGGCGATCGCGAACATGCAGCCGGGCTCGGTGATCGTCGACCTCGCCGGCGAGACGGGCGGCAACAGCGAGCGCACCGAGGCGGGCAAGACCGTCGAGGTGGGCGGGGTCAAGGTCATCGCCCCGCGGAACCTGCCGAGCGACATGGCGACGGACGCCTCGCAGCTCTACGCGAAGAACGTCGAGAACCTGCTCGGGCTCCTCGTCGACGAGGAGGGCAACCTGAACCTGAACTTCGACGACGAGATCATCGCCGGCGCCTGCATCACGCACGAGGGCGAGATCAAGAACGAGCGCGCCAAGCAGGCCGCTGAGGGCTAGGGGGCCGGCATGGACCTGATCACAGAGCTGACCATCTTCGTGCTCGCCGCCTTCGTCGGCTTCGAGGTGATCTCGAAGGTGCCCGCGACGCTGCACACCCCGCTGATGAGCCAGACGAACGCGATCCACGGCATCGTCATGCTCGGCGGGCTGATCGTCGTCGGCTACGCCGACGACCCGCTCGAGTACGTGATCGGCACGATCGCGATCGCGTTCGGCACGATCAACATCGTCGGCGGGTTCTTGGTCACCGACCGGATGCTCGGCATGTTCGTGCGCAAGCCGAGGAAGGAAGCGGCCGGGACGGACGCCGAGGCGAAGCCGTGAGCTCGCTCCTCGCCGTGCTCGAGCCGGGCGGGGACCTGGCGACGGTCCTCTACATCGTCTCCTTCTCGCTCTTCATCTTCGGCGTCCGCCGCGGCACGCACCCGACCACGGCGAAGCAGGGCAACCTGATCGCCGCCGGCGGGATGGCGATCGCGGTCGCCACCACGCTGCTGCTCGACGGGGTCGGCAACTGGGAGTTCATCGCCATCGGCCTCGCGATCGGCACGGCGGTCGGCGTCGTCGCCTCGATCCGCGTGCAGATGACCGCGATGCCGCAGATGGTCGCGCTCTACAACGGCGTCGGCGGTGGCGCGGTCGCGCTGATCGCGTGGTCGGAGTTCCGCCACGAGCTCACCCTCGGCCACGAGATCCCGCTCGACGTGTTCGTCCCGATCCTGCTCTCGATGGTGATCGGCTCGATCTCGTTCTGGGGCTCGAACATCGCCTTCGGGAAGCTCCAGGGCATCATCCCGAGCCAGCCGATCAAGGCTCCGGGGCAGCAGGTCATCAACGCCCTGCTCCTGCTCGGCGCGCTCGCGGGCTGCATCGTGCTCGCCGCCAACAACGACGACCCCTCGCAGGCGCTCTTCATCGCCGTGCTGGTCGCCGCCGGCGTCCTCGGGAACCTGGTCGTGCTCCCGATCGGCGGCGCCGACATGCCGGTCGTGATCTCGCTCCTGAACGCCCTCACCGGGCTCTCGGCCGCCGCCGCGGGCTTCGCGCTCGACAACGTCGCCCTGATCGTGGCCGGCACGCTCGTCGGCTCATCGGGAACGATCCTCACCCTCGAGATGGCGACGGCGATGAACCGCTCGGTCGGCAACATCCTCTTCGCCGGCTTCGGCGCGGTCGCGGCGGGCGGCGCGGGCGACGGCGAGGAACGCCCACACACCTCGATCACGGCCCAGGACGCCGCGATCAAGCTGGCCTACGCCGACAGCGTCGTGATCGTCCCCGGTTACGGCCTGGCGGTCGCGCAGGCGCAGCACACCGTCAAGGAGATGGCCGACGAGCTCGAGAAGAAGGGC